>DFXU01000071.1 GCA_002383285.1 Caryophanales bacterium UBA4100
AGTCAGAACATCATTCCGCAAACTGATCCACCCGAGGAATTAGCTTTCGTTCTTGGGGGTGACACCGCTGCATCAATCGATATGAATGACGCGATATATGCAGGTTTATTACCAGCATTGTTCATCATGTTAGGACTGATATATGTCATTCTAGTTGTCACTTTCCGCAGTATAATTTTGCCACTGAAAGCCATTATCATGAATCTTATATCGGTTGGAGCAACATTCGGTATCGTAACCTGGGTGTTCGCCAGAGGACATGGCATTGAGGTGTTCAATGCTACTGCCAACGGATACATCTCGAATTTTATACCGATCCTAATGCTGGCACTATTATTCGGTTTAAGTACGGACTATGAAGTATTCTTAATAAGTCGTGTGAAGGAGCATTACGATGAGACAGGTAATAATGAGGAAAGTGTTGTAGTGGGTATTCAGACCACAGGTCCATTGATTTCTGGAGCAGCAATTCTGATGATAGCTGTGTTCACAGGATTCGCCTTCTCCTCGATGCTGCCTATTCAGACATTGGGATTTGGGATGGCTGTTGCGATTCTGCTGGATGCTACGGTTGTCCGACTAATCATTGTTCCAGCAGCTATGAAATTGCTAGGAAGATGGAATTGGTGGTTCCCGGGAAAGAAGCCGATTTAGCAGGTATCCATAGATAATTCTAGTCGAATATACGGATCAATAATACTCCAGCAAGGGTCATACAAATACCGATGAATTCTCGAGGGGAGAATTTCTCCTTCAAGAACAATCGCGAATATAATAAGATGAGCAGAACATTCAACGCAACAATGGCCGAGACAAGGCCTGTAATACCAAGCCTAAAGGCAGGAAGAACAAGGATCATACCAGATGCATTAGTAATTCCAACAAGCATGCCCCAGAGAAAGGTTTTGGACTCTTTCCACGGCTGCTCCTGAATCATCTCTGTAACAACTATAGAGGAGGGTGAATTCTCATTCACCCTTCTCTTTCCTATTAACCACAAGCTGCCAAAGCAGATTGAACCAGTGATGAACATCATGAACAAAGTTGGGAATATCGCTGCTTCGAATAACATCGCTTGTTTGCCAGACAAATCGTTCATTGCAAAGAATAGCATCGTTAATAAACCCCATTGAACCCCTTGAAGTTGCTTTAGCGAGAGGTCACTAGAATACCTAAGAATTAAGATGCCGGCAATAATTATAAAGAATGCGCTCAGCTGCCATATGGTTAGAGTTTCACCCCAGAGAATATAAGCTAGAACAACTACGACAACGGGAGGAAGTCCAGTAAGAATAGCCACAAGCGATGCTTTACCCACAGAAAATCCTTTATACATACTTCCATTCGCTGCGAAGGAAAATAAACCCATGAATATGCCAATGAGGTTATATAGGGTCCACTCCTGCTGTAGGAAGAGGCTTCCCAATAAAGAAATGAGGGCCCCGGTGGTAAAAACACCTAAGAGCATGAGATTTCGATTAATCGGTTTTTGTGATGTCCAGTGATAGAGAATGCCTCGCAATCCAAAGGCAACCGCTGATAATGCTGCGAATACTAACCACATGATGTAGGAACCCCTTTATTAAAGTTGTTATCCCCATACTAGAGAACGAGAGATGCCTCGTCAATACAACAAATTGACATATTATTGCGGTATATTGACAATATACCTTGCATCTTGACTACAATCATTTATAGGACTATTTCATTGGGAGTCACTAGTGCACTGTCGCGAGATTGAACCAGCGTTCCAAGAAGTAGAACCTGGTCATTGGGTCGCTTGTCATTACCCACTATTGCAGAGTATGGATTGATATATGACAATAACATCCTATTCTGCTTGTTCCCGTAAATAGGTAACACGAATAAATATCTTTACACGTTTCCAATTATTTGCTATTGTAAGTATACAATTTCTAAATATGCTAGCTTTGCGAAGAACGCAAGCTCACGGTTTATTCCGTCGGCTTGCGTTTATTTTTTTGTTAAGAGGTGATCAAGGTATTGAATAGAGCTAAGAATTTATGGATAAGTCTGATTGCAGCTTGCTTAGCATTGTTGCTAGTTTATGGTCTTTATGTGATGCAACTGAAGCAAGTAGAACAGCAGCAAACCGTACAAACGATTGTTCCAGACGTGTTCATTCCGGCTGGAACGATCATCAGTGAAGACATGCTGAAGTGGAAGCCAATACTGAAAGGGGCTGTTATGGGAGGTATGGTCTTTCGAATGGAGGATGTAGTGAATATGGAAGCATTGGTACCCTTGGGTACAGATGAACCGTTACTGGATTGGAAGCTTGATCGATATCATCTACTACCAACTATAGAACAGGCTACATTCCAAATTCCGAAGGAGTATATGCTTTCAATTTCCAGTGGAATACGAGCGGGCGATGTAGTAAGCGTCTATATCTCAAGCCAAGACGGACAATCCAGAAGATTATTCGAGCATGGAATTAAGGTGGCGTCGGTTAAGTCAGCTTCGAATATCGAAGTGGATGATAATGGTCAATCCAATCTACGTTCGCGTATTGAGGACGATAAAGAACGAATGTATGCATCGCGTAGAGCTGCAAACAGCATGATCGATCATATTAATCTTAATTTGACGGAGGAGGAATGGCTGCTTATGGATAGTCTGTGCAAGAACGGTACACACAAGATTGTCATCGCCTTTACCTCTGCATCCATGGAGGGAGTCGGAGGATGAATATCTCATTCCTGATGCATGATGAGTTGTTGGTTGAAGAGTTTATTAAGACTAATAAGTTACCTAGAGAATCGGTTGGTGTTTATGGAATGCTAGAATCATTAATCGGTAGCATGGGACAACACACAGATGTGCTTATTGCCTCGGATAAGTACTTCAATTACGAAGGATTATGTGAATTCACCGAAGTGATGAATGGTATTAACAATAAGCTGAAGAGGTTTCTATTACTTTCCAATCGCCATGATCCTGAACTGAATGCTGCTATGCTGAAGGAAAGCTTAGCAGGTGGATGGACAATAGTTAGACCAGGTCATTCTAATGTATTGATCGTGAAGCTGCTATCAGGCTATATCTTTGGGAAGAAAGATAGAACTGTCAATCCAATTAACCACACCATTCAGTTCATCGGCTCTACACCCAATATTGGGACAACGATCGCTGCATTCGGAACGGCTGCACATATGGCTATGAAGACAAGTCAGTCTGTAGTCTACTTATGCTTAAACCTGAAGAGCTCCAAAATTCATCGTTATCTTGGAGTGGACGAACCACAGAATACGCTTGAAAGTATGAGAGCAGAGCTTAAGAGCATGAGCTTAACACCCGAAAGACTGCGTCAGAATGCTTGGAAGATAAGAGAACAGCCCAATCTCGATGTTATATTCGGCAATATGTTTCGGGAGCAGGCAGAATTCTATTCGCTTAATGATATAGATTGCTTATTGCAGGTTGCAGCACAAACGTATGATTACTGCATTGTGGACACGAATGCTTACTGGGATAATGCAGCTACAATCGCAGCTATGATGGGAGCGGGCACAAGGTTAATGGTGACAACAGGGCAGCTAGCACACTTCCAAGAGGATGTAAATCGTTGGCTTCTACCCTTAGCACCGGTATTCGGACATTCACCAAGGTCCTTCGATCTGCTTATTACTCAGAAGGAGGGAAGCTCGAATAACAGCTATTCCTCTCGAGAAATATGTAGAGAGACGGGCATGCATAGAATAGGTCAGCTCCATAAGCTCAAAGAAATTGATTCATTATTGAATCAGGGGAAGCTATGGGAAGCAATATCACGCCCAAGCTTATTAAGCGGAGACTTATCACAAGTAGCAAAAACTATCTTCAGTTTATTCGGTGAGTCAACAATGCAGCTTTCTTCCGATCGAAGAACTTGGCGTCAAGCCATGACGAGCTTGCTCAAGCCTATTGATAGGAGGTTTAGCTATGAGCGTCAATGAGAGTAAGTTTTCGGTTATGGCCTATTATAGTCAGAGGAACACTCCCAAGACTATGATTACAGAGAATGCGCCTATTCGTACCAGCCCTTCAGAAGAGGATAGGATCAAGCTTGAGCAGGTCATTGAGGATGTTCGTTTATTTCTTGTTGGCATTGGAGGTCGATCAGAGAAGGAGAAATGGCAGCATCATGAGATGCTGAATCGAGCGATTCTAGGCTTCTCTGAGGAACGTAAGCGAGTATTAGCTATGATACATGACTTTCTAATTAGGAAACGAATGCATGATACAGTGACACCCGATCGGAACTATGAAACTTTATCAGAAGCTGTATTCGCTGAAGTTGTAGGTTTGAACGTACTCGAACTAATTCTCAAGGATAGGGAGGGATTGGAGGAAATTCAAGTTGTGGGCACCTCCATCTTTGTGGTTCGAGGAGGCGTTCCTAGAGCATCAGGGCATGCTTTTCGAGCTATAGAGGAGGTAGAACAGATTCAACAAAATTTAGTGCTATTTAATCAAGATACCTTGAATGTACGCAAGAGATGGGCTGAGGTTCGATTAAGCGATGGGTCGCGTGTTACTCTAACCGGGTTTGGCTTTACAGCTCATCCTACACTTACGATTCGTTTCTATTCTACAAATCGATATGACCTCCCAACTCTCTGCGAACAAGAGTATCAGACGATGGATATAACGATCATGAGGTACCTTCGTTGTTTTGTTCGATCTTATCTGAATATGGTGATAATTGGCCCAACAAACTCAGGTAAAACCCATTTAATAAAGGCGCTTATTGCAGAGATGCCCGATCATGAGCGTATAGTAACGATTGAGTCAAGGTTTGAGCTTATGCTTCAGCGTGATTTCCCGAATAAGAATATCATTCAATACGAGATAGTAGAAGATGATCCTGCTCATGATGGTCAGCAAGCGTTCAAGCTAGCTTTGCGCCAATCTCCTAAACGTATAGTTCATGCTGAAATAAGGGATGATGACGCAAATCTATATGTAAGGGCCTGTACACGCGGACATGCTGGTAGCCTGACCTCTGTTCACGTACATGCTTTAGAGGATGTGCCTGATGCTATCTCAGATATGTGTATGCAAGATGGAAGAGCTGTAAATGCGAATCGACTAGTAAAGCGAATAACCCAATATGTAACTCAGATAGGAGTGGAGATGGCGATTATTGGCGGGAAGAGAAAGATTATTCGAATGGGGGAATACAGTTACGTCAATGATGAAGTGTGTGTTAGAACCATAGCCCAGTACGATGAGATATTGGGACAATGGCATTTTCCTGATAACTTAAGTGCTAAGCTTGTCAATCGAATTCGACTGAATAATCATTCTGGGTATGAGCTACTCGCAACAGGTGGGGCAATTCCGTGACGATGTTATTCGTAGCTAAGCTCTCATCGGTCTTCATACTAATATCACTTGCTTACATTTGTCTCAAGTATTTACTTATCACAATGGTCAGCCAATCCATTACTCGTTCTAGGTTAACGACCGGCTGGAAGCGTCCTTTTGTCGGTCGTTGGCATTCTTGGCTCATTCGCAGGTATAAGCTGTTCATGCATTTGTCTGATTTACTGCAGTCCGTGTCATCATCTCTTCGTGTAGGTCAGCTATTAGGTATTGGGGTTCTGCTAGCAATGAGTGGGGTGCTGCTAGGTACGTTTTTCTTTTCTAGTGTGAAAGGTGTTGTTTCTCTAGGATGTATACTCGCTTTAATTCCATATATAAGCTTGCGAATGCGCCTGCTCACCATACAGATGAGAAGTCGAATCAATTTTCTACCTGCAATGGAGGTTTTCTATCAATCTTATATTCTATCTGAGCATAAAAATCTTCGAATGGTATTGAAAAATTCTATTGAAGGAAATAGAATGCTTTATCCTATTAAGGGGGTGTTCGAGCAGCTTTACTTAGGCCTGATGGTGAACAAAGAAGCTGAAGCCTGTCTTCGAGTTTTCGCACTGACATTAGGCAATCAGTGGGCAGACCATTACATTAGTATATTGCGATTTGGGCTTTCTGAAGGAGTAGATTTGTCAATCAATCTGAAAGAGCTCATCGGAGATATGAGGAAGGCCCAACGGATGGACCAGGTAGAGAGAAACCGACTATTGGAAATTAGGATTGCGAACTTCTCACCGATCGTATTTCTTATTGTTTTCCTAGTAATAAACTTTAGAATGGATGCTGAGAATGCATATGCTTACTATGTCGTGTCCAAGGTTGGCAGAGATATGCTGCTAGATTCGATTATTCTAATTGGAGCATCCTTCTTAATGGGTATTTATTTATCCGTGAGGAGAATGTAACGCATTGAGGAAGTAATAGGTAACAATATGCTTTAAAGCATTTATAAGGGGGTGATAGAAGTAGCAGTTCTGACCACGCAATCAATAGTATTCAATGGATTAACTTGGATAACAGAAGGAATCTTAGTTTTATTGCTATTTATCACGATTAATTATCTATTGCGGGCATTATTCATAAAGCGCCGAAATCAGCGTCTCTATTCCAGTACATGGGGATTTCATCAACAGCGTTCGTTTAGAGTCCTACACAAGCTATTGCTCTTACCTCCGACGACCAGTCGATCTATAAGTGAGAGGCAGCAGCTATTGACAGGATGTGGTTTATTGTGGAGAGCGGAGGTTTATTTAGCAGCTAAGAGGCTGTTGACTTTAACTCTATTTCTCATAATCATATTCATGTTCTGTCTAGAGAGGCTTTATGGACCTTATAGCTTTAATGTAAGAGTCATTGAAATTGTATTAATCGTGATTCTTGTGCTTGTGATGCTGGATAAGCCTATTCTGGAATCATTCATGCAGCACCGCCGGCAAAGAATTATTAATGATGTATACAACATTAGCCGTCAGCTACTGTATTACACGGGTTCATCCATGAATTTACATACGAAGCTCGTTCGTTGCTTACCGTACGCAAACTCTATTCGCAATGAGCTCTATATGCTCACGAATGAATGGTATCACAATGCAGCGTATGCGATTGGTCGGTTCAAGCAGCGTATAGGCACTGAGGAGGGTTATAGCTTTGCTGAAACGCTGAACTCATTACGACAACATGAGAGCGAACAGTATTATGAGCTGCTTCGGCATAGAGTTCATGATTACAAAGAAAAGCTAGAATTGAGTAAGGAGGGGAGGCGAGAAGCTGTTTCCTATCTATTGTTTATTATGGCTGGAATACCGATTCTCTTTACCTTTCGGTTATTCGTATATCCATGGGTAGCGGAGGGTCAGAAGCTGTTTGAGTCCTTGGGCTGACTAAACGCAAAGGGGGTGATATTTGTGCGCAGTATATTAGTAACTGTCATGATGTTAATCGTAGTAGCTTTACTATTCAGCAGTATCGTAGCAGATGATACGAATGGCTTGAAGAAAAGGATTGAAGACAAGGGAACAACGGCAAACACACAAATCACGAATTTAGACACAAATTAATGTATGGAAGGGGTTTAATGATGTGCGCTCAATACTTGCAAGTATAATGCTGTTGATCGCGATTCTTGTACTGTATGAGAATACAATTGGCGGTGAAGGCTCACTGCAGGATGTCCAGCTGAGAGGTAATCAGGTGAATATATCGATAGAAAGGATCGATCCGTAAGTTAATGAAACAAATACTGGTATTCATATTATTCTCTGCGATTCTTTGTTGGTTTATGTTCTCGCCAATTTATAAACATGTTCTTATTGTTCGGCAAGCTGTGATCCAGAAGGAGGTGGATTTATTATTGGAGATTGGAGCTAATGGTTCACATGGTTATATAAGTGAAGGTATGATAGAGGAATCTAGGCTACGTCTTACTACAAGAGGATTAATCAGTGCTGACTTACAATATGATGTGACCACTTCCAGTGGAGATGACGGTACTGACCCTGCTAGACCAGTCATTCGCGGGGTAGGTATACAGTTGCTCATTTCCTATCCTTATCAGAGGCTGTTCGATATTGATCGTCTTGTTGGAATAAGTCCACCGGAATCTACCTCCCGAATGACAGCGAGTGGTATGAAGATGAGTGAATACGTTCCCTAGGAGTGAATAATCATGTATAAGCTTCTTCTTTATTTACTTCTAATCGTATTCTTCATGACCATGTTCGCATTGCAAATAGATGAAGAGGTTTCGATGAACACGTTATTCAGAGTCAAGCATGGGCTAAATCGAGCGACACATGCAGCGGCACAACAAATTGATGTGCACAAGCTTGCACAGGGTATCACGTCCATTGAAATTCAGTCTGCAGAGGACAAGGCATACGATTTTCTACAAGCCAATCTTCAGCTTGATGTGAACAACGTTCCGCAGCAGGGCAGTTTTCTAGATACTCCTGTTGATGTCGTCGTATTCGAAGTTATTAATGAGAATCATGTATTCCCATATAACTACGTGAACAACGAATGTAACTATGAGGTAACCTTGCAGCGACCCGGTGTTGTCATGATTATCAGAGTGGAGTATCCACGCATTTATCAAGTGCTCGGTCCGATCACATGGTTCATAAAAGGAACATCTGAGCTTTATCCGACAGGTAATATGAGCTATAATTAGAAAAAATGTTTAGAGCTATCGGAGGAAATAGAAGATGGAGAATCCTATGGAATATGAATGTAGTAAAAGAATTCAACAGTTACAGCTAGCCATGCAGAACGAAGAAATCTCGGGCTTCTTGATTACACAGAATGTTGATTTGTATTATTTCGCTGCTTCTATGCAAACAGGATATCTATTCGTCCCTGTAATTGGTGATCCCATCTATTATGTCCGTAGAAGCGTTCCGAGAGCAATAGAGGAAGCGGTCGTCCAGACCGTTCCTTTAGGTTCATTTCGGAAATTTGGGGAGCGTCTTAAGTTGGATTTCCCACAAGTTTTTAATCTGTCTAACCCAATCGTTGCGATGGAATACGATGTAGCTCCTGCTCAATTAGTAAATCGGATTACTGGAATAATCCAGCAGGCAACAATTACCGACGGATCCACCTTAGTGCGAGAAGTTCGGATGATTAAATCACAATATGAGATCCTAGCTATTAAAGAGGCGGCCCGTGTCGTAAATTTTGCTCTGAATAATGCTATTGGCTATATATATGAAGGTATGCCAGAATATGAGTTGATTGCACGTATTGAGTTTGACTTACGAATGAATGGGCATATCGGTATGATGCGGATGCGTGCTTATAACCAAGAGATAATCACGGGAGCGGTTGGAGCGGGTGAGTCAATTGCTACACCGACTTACTTCGATGGTCCTGCTGGAGGGATAGGGCTAACCCCTGCTAGTCCACAAGGAGCGGGACGAAGACTGCTTCGAAGAGATGAACCAATATTCGTCGACATCGGTTGCTGCATTGATGGTTATGTAATCGATCAAACTCGAACGCTAGTTATAGGTGATGTACCGCAAGATATGGCAGCAGCCTATGAGGTGGCTGAGCAGATTATGAGGAGTACTGAAGAACAATTACGTCCAGGCACAATTTGCGAGGAGCTATATACATCAGCTTTGGAGAAGGCCAAGTCTGCTGGGCTATCAGCATTCTATATGGGGTATGGTTCTGATCAAGTATCCTTTCTCGGGCATGGTATTGGCTTGGAGATCGATGAGCTTCCTGTTCTAGCCAAAGGTTTTACTATTCCACTTGTAGCTGGAATGGTTATAGCTATAGAGCCTAAGTTCACCTTTCCAGGTCGAGGTGTTGTCGGGATAGAGAATACTTATGTGATTACTGAAGAGGGGTATGAGAAATTAACAATATCTCCTGAGGGTATAATTCGAATATCTGAATTGTCTTGATGGAATATTGGTATTGGACACTCTATCATTTTTTTAGTAGGATAACAGATAAGGATCGACTAAACGATTCCTAATAAATCTATTGTCGCTACGATAGGGAGGAAAGCTCATGTTAAAACTCGGACAGAAGGTAATTATTATTGGTGACTCGTATGAGCAGAACCTTCCCGTTGGAAGCTATGGTTATATAATTGCATATGATCGTAATGCAGATAATGCGTTTGATTATGTAGTAAGAGTACCTAGTGCTAATAAACATGTGTATGTTCCATCTAGTGATATTGAGCTTGAGGATACATTGCTAGCATTAGAAGCAGACCGTGTTGAGAAGGAAGCATTAATAGATTTTGCACTGGCAACTCATAATGAAGAGTTATTCCGCTGGGTTATGAACGGTGAAGTTGAGGACAACCCACTTCCCGAGCAGCCACAAGCACTAACTGGTGATGAGTTCGTAAGGCAGATAAATTTGAAGGCGTGGATTTAACAACACAATAAGCTAGAGAGAGAAGCCGGCAGATCGCCAGGCTTTTTTTCTTTATTTTACATAATTTAAATAAATAAAGGAAATCTTAGTTTGAGCGGTTCACAATTTGATGAGAAGAGGACAGAGATGGATGTTGCCATAATGGGTGCCGGATTATCAGGCTTAGCTTGCGCGATAATACTGGAAGAGAACGGAATTCATCCGACTATCTTCGAGAAGCGAGGAAGCGTTGGGGATCGATTCGTTAATGGAGAGGTACTACTGAATATATTCACGAGACCCGTACATGATTGTATTGCTTCAATGTCAGACCAATTTGGCATATATCTCAAACCGACCTCTAATATTGAGAAGATGTTCATCTTCTCAAAGAACAACAGAGCCACAATCGAGGCACAGCTCGGATTTACGAACATACGAGGTAGAGAGCAGGACGCGTTCGAATTACAGCTAAGCAAGCAGGTGAACAGCACCATTCAATTCCATTCAGAGAAAACCTATGAGCAGTTGCAAGGTGAGTTTACACATATCGTTGTTGCAACAGGTGATGCGGAATATGCGAAGCAAGCTCGGAATTTCCGCGAAGACCTAACTGTCTCGATCAAAGGTGCCACGGTTGAGGGAAGCTTTGACCGGTATACGGTCATGACGTGGATTGATTATGATCTAGCTCCATACGGATATTGTTATCTTATACCCTATTCTGAGCATGAGGCTAATATCGTACTTGCAATTCCTGATATTCCCAACAACCAACAGGTCACGACAGAGCAATTGTGGGATGATTTCTATAAGAATGCACGATCTGAGTTGGCACAGAATCTGCCTGTCACAGATCAATTTCAGATTAGTGGTTATATAATGGGGATTTGTAATAACGCCAGAGTAGGTAATACCTTTTACACTGGAAACTGCTTTGGGAGTATGATGCCCTTTATGGGCTTCGGACAATACCTGTCACTCTTGACAGGAGTATATGCTGCTTATGACTTGTGCGGACTAGGAAGCTATGATCAATTGACAAGACCATTACGTCAGAGCTATGAGAATTCCTTGGTTCTTCGAAGGACCATGGAGCAGCTGGACAATGAAGACCTCGATCGTATTATTCAATTACTAGATGGATATTGGGGAGATAAATTGTTCCAAACGAAGACGATCAATCCATTAAAGCTTACCAGCTATTTGCTTAGACCATATATCAAAATAAAACAGGGAGTGACTTCGTAATGAGCGATCCTGAATCGATTGATCTGACGGTATCGGAAATTGGCTACCTCTGGTCTGGCTACACCATTAACGAGATGTCAAGATGGTATTTAATGATTTTTCAACAGAGGGTATCGGATCTGGACATTAAATACTTGTACTCAGATGCCTTAGAGATTACCAACGAGCTGATTAGGAGAAGAGAACATTATCTGTCTAAAGGTGACTTCCCGATTCCACTTGGTTTCTCTGAATCGGATATTAATAAGCAGGCACCCGCTTTATTCTCGGACCGATTTATTCTTCAGTATCTATATGTCGGAGCTCAATTAGGACTCTCCTTTCACGCTAGGGCATTAGCCACTTCCACAAGATCTGATGTTGGAGATTACATGGCCGAATGTCTGATAGAAGCGGCACAGCTGTCACGGCGAATAATCGATCTGCTTCTCAGAAAAGGATTATATTGGCGTGGACCAACAATCCCGTCTCCGAAGACGCAGGAAGTAATGCATGAACAGAGCTATCTGAATGGTTGGCTTGGGAATACTCGACCATTAAACAGCATTGAAATCGCGAATCTATATTCCACGATGGAGCTGCTCGCGCTTATAGAAGCATTATGTGTTGGGTTTGCACAAACAGCTGAAATTGATGATGTCAAAGAGATATTATTACAAGGAAGTAGTGTAGCGGAAGATCAGTATAGTCAGTTGGCCCAATTATTAAATAATGATTCATTGCCTATTCCACCAACCTATATTGGAGAAGTTACAGATTGTAAGGAACGTATATTCTCCGACAGGTTAATGGTTAGCCATATTGGGGGATTATTCGGGTCGCTTATCACCTTATCGGGTTCTTCTTTAGGTTGTGTTATGGAGCATGATTTGATAATGATCTATACTGAACTTCATGTAAAAACAGGCGGCTATGCTGAGAAAATCACGAAATTTATGATTAATCAAGAATGGCTCGAAAAAATACCAGGAGCCATTGAACGGGAAGAGTTGATACACACGTAGAGAGAGGAGCTGGAAAACAGCTCTTTTTTTTATGGATTGAAAAAAACAGTAATTCTATTAGAAAGCTCATGTTCATCTGGTTAACCACAGCAATTGAGTTCATTATATAAGTAAGCTATAATAGGTAGGATGATTTTAGAGCAGGGAGGGCTTTTTTCGTGGCAATTACCCATCAAGATGTAGAACATGTGGCTAAGCTGGCGAGATTGGAGCTGTCCTCGGATGAAAGAGAACAGTTCACTGAACAATTGAATGCCATTCTATCATATGCAGAAAAGCTGAACGAGTTGGATACGGAGCACATTCCTCCCACTTCCCATGTTTTAAAGCTTGTTAATGTAATGAGAGACGATGAGTTAAGACCTTCATTAACGATTGATCAAGTGATGAAGAATGCACCAGATGAGGAAGATGATCAATTCAGGGTACCAGCTGTACTCGAATAATAACGGAGGGGAGTTTGGACCCGTGTCAGTTTTTAAACAATCGTTGCAGGATATACATACAAAGCTAAGCAAGAAGGAGCTTTCCGTTACGGACTTGGTCCAAGAATCATTTCGGAGAATTAACGAAGTTGAACCGAGAGTAAGAGCATTCATCACGTTGGATGAAGAACAAGCCCTTATAGATGCTCGACTTTTGGATGATCAATTAAATTCAGATTTAACGAGTGAGAGAGGTCTATTGTTCGGATTGCCAATTGGAATCAAGGACAATATTGTGACCGAGAATCTACTAACGACTTGCGCCAGCCAATTTCTATCAAATTATAACCCAATCTATAATGCAACTGTTGTGAACATGCTTAAATCGGCACAAGCTGTAACGATAGGTAAGATGAATATGGACGAGTTTGCCATGGGCGGCTCTAATGAGAATTCAAGCTATTATCCGGCTCGTAATCCATGGAACCTTGATTTTGTCCCCGGTGGTTCAAGTGGGGGTTCGGCAGCAGCGGTGGCTGCTGGAGAAGTATATTTCGCACTCGGCTCAGACACTGGCGGTTCAATTCGTCAACCAGCCTCATATTGTGGAATAGTTGGCCTAAAGCCGACTTATGGTCTTGTGTCTAGATTCGGCCTCGTGGCATTCGCATCCTCGCTTGATCAGATTGGTCCTTTGACAAAGAATGTGGAGGACGCGGCTTATGTCCTTCAAGCGATTGCTGGGCATGATCCATTGGATTCTACCTCAGCTGTTGTAGATATTCCTGATTACCTAAGTGCATTAACGGGGGATATTCGCGGTATGCGCATTGCTGTTCCTAAGGAATACATGGGATCAGGTGTCGATGCCGAGGTAAAGCAACGAATTATTGAAGCACTCACAGTTCTAGAATCCCTAGGAGCGACGTGGGAAGAAGTATCTCTTCCGCATACAGAGTATGCAGTTGCAACCTATTATCTATTAGCCTCATCTGAAGCCTCATCGAATCTATCTCGCTATGATGGAGTCAGATATGGTGTGCGTGCTAAAGATAGTGAGAATTTGACAGACGTATATTTGAAATCTAGAAGCCAAGGCTTTGGCTCCGAGGTCAAGCGACGAATCATGTTGGGTACGTATGCTCTGAGCTCTGGTTATTATGATGCATATTACTTGAAGGCACAGAAGGTTAGAACCCTGATCAAACAGGACTTCGATAAGGTGTTCGAGTCCTATGATCTTATTGTTGGACCTACAGCACCTACTACAGCTTTTCGAATTGGAGAGCAGGTTGACGATCCATTAACGATGTACTTGAATGATATTATGACGATACCAGTTAGTCTTGCTGGTGTTCCTGCAATAAGTATTCCTTGTGGGCTATCGAATGGGCTGCCTGTTGGACTTCAGCTGATTGCTAAACCATTTAATGAATCAACAATTTTGCGTGCTGCGCATGCATTCGAACAGCATACCGATCATCACCAAGCAGTACCACAGCTATAATCCAGCTATAATGTAGAAAGGAGCTTTTTCTAGATGTCTACAATCTCTACACCATATGAAACGGTTGTTGGTCTTGAGGTGCATGTTGAATTGCATACGAAGACGAAAATTTTTTGCGGATGTGCAACCTCTTTTGGAGCTCCTCCTAATTCGAATACATGCCCAATCTGTCTAGGTCATCCAGGTGTGTTGCCAGTTCTAAACCGTCAAGCGTTTGAATTCGCAATGAAGGCAGCGATGGCTCTGAACTGTGCAATAGGCTCGGAGAGTAAGTTTGATCGCAAAAACTACTTCTACCCAGACTCTCCAAAAGCTTATCAGATTTCGCAGTTTGATAAACCGGTTGGGGAGAATGGCTGGATTGATATTGAAGTGAATGGTACAACGAAGCGCATCGGGATTACTCGACTTCATCTTGAGGAGGACGCTGGAAAGCTAACTCATATTGCAGGTGGGTTCGGCTCTCTCGTTGATTTCAATCGGGTAGGCACTCCGCTTGTAGAGATCGTATCCGAGCCGGATTTGCGCTCACCCGAAGAGGCGTATGCCTATTTAGAAAAATTAAAAGCGATTATGCTCTATTGTGATGTGTCAGATGTCAAGATGGAACAGGGCTCATTGCGCTGTGATGCTAATGTCAGTATTCGACCTATGGGTCAAGAGGAGCTAGGTACACGAACTGAGCTGAAGAATATGAATTCCTTCAAGGGTGTGCAGAAGGGCTTAGAATATGAGGTGTTGCGTCAGATAGCTGTAGTTGAGAATGGAGGAGTCGTTACTCAAGAGACTCGCCGCTTCGATGAAGCTCAGGGGAAGACAATCACAATGCGGAGTAAGGAAGAGGCGCATGATTATCGTTATTTTCCTGATCCAGATTTGATTCTTGTAGAGATTAGTGATGAATGGAAGGAACGAATCAGGTCGAGTATTCCTGAACTTCCTGATGCAAGGAGGGGCAGATATATATCCGCATATGGCTTGCCCGAATATGATGCACAGGTCATTACTGCATCCAAGAAGCTAGCGGATTTCTTCGATGAGAGCTTACAATATACAGCAGATGCGAAATCAGTATCTAATTGGATCATGGGTGATTTGCTTGCATACTTGAACGCGAACAGTCTCGAGCTGTCCGATGTTAAGATAACAGGTAAGGGTCTTGGCGAGATGATTGGTTTACTTGAGAAGGGCACAATATCGAGTAAGATAGCTAAGACAGTGTTCAAGTCCATGATCGAGACTGGGAAGGCAGCGCAGACTATCGTTGAAGAGCAAGGACTTGTCCAGATTAGTGATGAGGGAGCCATCCTAACGATTGTTGATCAGGTGCTTGCGAATAATCCTCAATCCGTAGCTGATTACAGAGCCGGTAAGGACAAGGCGATCGGCTTCTTAGTTGGTCAGATTATGAAAGAAACCAAAGGGAAGGCTAATCCTGGACTGGTCAATAAATTAATTGCTGATCGGCTTAATAGCTAGATGATTAGGATGGTGTGTTCCCTTGGAGCACACCATTCTACTATGCTAATAACGACAAACCATTGGAGTGATAATGATGATGTTTTATAGGAGAGAGAGCTTTAAGCAATTTTTACAGAGATATCCCATTATATCCCTGATCATCGCCTCTAATGTGGCTGTATTCTTGTATATGGGGCTTGTGAATGGGATCTGGGGGTCAACACCATTGGTAATTAAAGGGGGTATCTTACCCAGTGAGTTTATTGATGGCGAATATTGGCGGTTTGTTACCTATGCATTCCTACATGATGGATTAACACATCTTATAATGAATATGTTCTTTCTTATTATTATCGCTCCACCACTAGAGGTCATGATCGGTAAGCTCCGGATGCTATTCCTATTTGGATTCACTATTCTGTCGACATCATTCATTGTATCAATAGGTTCGCAGGCTGGGGTGGGGGCATCTGGCTTTACTTATGGTATTCTAGGATTGTACATTTATATCGTAGTATTTCGTAAGGGCTTCTTGGATGTGAATTCGAGGAAAATCGTACTGATTTGGACCATAATTGGGTGGGTTAGTACTTTGTTAATTCCTGGTATTAGTGTTCTTGGCCACTTTGGGGGTTTTGTTGGCGGATTCATATTCGGAATGCTTGCTATTAGGCGGAATACTCTAAAACATTGGTCTTCTATTTAGAATAATCATATGATGTGAGGTAATTGGTATGAATAGTCCATGGGAAATAGATCAAATTGAGATGGTCTTGCGATTAGGATTAGCAACGGGTCTTGGTGGGATAATTGGTCTAGAACGTGAAATTAGTAGCCGCGCAGCTGGACTTCGTACGAATATTCTCGTTTGTGTGGGGTCAGCACTAGTCATGCTGTTGTCTATGTACGGCTTTGCGGATTATGCCAATGAGGTCAATGTACGGTTAGATCCTGCTCGTCTTGCTGCCCAGGTTATTAGTGGTATCGGATTTCTGGGTGCGGGAGTTATACTGTTCAATGGCTACTCCGTTACTGGTCTAACAACGGCTGCAACCTTATGGGTAGTCGCGGGTATAGGACTGGCGTCAGGTGCTGGCTTCTACTATCCTGCAATTGGAACAACATTAATAGTGCTCTTCAGCTTACTTATACTAAATAAGGTTGAGAATAAATGGCTAAAACCGAAAAGCATACATTCGATTCGGATTAATAGTTTAGATCGTCCAGGCAGGCTTGGTGAAATATCTGGATTACTCCAAGCTCGCAAAATTGCTGTTAAACGAATTAGTGTGGAAGAGCAGAAGACGAATGAAGATTACACACCACCAAGAGTAATCATTACGATAACCATTCATTTACAGAGTAAATTTCTAGTCTCAATTATCGAAGATCTCCGGAAAATTGAAGGTGTATCAGATATTGTAGTGGAATAGCTCTGTTGTCAATAAACTGAGAGTGTTTCAGAAAGGAGTAGCTTGATGTATGTGAGAAGACGAGCGCAAGCACTTATCATCGAAGAAGGTCGAGTTCTTCTCGCCCATCACTTTGATCTGACTATACAAAAAGCATATTGGTGTATGCCAGGTGGAGGAGTAGAGGCAGGAGAAACACCGGAGCAGGCTGCAATTAGAGAGCTTAAGGAAGAGACGAATTTGGATATTAGACTAATACGTAAAATTGGTGAGCTTTCACTCCCTAGGGTTACCCAAGGTTATATGACGGGAGTTACCTACTTAGCAGAAGTCATTGGTGGAGATATGTCGTTAGGTCATGACCCAGAGCAAGTAAGCTGGGAGGATAAATTTTTGCGGGATGTACAGTGGCTGCCTATTGATGAGCTCTTATTCCATCAAATTCAATCCATTCTCCGTCTTGAGACTGAGAACAATCTATCCCTAAGTCCGTATGTTTTGCTTTAATGTCCATGTATGATAGGGATATATTAAAGACACGATATACACTGTAGAGAAGAGGATGAGGAATATGATTAAGGTAGGGAAATACACAGCTGCTCTTATACTTGTAATTGTCGGAAGCTTATTACTATTAGATCTAACAACGAATATGGATGTGACAGATGAGCTAATTAAATGGTGGCCTGCGGTCATAATTATGCTTGGTATAGAGTATTTATTACTTAGCTCGATTTACCGTGGTCCAGATCACAAGTTAGGCTTTGCGGTAGGAAGTTTGATTCTATCTCTAGTTCTATCTATTGCCGTTATTGGTTATACGTCCTTCCCGAATATGAGCTTCTTCAATTCCATTAATATTGGGAATATCGCTTTCTCGGATAAGAATGGTAAATCATATGACAAGGGTACAACAGAAATTCCTATGCTTAATAAGTATGATAAAGTGTATGTCCATAATCCTAACGGTGAGATTGAGATTATAACAGGAGACATAGAGGATATTGAAATTGCAACTACATTATATGTGTCTAGGATGAAAAGTGATGAGGCAGATGAGATTGCAGAAGCATCAAGTGTTGAATACAAGGATAATGGGGACACATTAGAAATTGAAGCAAACGGTAAAGAATATAGATTATTCGGTATTAAGCAAAAGCCGAGAATGGATATGATTATTACAGTACCTGCGGGAAAAGAAGTGGATTATGAAATTGATATGACCAACGGTAAGCTAGTTGCCAAGGATATTGCTGTTAAAGAAATCTTTGAAATAAAAACAACAAATGGCGGTATTACTATAAGTGATATTCAAGGAAAGGTATTTGCTCATACAACAAATGGCGCGATGCTCATAGAGAACATCCAAGGAAGCATCGAGCTGGATACGACGAATGGTACGATAACAGCAAATAATGTTGATGGAGATATGTTCGCAAATACGACGAATGGTAAAATTATAGCTACTCAGATATCCGGTAAGGTTGAGGCAGATACAACGAATGGGTCAATAACACTAACGGATGTATATGAGGACGTTGTTGCAGATACGACGAATGGAGGAATTGTAGTTAGAAGTGTCACGTTAGGTGGCGATTGGGAGCTGGATACAACGAATGGAGCTATTAAAATCTATTTGCCTGAGCTTGCTAATTTTGAGATTGAAGGCGATGCAGCGAGTTACACAACAGTTCATTCGGACTTTCCATTGAGTATTTCCAAAGGGGAAGTTAGTGGACGTGTAGGTACTGGCGAGCATGAGATCAACATTAATACGAATAGTGAGTTAGGCATTTATAAGAATCATTAGCTGTGATCGTGATGTAATGCATTGACAAATGAAAATTGCAAGACGTACAATAAAAGAGCTAGAGCAAATAGATGCTAACATTTGAACTAGCTCTATACGTATTCAGAGAGGTTGGAGGCTGTATGCCATCTCGTATTGAGCAAGCAATGGAAAAGTTGAAATTCACGGGTGTACGGATGACACCTCAGCGTTATGCCATTCTGGCCTATTTAATTGACACTACAAATCATCCAACAGCCGATGACATCTATAAGGAGATTGAGAAACGATTTCCTACTATGAGTGTCGCAACTGTATATAATAACCTCAAAGTCTTTATTGATTCCGGATTAGTTAAAGAGATGAAATTTGGAGATGCTTCGAGTAGGTACGATGCGGATATTTCCGATCACTACCATGCGATCTGTAATTCATGTGGAATTATTGTCGATTTCGAGTTTCCACCAATCGAAGGTGTTGAGGAGGTTGCTATTCAAGCAACCGGTTTTAACATTCATGGACATCGGCTAGAGGTCCATGGACTATGTCCACAATGTAGTCACACAATGACACACTAATCATTGATGGATAATATTGGGAGTGAATAGATCGAATAATATAGTATAATAAGACGTGATTGAATGCGACAGCATTCAGCACGTCTTATTAATTTTTGTGAGGAGAGGGATGAATAATCATTGGAGAACCAGCTGAATCCGAGAAAGAATATTCATAGAAGCAGACGGCTACTTTGGTCCTTCTTGGTTATTATTCTAGCAGTAACATTGATAGGTTCATGGATGTTCTACGAGCAGTGGTTAGAGAATCTGCCTAGCACAGAGAGAGTTGAGTTGGATTTCAACGGCAATCCTAAGCCTATATTCTTGAATGGGAATCAATTGGATACTCCTGCCGCGGGTACTGGTGAGGAGTTAATGCTCCCGCTTGATGTCATACAGCAATATATGGACTCTAATGCCTATTATGAGGAGCAAACGCAATCCTTTATTATTACGACCACCGATAAAGTTATTCGATTTCAGACGGAGCAGTTAACTGCATGGGTGAATGAAAAGCCTTTTTCCTTAAAAATACCTGTACAGAAAATTGAAGAGATAATTTATATTCCTGTTGACGTCTTACAGTCCTATTATCAATTTGAATGGCGCGAGGATACGGTTACGGGAGCTGTCTTCCTATTGTTAGATGGGGATGTTATTCAGAATGGTAAAATTAAGGGTGACACTGGAGAGCCAGAGCTTGCTATACATCTAAGAACCGAACCTTCGTTTAAGGCTCCTATTGCTGCTGATCTTAGAGCAGGTGATTCTGTTATCATCTTATCAGAGCAATCGGATTGGTATCACATACAGCTCTTGAATGGATGGAAGGGCTTTATAGTTAAACAGAATTTAGTGTTGAATGGTGTTGAGGTTATCCAGTACGAACCCAATAACCCTGTAACTAATATTCCGTGGAAACCATTAGGTGGGAAGATCAATCTGACCTGGGAAGCCATATATAATAAGAATCCAAACTTCAATTCCTTTGGTAATATGCCTGGATTGAATGTGATTAGTCCAACATGGTTTGCAATTGATGATGATGAAGGTAATCTAAGTAATAAGGCAACCAAGCCATTTGTATCCTGGGCGCATAGTAAGGGCTATCAAGTATGGGCGTTGTTTAGTAATGATTTTGATCCAGATCGAACCAGTAAGGTGCTTGCAAATTACGAAACTCGGCTTCATATGATCCGTCAATTACTAAGCTATGCAAAGCTATATAATCTTCAGGGTATAAACATTGATTTTGAGAATGTTTATTTGAAAGACAAGGGAAAGCTAACGCAATTTGTTCGTGAGCTAACGCCTTACCTGCATGAGCAGAAGCTAGTTGTTTCCATTGATGTTACGATACGTGGCGGGAGTGAGATGTGGTCGTTATTTGCCGATCGAGAGGAGCTGGGTAAGACCGTAGATTATATGATGGTCATGACTTATGACGAACATTGGGCTTCTAGTCCTGTAGCGGGCTCTGTCGCCTCCCTGCCTTGGACAGAGGCGGGTATCGTAGACATCATGCGGGAAGATAAAGTACCTGCTCATAAATTGTTGTTAGGAGTTCCTTATTATACCCGTATCTGGTCAGAGCAATACGTAGATAACAAGAAAAAAACAACCTCCAAGGCCGTAGGCATGGAAGCAGTTGATAAGATTATTAATGATAAGAAGCTGACACCAATTTTCGATAAAGCGGTAGGTCAAGATTATGTGGAGTATATGGAAGGCGATGTGTTGAATAAAATTTGGATTGAGAATGAGAAATCAATGAGAGCACGGATAGATATTGTAAAAAAATATGATCTTGCTGGAGTTGCTTCTTGGGCAAGAGTATTCGGTAATGCTGAAACTTGGAATACGATTAAGGATGCCTTAGAGAAAATGCCTTAATGAATTTGTTGTTTGTTAAGAATGTTTGGAATTATGCTCCTCGGCCCGTTCTTCAGTTTGCTTAGCCGCATAGGATGGGTCAAGAGTGAGTATAGATTTGCAGAACATACAACGGTCTGTCTTGCCTAGAACCTTCGTTTGTCTATCGCATTCTGGACATTGGATGACAATGGCGCTTGTCGAGAGAACCCCCGCCCAGAAATAGATCGCCATACTTCCTAACATAGTGATCAATCCAAGGATCAAGAAAATTGCTGCAATCCATTGCGCCTTCTGCCCCCAAAACACAATTCCTGCCGTCCCTAAAATCATTACACCCATCCCCACCATTGTAAGGACTAAACCCCATAACCGAAACTCATTCACTTTGCTTGATTTAAATCGCATGTTACATCTCCTCTTTTCTAAGTACAACAGATAGTCTCTGGCAGGATTTCTTGCTCTCATGTAGAAAAATAAGAGAGTAACTCGATAATTGTATTCTCTGGAGGATGTCATGAATTATTTATCCCAATTTATTAAAGAGAAATATGCCGATGATCCATCAGTCAGAAGTGTTCTTGTTGTACATACAGCTAGTCCATTCTCACCATTGATTGACGGCTTTAATTATCTCTGTCTTGTTGTCACAGATGATGAGGAACAAGCTGATCCTATCTTTCATTATATTAAAGAAGATACGTCGATACAAGAACGACGAATTCACGCTTCTGGTTTGGAGCAGTGGATTGTGTTTGGAGAGAACCGTAGTATAATTCAGTGGATCTTGCAAGGAGAAATTTGCATAGATCGTGTTGGTTATCTAGAAGGAGTAAGACACCGTCTACTTGAATTCCCTACTGAAATGAGACAGCAGAAGCTGTTTATTGAATTCACGTTGTTCCTTCGTAATTATTTGCAAGCTAAGCAATATAACAAAGAAAACCATCTGCTTGATGCATATACAAGCATTCTTGAAGCACTTCTTCATTGGGCTAGAATATCAATAATTGAAACTGGTACTCATCCAGAGATGACTGTGTGGCGACAGCTTCGCAAAATTAATCCTGGTATTCACAAGCTATATGAGGAATTAACATTGAGTGGAGAGACTTTGGAGCAACGTGTACAGCTAGTTATTCTAGCTTGCGAGTTTAATGTAACCTCAAGAATGGCTGATTGTTGTTCCATTCTAATTAAAGTAATAGAAAGTCGCGCAGAATCCTACAGTCCTTCTGAACTTATGAAGCATCCCGACTTGAATCAATTGAACGTTGATATGGCTTTGGTACTTAAGAAACTCGTTCTACGAGGATTAATTCGTGAAACGGTGGTTCTTGTTAATGATAGTTTAAAATTAGATGCGCTAGAAGTAAGATATTCCTCTATATCAAATTAGAATAGTACGGAAAAATCTTGTAGGTAGATTGGCTTGACTTGTCTAGTCGGTCTAT
>DFXU01000099.1 GCA_002383285.1 Caryophanales bacterium UBA4100
TTGTCCGTTCGGTGCCTTGAATACCCCTTCAATCATGGCTTCTGCACCTGGCTTGGACACTGAACCTTGATCACTAACCTGGCCACCACTCTCTGCATAGAATGGATTACGTTCAAGGATTAGCTGTATTTGGTTACCTGCAGTTACTGAATGAACAAAAGCATCACCCAAAACTATTCCAGTAATTTTTGTAGAAGTTACCAAGTCAGTATAACCAACAAATTCACTTTTAACCGTAAATTCACCAAGCGGCCCACCCTGTACCTTCATGCTTTCACTCTCTTGCCTTGCCGATCTTGCTCTCTTTCGTTGCTCTTGCATAGCCACTTCAAAGCCTTCGCGATCCACTGTCATCCCATGCTCCGATGCATAATCCTCTGTTAAATCCAAGGGGAAGCCGAAAGTATCATATAGTTTAAATGCATCTGTACCTGTAACTTCCGTAGTATTATTTCCTTTAGCAGCATCAATCATCTGAGATAGAATGCTTAGACCATCGGATAAGGTTTCGTGGAAACGTTCTTCTTCAGTTCGAATAACCTTCTCAATGTAAGCTTGCTTCTCTACAACCTCAGGATAATATTCGCCCATCACCTGTCCAACAAGTGGTGTTAATTCATATAGGAATGGTCGATCCATCCCGATTACCTTCCCATAACGAACAGCACGACGTAACAAACGACGAATTACATAACCTCTACCTTCATTCGTAGGAAGAACCCCATCCCCCACAGCAAAGGCTACAGTACGAACATGGTCGGCTATAACCTTTAGCGCTACATCCACATCAGGATCTTCTTTGTATTTAACACCAGCTTTGATACATGTCGCTTGGATGAGAGGCTGGAATAAATCTGTATCGAAATTAGAATCCACGCCCTGTACGATCGAGGCAAATCGTTCAAGTCCTGCACCAGTATCGATGTTCTTGTTAGGTAACGGCGTATAGGAGCCATCCTTATTATGATTAAATTGTGAGAATACAAGATTCCACACTTCAAGGAATCGCTCATTCTCCCCACCCGTTGTACAATCCGGATCAGACAAATCTCCATATTCAGGACCACGATCATAGAAAATTTCAGTGCAAGGGCCACATGGACCTTCGCCAATATCCCAAAAGTTATCTTCGAGCTTAATGATTCGATCAGCTGGAATGCCAATCTTCTCGTTCCAGAATTGGTATGCCTCTTCATCCTCAGGATGAATCGTTACAGAGAGCTTCTCTGGCTCAAAACCAATCCAACGTTTATCGGTAAGGAATTCCCAAGCCCATGTAATCGCTTCTTCCTTGAAGTAATCACCTATCGAGAAATTTCCTAGCATTTCGAAGAACGTGTGATGACGGCGAGTTTTCCCAACATTCTCAATGTCATTCGTTCGAATACATTTCTGCGAATTGGAAATCCGCGGATTTTCCGGCTTCTCACTACCATCGAAATAACCTTTAAGCGGTGCCATACCAGCATTAATCCATAGTAATGAAGCATCGTTGTATGGAACCAGTGATGCACTAGGTTCGATCTTATGTCCTTTAGATGCGAAGAATTCTAACCACTTCTGTCTAATCTCACTAGCCTTCATGAATAAACAACCCCCATTATGATTAATCAGCAAAAAATACACAAAAACGCTCAATAAACAGGGACGGAATATTCCGCGGTACCACCCTGATTATTAAGCGTCCTATCTACCGAACGTTAATCTCCTCAATTAAGTCTGTAACGGGACTTTCCCGGTGAAGTTCATTCACACTCCATAGCCAGCGTTCGTCCATTCTTCGTTATAAGACTCTTCCAGCCTATTGGATGATACACCAGTGAATATGATGCATCCTCAAGGAGTCTCTTCTCTGTAACAAAGCTTGCATCGTTTCAAACGATACACTCTGTGTATAACGGTCTAAGGTCTACTGTAGCTATATCTTAGTGATCATCATATATAATTGGATTAATACGTTTACAAGTTGACGTAATAATTCCAATAACTTAAGAAATTATACTACCCTCAGTGAGTACTGTCAAATATATGGAGAAGCGTAACAATCATGAGGTTTCAGCTTCCGACAGCAGTTTTCTATTCTTATAATAAACCCACATGTGCTGAATGATAACCTTAAGAACGGCGAAGAAAGGAACGGCTAATATCAAGCCTACAATACCCGCTAATTCTCCACCAATTAATAATACAAATATGATTAATAGTGGATGCATATGTAAAGTTCGACCGACGACCTGTGGTGAAATCACATTTCCCTCTAGAATTTGAACACATAAATTCACAGCGGCGACCAATAGCATCATCTTCATCGATATTGTGGAAGCCATCAAGATTGCTGGTGCAGCTCCAAAGAATGGACCTAGATATGGAATTATATTAAAAACCATCACAATGCTCGCTAGTAGAAGCGGATATGGCATATCGATGATCCAGTAACCAATATAGGCGAGCACACCTACAATCACACAGACGATGAATTGACCACGTATGTAATTACCTAGTGCAGAATCAATATCCATAAGAAGCTTAATCGTATGCTTACGGTGCTTTTTTGGAACGATGGTCAGAGCGGTTTTCTCCATTAATCGAAAGTCCTTCAGCATATAGAAAACGAGAAAGGGTATGATGAAGGCAATGAAGAGAAAATTAATTGTTGTTCCTATCCCATTCACAAAATTACTAACTCCCCGTGCAATACCATCCTCTAACTCATGTAAAGCATGATTAATACCTTCTCTTACACTATCAGGCACCCAGCTGCTATTATTCATTCCGGACACAAGGCTCTGTGCTTTCATTGTTAGCTGCGGCATATGCTCATTCAATTCGCGGAGCTGCTTAAGGAACATAGGAATTAAATTCATAACAATAACCGTCGTTGTTATAATGAATACGACATATATTAATAATACAGCGGCCGTCCGCGGTACCTTGCGGTGATTCAACAAACGGACGATAGGATTAAGTACATAAGAGATGATCATGGCTACTAGGAATGGACCAAGCACAGCCTTCAAGAATGTGTATAACACACCTAGCAATGGTTGAATGACCATGAGCATATAGAGCAATGCAAGAATGATAAGTCCATATATTAGAACCATTA
Organism: Caryophanales bacterium UBA4100; assembly: GCA_002383285.1. Classification (GTDB taxonomy): domain Bacteria; phylum Bacillota; class Bacilli; order Paenibacillales; family UBA4045; genus UBA4045. The sequence continues at coordinate 3,107 of DFXU01000099.1, forward strand.
ACACTCGATTCTGCATAATCCGTCTCATCCGAAGTTAACTCCCTTCAAAGCTGGCATATACATAGTTGTACTTGCTGTTTCCTAGTATATGTACAACCTTGGGAAATAACCCAAAGAGCGCAATAAAAAACCGAATCTCTACCTTGAGATCCAGGTTTAGATACGGTGATTTCATTACACATATAGAACATCTTAGCCCATCTNNAGAACAAATCATCCAATGAGCTCAGAGTTCCATCCTCTTCAACTTGATATACGGATACCTTCTCACCATTAATACTCCATTCTATAAAGCAGCTCCAACAATAAAATTGATGCGAGCCGATTTTCCCTATATCCTTGGATTCACAATTCGGACAACGACACATCATTAATCACCCTATTCTCTCTTTTATTATTATATCTTTACTTGTACCCATAACGGGATAAAATTAAACGTAGGTAAGCTAGTTAGTTTTACGTAATCTTCTTACGATGGTTCCAATTTTCTGTGTTACATCCAGAACAATTTCTTCCGTAGTCTCATAACCGAAACTGAAGCGTATGGAAGACTTCACGTGATCTGAAGAATGCCCCATAGCGATCAGAACATGGGAATCCTCTAATGCACCAGAAGTGCATGCAGATCCTGCAGATGCTGCTATACCCACCAAATCGAGTTTCATCAGCAATATTGCCTTATCTAATCCAGTGAAGCTTAGATTAAGAATGTGTGGCAGATAGTGTTCAGGATGTCCATTAATCTCAAAGCCATCCTTACCGATCTCACTTATAAGTGATGTTACGAATAATTCACGCAGCTCGGCTATGTGCTGCTGCTTCACAACTTGAGAATCCGTAGCAAGCTGAATTGCCTTCGCAAATCCAACGATTGCAGCAACATTCTCAGTACCAGCCCTCTTACTACGCTCTTGGTTACCTCCATACAGCTGTGGATTGAGTGGTATTCCATTCGCGTAATAGAGCAGACCGCATCCCTTGGGTCCGTTGATCTTATGAGCAGAGAAGCTAACCAAATCTACAGGCAGTACTGAGAGGTTCATGGGGATAATGCCTAACGCCTGAACCGCATCAACATGTAGCAGAATATCGTGTTCACGACATATCGCACCTATCTCATCAATAGGCTGTATCGTTCCCACCTCATTATTCCCATACATGACACTTACTAACGCAGTTGTTGGCCGAAGGGCAGCTAACAAGTCACGAGTTGATACCCTTCCATAGGAATCTACAGGAAGATAAGTGACCTCATACCCTCGCGATTCCAAGTGCCCACAAGCAGATAATACAGCTTGATGCTCAATCTGAGTCGTGATCATATGTGATTTCCCATGAGGATTTACTGCATCCAAACTTCCGAGTATGGCTAGATTGTCGCTCTCGGTGCCACCGCTGGTGAATACAAGTTGCTTAGGTGAGCAGCCAAGTAATACTGCAATCTGATCACGCGCTTCTGTAATTGCCTGACGAGCTCTACGACCATAGGAATGTAAGCTTGATGGGTTGCCGAAGTTTAAGCCGAAATAAGGGAGCATTGCCTCTAATACTTCAGGATGCAGAGGAGTTGTTGCGGCATGATCCAAATAATATTCACTCATTACAATCACCCGCTATATATAGAACATATAGTTATCATGTAGACCTTCGTCCCTATAGTTAATCAGATTAGCTAAAGTAGTTGAGTCCAATACAGATGCTATACTATCTCTAATTCGTATCCATAGATCTCGCTTTGCCGGGTCATCTTCCTCTGTGAAATCAACAGGACTGATAGGACCTTCCAGTACTCGGATAACTTCGCCAGCTGTAATCATGTCTGGCTCTTTGTTGAGAATATACCCGCCATATGCGCCACGAATACTTTTGACTAAACCCGCGTTACGAAGAGGAGCTACTAGCTGCTCCAGGTAATGCTCAGAAAGCTGATGCTTCTCAGCAATACTCTTTAAAGAGATTGGTCCTTGGCCAAATTTAAATGCTAGCTCCATCATAATCGTTAGGCCGTACCGTCCCTTTGTAGAAATCTTCAAGTTGGCACCTCATTTATCGGTTTTAATTCCTTATTATCCTATATATTCTAGCCATGGATAGACTAAGTTCATACAGCTGTACCTATATCATATATATGTTATCACATCATTTCTTGTTATGGTAGAAAAATCGTGGCATAATTATGAAAATAATCTATATACAAAGGATGAAAGAGTATGACCAGTACAACAACTAAAGTTACAACAGAAAAAGCTGCTAAACCCATACCCTCTACACGTGTTGTTGTCGGTATGTCGGGTGGCGTGGACTCCTCTGTTACAGCGTTACTCTTGAAGCAGCAGGGCTATGAGGTAATAGGGATTTTCATGAAAAATTGGGATGATACCGATGAGTTTGGACATTGCACCGCTGAGGATGATGCAGAGGATGTAGCTAGAGTATGCGCTCAGATCGGAATTCCTTATTATACAGTCAATTTTGAGCAAGAATATCGTGAGAAGGTATTCGACTATTTCTTAGAGGAATATCGCAATGGTCGAACGCCAAACCCTGACGTTATGTGTAATCGGGAAATTAAATTTGGTGAATTCCTCAATAAAGTGATTGATTTAGATGCAGACTACTTGGCTACCGGGCATTATGCTCGATTGGATGAGGTTGATGGCACGTACAAGCTATTAAGAGGTGTGGATACGAATAAAGATCAAAGCTATTTCTTGAATGCACTCAATCAGACTCAGCTTTCTATGGCGATGTTCCCTATTGGTCATCTACCCAAGCCTCAAGTCCGTGCAATTGCATTAGAAGCGGGGTTGGCTACAGCTAAGAAAAAGGATAGCACAGGTGTATGCTTTATCGGCGAACGGAACTTTAGAGAATTCCTCGGACAATACTTACCAGCTCGTTCTGGTGAGATGCGGACTCCAGATGGAACCGTACTTGGTACACACCATGGATTGATGTACTATACATTAGGCCAGCGTCAAGGTCTTGGAATTGGCGGCTCCGGCACAGGATCTGGTGAGCCGTGGTTTGTTGTAGATAAAGATCTGGAGAGAAATATCCTATATGTCGTACAAGGTGACCACCATCCCGCTTTAATGTCTACAGGATTGATCGCACGTGGTATGAATTGGATAAGTGGTGAAGCTCCAATCGGCGAGTTCGTATGTACCGCTAAATTCCGTTACCGTCAACCCGATCAAGGGATCAGGCTAATACAGGATGCAGATGGTAGCTGCCACATCACCTTCGACCAGCCTCAGAGAGCTATAACTCCTGGACAAGCAGTTGTACTATATGCAGGGGATGAGTGCTTAGGTGGAGGAACGATTGACGAGGTACTAAGACCCCATCCAATTGTGGAATGAGGTCTTTGGGGACTCTATTTGCTACCTTTCGCTCATGCATCCTCCTGTAGAGGTTTGGGGGACTCTATTTCATAAAATCGCTCTTACTCCCCCTTACTTCTGCTCTTTTCTCCGATGCTGGTTGAGACGAATTTTCTCTTCCATTCCTTGCTCGGTTGCTTGATAGAAGGTCGTTCGCTGCAGATTGCTAGGCAAATATTGTTGAACAACATAGTGTCCTGGATAATCATGCGGATACTTGTAGCCTACGTGCCCAAGCTGCTTCGCACCGGCATAATGTGCATCCCGCAGGTGGATCGGGACCTCTGCTTGCTTCAATTGTTCAATTGATTCCATAACATTACCAATCGAGATTGCTACTGCATTCGACTTCGGACTTTCTACAGCGAACAGGATCGCTTGTGAGATACTATATTTGGCTTCAGGCCAGCCAATATTCTGATGAGCCTCCATGGCAGCTACAGCTTGCACCATTGCTTGTGGATTAGCCAACCCAATATCCTCGCTGCAAGCTACGGTAAGCCTACGAATGAATACACGCGGATCCATCCCAAGCTTCTCTACAGCATACAGAAACCAGAATAGAGCAGCATCACTCGAGCCTCGGATACTTTTATGAAACGCTGATAATATGTCATATTGCGTTGACTCATCCGCCTTAATCGTTGGCCGTCGAATTGATTCTTCTGCAGCTAATAATGTAATTCTAGTAATTCCATCAGCATCTGTCGGAGTTGTAAGAGCTGCAAGCTCCAACGCATTAAGAGCCCTGCGAATATCGCCTCCAGCCATGGAGGCAATATGTCGCAAGGCTTCTTCTTTATATTCGAGCTTAAGAAAGCCGAGTCCTCTCTCTTGATTCGCTATCGCATTTCGCATAGCGATTAGAGAATGCTCCTCATTCAGATGCTCTAGCTGGAATAGTGTTGATCGTGACATTAATGCCCCATTAACATAGTGAAATGGATTCTCCGTTGTAGCTCCGATAAAGATTATTAAACCCTGCTCCACAGCGGGGAGCAAGGAATCCTGTCGAGCCGAATTAAATCGATGCACCTCATCAAGGAACAGAATCGTCTTCTTGTTGTACAGATCCATATTCGTTCGAGCTTGCTCGATTACATCTCTTACATCTTTGACTGAGGCTTCTACTGCGTTCAGTCGGAAAAATTGAGCTTGCGTTTGCTGTGAGATAATATGGGCTAATGTTGTTTTGCCGGTCCCCGGAGGACCATACAACAAGATAGAGCTGACCTTATCGGCCTCAATCATACGTCGTAATAGCTTCCCTTGACCGACGATATGCTCTTGCCCAATAAATTCATCCATCGTTCTTGGCCTCATTCGATCGGCTAGAGGTACCGGCTTGTCATCTCGATTAGCCAATGAGAATAGATCCATCATCACAACCACCACCTGAATAATCTAGCTCGGCTATAATATTACTTCGCCGACCTTTAGCTATATTACTAATGCTTTACAGTTGGTACTTCAATATGATTACTCGCTAGTAGATCCTTGACCACAACACTCCCCATAATCAATCCAGCCACTGAAGGAACGAAAGCATTACTAGCAGGTGGCATCTGAGCCTTCCGAATATCCATGGCATTCTCGGGTACAATCTTCTGCGTAACTTCCTCTAGAGGTTTGACTGGAATCTCTGTAGAGAATACCACCTTGACGCCCTTCTTGATTCCTTCCTTACGCAGCTTCTGACGGATGACTCGAGCCAGTGGATCGACAGAGGTCTTAGATATATCCGCAACCTGAAATTTGGTTGGATCCATCTTGTTCGCCGCACCCATACTTGAGATAATCGGAATGCCCCGCTGCAAGCACTCTTTCATGATATGGATCTTATACGTTACTGTATCTGAAGCATCAACAACATAATCAATAGGATAAGCAAAAAGCTGCTCATATGTTTCTTCCGTATAGAACATCTTCATTGCAATAACTTCACATTCCGTATTGATTAAGCCAATTCGATCACGCATCAACTCAACCTTCGGCTGTCCAACGGTCGTTAACAATGCGATGATTTGGCGATTGATATTCGTGATATCAACTACATCCTTATCAATGAGAATGATGCGACCAATGCCAGTGCGCGCCAATGATTCAGCTGCGAAGGAGCCTACCCCTCCAACACCTAATATAGCTACAGTGCTGCGCCTCATCACATCCAAACCTGCCTGACCAAAGGCTAGCTCATTCCTAGAAAATTGATGTAACATGCTTGTACCTCGCTCTCATAACCTAGGTCTGTGGCTGCTTAAGCGCGACCCGAACAGATAAATCCTCTAATTGCTTATCACTTACTCCAGACGGAGCATTCATCAATAGATCTGTTGCGCTTGCTGTCTTAGGGAATGCAATCGTTTCACGAAGGTTCGTTCGACCAGCAATCAACATCACAAGTCGATCGAAGCCGTACGCAAATCCACCATGAGGAGGAGTTCCATATTCGAAGGCTTCAAGTAAGAACCCAAATTGTTCATTCGCTTCCTCCATGGAGAAGCCTAATGCCTTGAACATTTGCTCTTGTACTTCTCGCTTGTATATCCGCATGGAGCCTCCACCGACCTCATACCCATTCAAGACGAGATCATAAGCTTGTGCACGAATCTGACCTGGGTCTGTATCGAACAGAGCAAGATCATCATCATGCGGACGAGTGAAGGGATGATGCTCGGCAACATAACGCTTCGCTTCCTCATCATAGCCAAGCAATGGAAAATCGATAACCCAAGCGAATTTAAATTCCTTCTCATTAATTAAGCCCAGATCGCGACCGATCTTCAATCGTAATGCACCTAACACATCGGCAACAACCTTCGATTTGTCAGCGGAGAATAACAACAAATCTCCTTCTTCAGCTCCAAGAAGCTCCCTTAATGCGGACAATTCCTCTTCCTTGAAGAATTTCACGATTGGACCCTTCATCTCCCCATCCTTCATCTGAATCCAAGCTAAGCCTTTGGCACCATAACGAGAAGCATATGGCCCTAGATCATCGATTTCCTTACGACTCCATACACCACAGCCCTTAGCATTCAACGCTTTAACTTGTCCACCCTTAGAAACAACCTGACTGAACACCTGGACTCCGCTGCCTGCCGCAATCTCCGAGACATCAACTAATTCCAGGCCGAATCGAAGATCGGGCTTGTCCGAACCATACTTGCCAATCGCCTCAGCATAGCTAAGTCTCTGGAAAGGCGTTGATAGCTCTACACCTGATGTCGCTCTGAACAATCGAACCATAAGCTGCTCCATCATATCCAACAGCTGATCTCGAGACATGAAGGAGGTCTCAATGTCGACCTGTGTGAATTCCGGTTGACGGTCCGCACGCAAATCCTCATCACGGAAGCAACGGGCTATCTGATAATAACGCTCTAGGCCACTGACCATCAGAAGCTGCTTATAAATTTGAGGTGATTGTGGCAGAGCGAAGAATTCACCTGGATGAACACGAGAAGGTACTAAATAATCTCTTGCGCCTTCTGGCGAACTCTTCGTCAAAATTGGAGTTTCTACATCGATAAAGTCATTCTCATCCAAGAAGTCACGAAAAACCTTCGCGGCCTTAGAGCGAAGCATTAACGTCTTCTGCATCTCCGGTCGTCTTAAATCCAGATAACGATATTTCAATCGCAATGATTCATCAGTATCTACACCATCTTCAATAAAGAATGGTGGATTTTTGGCAGTATTCAAGATTTCAAGCTCTGTTACACGCACTTCAATCTCACCTGTATTTAGGTTTGCATTAACCGTCTCGGCTTCTCGTTCCACAACAGTTCCACGAATTGCTAGAACAAATTCATTCCTCGCTTTATCGGCAAATTCCATAGCCGCTCCGGAAAAATCTGGATTGAAGACGATCTGTACTAGTCCGCTGCGGTCACGAAGGTCAATGAACAGTACGCCACCAAGATCCCTTCGTCTCTGTACCCATCCATTCAATGTAATCGTATTTCCAATGTGAGTCTTATTCAATTTGCCACAATCGTGTGTTTTTAATAACATAATGTGTAATCTCCCCTATAGTTTAAGTAATAGTACATCCTTCAAATCCATTAGCTTAACGGTTTCCTGCTCCCAATTCGACAAATTCTTTAAACTAATCTCTCCACGCTCTAACTCATCATCGCCTAATATCGCTGCGTACCTTGCTTGCAATCGATCAGCTGACTTCATCTGAGCTTTCATCTTGCGACCCTGATAGTCTTTATCTGCCCGAATACCTGCACCACGAAGCTGGAACAACAGCTTAACCATCTCTTTCTCTGCTGCCTCACCCAGTGCAATCAGATATACGTCCAATGGAGGGATAACGGGTATCTCTACTTGCTGTGACTCTAGAATAAGGAGCGTTCGCTCAAGACCAAGACCTAGACCAATACCAGATTGATCTGGTCCACCGATTTGTGATACGAGCCCGTTATATCGACCTCCGCCACCAATTGTGTCAATAGCGCCAATCCCCTGAGCTTTGTACTCGAAAGCGGTATGTGTGTAATAATCCAAGCCACGAACCATTCGTGGGTTAATCTGATAGGGAATCTCCATAGCATCCAAGTAATCACACACAGCCTGAAAATGTAACGTACACTCCTCATCCAAACTATCCAATATAGAAGGAACATCGACGAAGTAAGCTTGGTCTACTTTACAATCAAGCACACGCAATGGGTTCTTATCAATCCGAACTTGGCAGTCCTTACAAAGCTTGTCCCTGAGTGGATTCAAGAAAGCGAGCAGCTTCTCACGATAAACAAGCCGGCTTTCTGGATTACCTACAGAATTCACCTCTACACTAACATCCCTAATTCCCAGCTCACTGTAGAAGGAGTAACCAAGACCTATAACCTCCGCGTCTATAGAAGGATCCTCAGAGCCGAACACTTCAATGCCAAATTGATGAAGCTGACGATAACGACCTGCTTGTGGTCGTTCATATCTGAACATCGGACCAATATAGAAAAGCTTGTTGATATCCGGTTCACCATAGAGCTTGTTCTCAACAAAGGCCCTAACAACTCCTGCAGTACCTTCCGGTCGTAAAGTCATACTACGCTTACCCTTATCCTCGAATGTATACATTTCCCTCTCAACAATATCTGTTGTCTCACCTACACCACGCTTGAATAAATCAGTGCTCTCGAAGATGGGCGTACGAATTTCACTATAATTATACCTGCGGCAGAGATCGCGAGCTTTCTCCTCTATGTATTGCCACTTCTCGACAGTACCTGGAAGCAAATCCTGCGTTCCAGTCGGTTTTTGATAGGCCATAACCAAACCTTCCCTTCCATATCATTCCATTATAAAAATAATCAACAAAAAAATCCCCCATCCCTAGCCTATTGCCAGGGACGAGAGATTGTATGATTCAATCACCCGTGGTACCACCCACATTCAGGACAAAACTCATCCTGCTCTATAAGCGGTTAACGCCGCAACACGCATAGGACTATTGATCATGCTGTTAAGATAACATCACGAGTTCATCCATATGTTCTCAGGGAGGTCTTTCATTACGGTCATCAGCGGGAAGCTTGCAGCCTATTGGCTTCCTTCTCTGTGGCTGTGGGGCCCAATTACTATGTCCCATCAAGGAATCAATTCTAGTTCAAGCCTTCGGAATACAATTGCAATATCAACGATTGTAATATGGTAATCGTTGAAAGTCAAGACTGAGACACCTATTCGATATTCTGAACAGAAAGAAACCTACAATATATATTGTAGGTTCAAGGGTTATATATAATTTAAAAAGGGGGTCGAGTATTATTATATCTAGACTTTGTTAAAAAACAATGTTAAAAACATTACAATTATATTACAAATAATAAAGCGCTTTAAATAAGAGTCATAGATTCATGTGTACGAGCATATATTCTAATATAAGGCTTGAGCCTTAAATTGGATTTGGAGGGATTTACAATGACAGCAGAAACAAATCAAGACCAGCTCGACGCGCAAGTAGAATCTATCGAAAGCTCTACAATTGAAGAAGAAGTAGTATCAGAGATTATTGATACACCTCCTGCAATATCCGATGAAGCCTCAGAGGAAAGTTCGGAGCAAGTTGAAGCATCTGAAGAAGTAGCAGCTGGTGAAGAAGCTGAAATTGAGGCTGCGACAGACGAGGCTGATGATGAAGAAGCTGAAGCTATTGACGACGAAGCCGCTGATGATGATTCCGAAGCAACGGACTAGTTTATTAGTATTCCCAAGTAGCTGCTCGGATCAAATAATCCGGGCTGCTGCTTTTTTTAACGCTTATACATATTGAATATGGGTTGTGCTCGAAGATGATTACTATGAACAGATTTCAAGTCGAACTCCTCTGAGAGCTCTGTTCCTAACATCTGAGTGGTTTCGTGCACATTATTCTCTAATAAGAGATGGCTGGATTTCTGTAGCAGCTGTTGTTTGGGCGATCGATGCATGATACTCTCCTATAGGTTTGTGATGGGTACATACCTTACCATCATTCCCTAAATGAGCTCATACTATGTTCACGCTCGGGCTGGACTATCTATAATAAGCGTAACCGGTCCTGAGTTTACCATAGATATATCCATCATTGCCCCGAATTTCCCGGTTTGCACCTCTATCCCCTGCTCACTAAGCAATTTATTAAATAGGTGGTACAAAGGCTCAGCTTGGTCAGGTCTAGCTGCAAGTGTAAAGCTGGGTCTTCGACCATTACTACTGTCACCATACAGCGTGAATTGAGAGATAGAGAGAATACTACCTCTGATGTCCTTCAAAGATAGATTCATTCTATGATTATCGTCTTCAAATATACGTAAATTCACAATTTTGTCTGATAAATAACGAGCATCCTTTTCGGTATCCTCATGCGTAATCCCTACTAGTAGAACGAGTCCTCTGTTAATTTGACCAATAATTTCACCGTCGACAGTAACTTTCGCTTCTTGACTTCTTTGCACGACTATTCTCATTGCATAATCCGTTCTACAGAATATATATCCTTCGTACGTTTTATTTTATCAATAACACTTTGGAGATGATCTGTATTCCTAATCAGAATCGTGCAGTGCATGATTGCCATCTTATTCCGATCCGTTCGACCTGAGACTGCCGCAATATTCGTCTTACTCTCTGAGATCGCCTGGAGTACTTCGTTAAGTAGTCCTCGTCTGTCATGACCTGTAATCTCAATCTCCACGCTATAGTTAGCTTCAACCGTCTTCTCCCACTCAACCTCGATAATACGCGCGGTATCCTCATCCTCAGACCACTTGAAATTTGTACAATCCTTCCGATGAACAGATACACCTCTGCCACGTGTAATATACCCCACAATGTCGTCGCCTGGTACGGGATTACAGCAGCGGGCAAATCGCACGAGAAGGTTATCGATGCCCTTGACCCTGACCCCATTCGTCGGAGTTTTCTTAACGGTCTTGGCTTTAACCTCTTTGACCTCATCCGTAAGCTGGAGCATGCTTGCTTCTTCATTCTCCTTACGCTGCTTATCCGTTAATCTTGTACATATTTGTGCAGCAGTAATGCCATTAAAGCCGAT
>DFXU01000100.1 GCA_002383285.1 Caryophanales bacterium UBA4100
CCTTATATCAAAGAACAGCTGCAGGAGAAGGAAAGGTACCAGACGGTTTATGATAAGCATAGTGGCTCAGCAGCAGCCCCGACAGCCGGTCTACATTTTACCAAAGCCCTGTTACAAGAAATAGCGAATAAAGGAGTTAACATCGCATATGTAACCTTACATGTGGGTTTAGGGACCTTCCGTCCAGTATCTGTTGAACAGGTGGAGGAGCACCATATGCACGAAGAATTCTATCAGATGAGTCAAGCTACTGCGGATTTGTTGAATGAGACGAGACGAGCTGGAGGTAAAGTTATTGCCGTTGGAACAACCTCGTGTCGAACCTTAGAAGCTATTGCGAACAACCACGAAGGTGAGTTTATTGCTTGTGAGGGCTGGACAGATATCTTCATGTACCCTGGATATACATTTAAGATCGTTGATGTCCTGCTTACCAACTTTCATCTGCCTAAGTCTACACTCGTCATGCTAGTAAGTGCATTCGCTGGTACTAAACAAATTCAACATGCTTATCAAGAGGCAATCAATCAACGTTATCGATTTTTTAGTTTCGGGGATGCTATGTTATTATATTGATATTACTATTAGAGAGCGAGATGTATTGTGGCAGTTACCTATGAATTGATCAAGGTTTGCAAACAAACAGGCGCACGACTTGGGCGCTTGCACACACCGCACGGTACGATTGATACACCTGCATTTATGCCTGTAGGAACACAAGCAACAGTGAAGACGATGAGTCCTGAGGAATTGAAGGTTATGGATGCTCAGATCATCCTTAGTAATACATATCACCTATTCCTAAGACCTGGGCACGATATCGTCAAGGAAGCTGGGGGACTTCACAAATTCATGAATTGGGATCGTCCGATTCTTACGGACAGTGGTGGCTTCCAGGTATTCAGTCTGGCTGATACTCGTAAAATCACGGAGGAGGGCGTGGAATTTCGCTCTCACTTGAATGGGGATAAGCTATTTATAGCACCAGAAACCTCAATTGAAATACAGAATGCGCTAGGTGCGGATATCATCATGGCTTTCGATGAGTGTGCACCCTATCCCGCAGAGTATGATTATTGCTTGAAATCTCTGGAACGCACCTCACGATGGGCAGAACGCTGTATTAAAGCTCATCAGCGACCAGAGGATCAAGCCTTATTCGGTATCGTCCAAGGGGGCATGTATGCTGATCTTCGCAGAATGAGCGCAGAGCATTTGACTTCAATGGATTTTCCGGGGTATGCTATTGGAGGGTTAAGCGTTGGAGAGCCTAAACCGTTACTATACGAGATGTTAGAGGCAACAGTACCTATGCTTCCAGCGAATAAAGCTCGTTATTTGATGGGTGTTGGATCTCCGGATGCTCTATTAGATGGAGCCATTCGAGGTGTTGATATGTTTGACTGTGTTCTACCCACGCGAATCGCTCGTAATGGTACAATCATGAGTAGTCAAGGTAGGCTCAACATTCGGAATTCCCAATATGCAAGAGATTACGGCCCACTGGATCCAGCATGTAATTGTTATACTTGTACGAACTATAGCAGGGCATATATCCGCCATCTCATTAAAGCTGAGGAGATGTTCGGAATGCGTCTAACGACTAATCATAATCTTCATTTCTTACTTGAGATGATGCGTGAGGTTAGGAAGGCTATACTTGAAGATCGTTTGCTTGATTACCGCAACCATTTTTTTGCCCAATATGGATTGGATCATAATGATCGAGGCTTCTAGGGTAACGAGGAACAGCGATAAGCTTTATTGCTTGTTCTGAGTAAATTCTAAGGATTGGAGGGATAACGATGTTATTAGCAGCAGCAGAAGACACAGCGGGTGGTGGCAATATTCTAATCACCTTGGCACCATTCATCATCATGTTTGCCGTATTTTATTTCTTACTCATTCGTCCGCAGCAAAGAAAGTCGAAGGTTCGTAACTCTATGCTATCTTCATTAAAGAAGGGCGACAAAGTTACAACAATTGGCGGATTACACGGCACAATCGTAGAAATTAGCGACGATATTGTAGTGTTACGTGTGAATGACGTAACGAAGTTAACATTTGATCGTGCATCGATTAATAATGTAACTTCAAGTGCAGTAGCAACAGGTACTGAAGAATAATCATTATTCAGGTACATATGTTTTGCAGAGAAAAGGGATGTCCACTTAGGACATCCCTTTTCTCTGTAATAGAAGTAGAACTAGCGAGGCGATTTGGTAACATAATACAATTGTTCTAGAAGCGCTCTAATAATTTGTGAAAGGATATGGTGTCAAAGGTATACATGAATGGATATAAGCGAATGACTCCTATTCATTGAGTCTATCACTCCTCCTTCAGTAATCGACTAACCCCGCAGAATCTTAACCCCATTACCTTCAATAGTAATTGAGCCGGAACATGCTAAATCAGCAACCAACAGATCCTTATACTCCACATCACCTAAATCCACCGCTTGCTTCTGAGCAGTATGATTCATGAGGAACAAGTAAGAGATTCCATCCTTCTCACGTCTAGTTGCCTCCACACCATCAGGAGTTACAAGCGTAGAGGTAATATTCTTATTAGCACAGATTGACTCTAATAATCCTGTAAGGAATGGTTGGTCTGGGCTTGAAGCGACATACCATGCTTGACCTTGGCCATATCCATTCTTTGTAACGACAGGCATACCCTTGTAGAAGTCATCGCCATAGGTTGCCACAACCTCAGCACCCTCTGAATGGATAAGGTCACATAGGAGCTCACATGTATATTCTCCGTTGACGTTCAAGCTTCCTAACTGTTCATTCATCACGATTCGATTCGTCTGACCTGGCATTAATGCGTCAATTTCCTCAGCCCATATCCCAAGTAATGGACGAAGCTCGCCAGGATATCCTCCTAGCGTGACAATATCATTCTCATTGACGATTCCACTGAAGAAAGTCGTTAAGAAAGTCCCGCCTTGCTCTACAAAGCGCTTAATCTTATCAGCATAACCCGGCTTAACCATATACAGGAGAGGCGCGATAACAACATCGTACCCGCTGAGATCAGTATCAACACCAACCATATCGGTTTGGATATTCAAGCGATATAGAGCTTGATAATATTTGTAGACCTCGTTCACATAATTGAGCGATGCACTTGGACCGCTGGAATATTCAACAGCCCACCAGTTCTCCCAATCGAATACGATTGCAACGCGTGAAGGCACTCTAGCATCAAGCAACTGTTCGGACAATTGGTTCAATTCTGCACCAAGCTGTGCGCATTCACGGAATACACGAGTATGCTCATGACCCACATGCTCGATGACAGCACCATGGAATTTCTCGCATGCACCAACAGATCGGCGAAGCTGGAAGAACATGACGGTGTCAGCTCCTCTAGCAACCGCTTGATAGCTCCATAGACGCATAACTCCCGGACGCTTCAATGCATTATAAGGAGCCCAGTTTTGTTGGCTTGGAGTCTGCTCCATAAGCATGAAAGGCTGCCCATCTTTAAGTCCACGCATTAAGTCATGAACCATGGCCGTTTGCCCTACAGGTGTATCAATACGAGGATAGCTGTCCCAGGATATAACATCAAGATGCTTCGCCCATTTGAAATAGTCGAGAGGCTTATATGTGCCCATCAGATTCGTAGTGACAGGAATATCTGGAGTAAACCTCTTAATTTCGTTATACTCTGCAATATAATTATCCAACATACCATCGGAATTAAATCGAGCGTAATCCAATGATATTCCTTGGAATGCCGTAGCTCTATGAGATATCCCTTCTGAAAGTGCATTAGGAGGTACAATTTCAGCCCAATCATATAATGTATGGCCCCAGAAATTCGTATTCCACACCTGATTGAGCTTTTCGAGTGTACCATAGCGCTGCTGAAGCCAAACTCGGAAGCCTTCAGCACAACGTTCACAGTAGCATTCACCGCCATATTCGTTCGACACATGCCAGGCGACAAGCGCGGGGTGATCCTTATATCGCTCTGCAAGCTTAGCTGCCATTAGCTTAGAATACTTGCGATAGGTTGGGCTATTCGGGCAAGAGTTGTGTCGCTGTCCGAACTTATGATGCCTACCTTCGAAATCAACGCGGAGTACATCTGGATACCGAGTTGCCATCCATGCGGGATGGGCAGCCGTGCTAGTTGCAAGACAAGCATATTTACCTTCCTTGTGTAATAGGTCCATCATCTCGTCTAACCAATCGAAATTGTACGTTTCTTCATCAGGCTGATTCAATGCCCACGCGAATACATTCAAGGTAGCTACATCAATTCCAGCTAACTGGAATAGTCGCATATCTTCAGGCCATATTGACTTGTCCCATTGATCGGGATTGTAGTCTCCTCCATACCAAATCTTAGGAAGCTTTGAGTTAATCATAGTGTTTGCTTCACTCCTTGTATAAGATTAATTACATTGTAATGGAATTATAAAGTACCAGTATATATAATAAAGATGTAGTCTAATATAACAATATGGAACTAGTGGAGGGCGATTTAATGGCAGAGCATCTGCGATTTCAGTTCCCGATTGCTGATCGAAGATTACCTCTTTATGTAGAGACGAGTGGATGTAATCACAATCAAGAGAGGATTAATCGGCCAGACGGCTATCCATGCTATCATTGGCTGCAAACCTTAGAGGGTGAAGGGTCGATCAGCTTTGGCGGCCGTAGCTGCAGCCTGTCTGCTCATAGTGGGGTTCTATTGTTCCCAGGCATATCGCATAGTTATCAAGCTGTTACTGATAAGTGGGTGACCTTGTACTTAACCTTCGATGGGTCATTAGCAGCCGAAATTCTTCTTAAGCTGGGGATGGAACGCTCTGCGTTATTCCAATGGGCTGAAGACGTTCCGCTTTCCTCAGCATTGTGGGAGTTAATTGAGGTAATGGAGGAAGAGGGTGATTTAACAGGTCTTGATGGTTCAGCTCATATATTCAAGCTGTTGACTGGACTTAAGAAGCATGCCTTAATGGATGATCGAGCTTCGTTATCCCTGCACCTGGAGCGGCTTGGAGTAGTTGTGAATTGGCTTGAATTTCATTATGCAGATCCAGGCATTGGCCTTGATCATATGGCAAGTATTGTTGGGGTCAGCTCACGTTATCTGAATCGAATGTTCACTGCTGCTTTTGGTGTATCCGCTTATCATTATCTGATTTCATTCAGGATTAGTAAAGCCAAGCAGCTGCTATCGGGACAGTCAAATTTAACGATTGGACAGATAGCCGCTAAGTCAGGATATCGGGATACGAGTCACTTCATAGCTGCATTCCGCAAGCAAGTGGGTACAACCCCCCAGAGATTCAAGGAGCTGTATCATTATTGAAGCATGAGCTGTCCCGTATTCGTATCCTTCATAATAATTTTGGCATCTATCACTTCTCCAGCTTCATTCGTAAGCTTTAATTTATTCGTAGCGCCTTTCTCAACCAAGCTTTTGACCATAGCGGGTGTAAGTGACTTTCCAAAGCTCGATTTCCAGATGACGAATGAACAGCCTTCCTTGTAATGTGTGCAGCCATAGCCTTTATTACCCATGAATATCTGTCCACCACAGCCTGTCCGAGGGCAAGCGGTAATGCTCTCTCGAGAGAGCTTTTTCGAGTTAGATGCTCTCTTTACGGACGATATCTTCTCAGTTGATGCTTTTCCTGTCGATGTCTTCTCAGAGGCTGCCTTCCCCGCTGTCTTCCCAGTTGTTCTAGCTGTGGTGCTTTTTCCTGTTGCAGGCTTGCTCACTCGTTCGAACGATTCCTTAGCTGCACGCGGTTGAAGNNGAAGTCGAACCTTATTAACAATGAGAATCGTAAATTTCTTCACATTGTCCATGAATGTCGTATCGGAGGCAATTCCCTTGGCAATCTCATTCAAACGGCGCTCCCAATGACCGGTCATCTCGGGAGACGTTAGTAATTCAACTCCAGCGCTTCGTATGAGTTCAATAGCAGTTCTACCTTTGGATGTGATCAGAATTTTCTTACCCTGCATATCAATATATTCAACTTGCTTTAGCCGTTCGATTGTCGCTGCTCGAGTGGCAGGAGTTCCAAGCCCAGCATCCTTCATGGCTTCACGTAATTCATCGTCTTCGACCTGCTTGCCAGCGCTCTCCATAGCCTTAAGTAGTGTACCCTCCGTAAAGTGCTTAGGGGGCTGAGTCTCTTTCTCCTTCATCGTAGCTTCAACGCAATCCACGGCTAGTAAAGGATCCACAGAGAAGGAGGAATTGATCTCTTCCTCTTGCTCTTCTTCTTCATCATTCGTTTTTTTCTTGCTTATTAATTGTTCCTTCGCTTGATCTTGACCTTGATTCTGATAAATTACTTTCCAGCCCAAATCTAATAGCTGCTTCACATTGGTTTTGAACAATTCCTTCTCAACCTCTGTAAATACGGTATGCAATTTATATTCAGCAGGTGGATAGAAGTGGGAGAGAAATCTCCGTACGATAAGATCGTAAATTTTCTGCTCATCAGGCGCAAGTCCTGAAGCTCTCTTATGTGTGGGCAGGATGGCATGATGATCCTCAACCTTGGTTGGATTACAGATGCTCTTATTATTCTTATGCACAAGATTTCTATTGGCATTCTGAACGAAGGAATCATAAGATGTACCTCGAAGAGCGTCCAAGGAGCGATGCATCTCAGGAATATTCTGCTCGGTTACATAGTTAGAATTTGTCCGTGGATATGATATGACTTTATGCTTCTCATAGAGTGCTTGAGCAAGGTCGAGCGTCTTCTTAGCAGAAAACCCAAGCTTACCATTCGCTTCCCGCTGTAATAGAGTGAGGTCAAAAAGCTTAAAAGGGTATTCTTTAGAGTCCTTTACCTCGTAAGAGGTGATCGATCCTTCCTTGCCCTGAACCCTCGCGACGATCGCAGCGGCTTGCTCAGGCTTTGTGATCCGTTCACCTTGCCAATTGCCTTTGTAGGTAACTGTATCCTGAGTGAAGATAGCTTCTACCTCGTAGAAGGTGTTGGAGTCGAATCCTTCAATCTGCAGCTGCCGATCATAGATGAGTGCCAGTACAGGTGTTTGTACTCTGCCAACCGAGAGTAATACATTATGTCTGGAGGTGAAGGCTCGAGTTGCATTCATGCCGACTAACCAATCCGCTTCACTTCTAGCTTTTGCAGCCTTAGTTAGATTCTCGTATTCCGCACCATCCCTCAGATGGGCGAAGCCATTACGAATGGTCTCAGGCGTTAAGTCAGATATCCAGAGTCTCTGTACGGGCTGAACCAGCTTAAGGTGACGTTGAATAAGGGAGAAGATGTGCTGTCCCTCTCGTCCAGCATCACATGCATTCACCAAGTGGTCACACTTCTGGGACAACTCAGCGATAACATCCAATTGCGACTTAGTCCTCTCGTTGGGCAGAAGCTTAAAAACCTCTGGGATGATCGGAAGATCTCCAAGGTTCCACTTTTTATATTTATCATCATATTTGTCAGGCTCCGCCAAGCTAATGAGATGACCAATAGCCCAAGTGATAATGAATTTTGGTCCTTCAAGGTAGCTCCGATGATTGACGGCCTGAGGTTCAATTGCGGCTGCTATATTACGTCCCATGTCTGGTTTTTCAGCAATAATTAGTGTTTTCATATATATAGTACCTCACTGATTTAAGATTGTTAGCAAAAAAAGAAACGCAAGTGTTTAGTACTTAGCGTTTCTCTTATTTACTTGATTCATGGAAACTTGTAATTNNCGCGTAAGCCAACCTGAGAAGCGATAATACCTAGAAGAACCCCGCCGGCCATATCCAACAACCAGTGAATTCCCAAGTAGAATATAGAGAAAATAATAATAACTGCAGAGGACATTACAATACGACGCCATAGCACGTTGGTAGAGCGTAATGCAATCAGTGCCAGGGTTACAGATATGGAAGTGTGCAGGCTAGGGAAACAGTTATTCAACCCAGACAATGGCCGATACTCCTGTTCGAATGTTGGGAATACATCCAATATCAACAAATCTACCTTAGGATGAAAGAACCATACTTCATTCACAGGGAAGAAGAAGTAGAAGGGAATAGCAACCATATAATTTATCATCATCGCATAGCATAGAGCGTAGAAGAGTTTTTTATCCTTTGCATAGGTGTAGATAAAAAGTGAAGCTACTAATAGAGCTGTGAATATAACTACATAAAAAAATGTAAGCAGCGTAGTTAAGTAATCATTCTTGAAAAAGTGCTGTATGGAAGCAACGATATTACCTTCGAATTTGTAGAAACTAGATGTGAAATCATCTGGGTTTTTATATTGATTCTCCAAGTACAGCTGTATTTTATTAAAAAACAAGATACAGAACATAGCAATAAGATGGAAAAAATATTTTCGCGAAGTAACGATCTCTTGGACAATTGTCCCTGCAATGGTAAAAGGATTTGTTCTTAGGGTAACTAAGAGAATGACAAATACGGTTATTGCAATATATATAGAAACGTGAACCATTGATTGTATTTGAAGCATGGTCAATAAATCCTCCTCGTCCCCATGAGGTATTGTAATATAACCGATTTATTATAGCATTTAAGCAGGGAACGGGCAACGAAATAAATATTACCGTCTAGCATTAATGCCAAGGATTCCTCCAAATGCACCAATAATTATACAAATGACTAGGAAAACCAGTGAATCTAGATTAACCTTTGAGCTAAACCCAAGATATGCAATCAAAGTGACGATTAAGCCATAGATTATGCCGAGTACACCTCCGCGGTACCAGCCCTTAATACCTGCGCGCTTTGCGCATATAAACCCTCCCGCAAATACTGAGATGCCATGAATCATATACACGTACAGGGGCAGAGATTGTTCTCTCAAGCCAGTCAGAGCCAGCAAGAGTGAGATAATGATCGTAGCAGTCACTGCAACGACCATCGCATAAACCAGACCTGCGAATAATGGAGATATCGTGCTGTTACCCTCCGATTTTACAATAGGAACCATCTTAATCACTCCAATGATAATAGATTTTATTCTAATGTATGGCCAAGCTGAGAATTATAGTACATTGCACTGCGTTGAGCTCCTTTAGTATAATAATCCATGGCATCTATACTATTACTCGAAGGAAGTGTCTAATTGGATATTATACAAAGTGTTCCGCATTGGCAGGTTGTAACAGCAGTTATTATCTTCTTACTTACATATGCGTTCATAATTACTGAAAAAATTAATCGAGCTGTAGTAGCCTTGATGGGCGCGTTATTAATGGTGATTATTGGCATTGTAGATGTACACGCAGCGTATAGTGAACATATCGAGTGGGAAACGATATTCCTATTGATTGGTATGATGATCTTGGTAGGTATCTCTAATCGAACGGGAATGTTCCAATATGTTGCAGTAAAGGCTGCTCAATTTGCTAAAGGGAATCCAGTGAGGTTATTAATATACTTATCTGTGATTACTGCAATTGGCTCTGCCTTCCTAGATAATGTAACAACAGTATTGTTAATTGTGCCTGTAACATTCTCGGTCACTCGAATTCTCAAAGTGAATCCCTTACCATATCTCGTAAGTGAGATAATTTCCTCTAATATTGGGGGTACAGCCACGTTGATTGGCGATCCTCCGAATATTATGATTGGAACAGCTAATAAACATCTGACCTTCAATGACTTTATTATCAACTTAGCGCCTGTTGTTATCGTTATTATGATTATCACAATATTTATCCTGATTAAGTATTACCGCAAGCAGCTCATTGTGAATGAAGCGCAGGTGAAGGAGCTGATGGAATTAAGTGCTGCTGATTATATAACGGACAAGCAGCTAATGATTAAATCGATCTCTGTTCTTCTATTGACGATAAGTGGATTCGCCCTTCACTCTATTATAGATGTAGAGGCAGCGGTAATCGCTGTAGCAGGGGCAACTATTCTCATGCTAATAGGTGTTAAGGAGCATGAGCTAGAGGAAGTGTTCCACACCGTTGAGTGGGTTACCATCTTCTTCTTCGCTGGTTTATTCGTCCTTGTTGGCGGTTTGATTGATGCAGGAATTATTAGTAACTTAGCTTCCAGGATGCTGGAAATTACCGAGGATAACTTTACCTTTATGGCTATGCTTGTATTGTGGGTTTCCGGAATTGCATCTGCTACCATAGATAACATTCCTTTTGTGGCAACGATGATTCCATTAATTCAAGACATGGGTACACAATTAGGGGTAGAGCCCGAACAGCTAAACAACGTCTGGTGGGCATTAGCGCTAGGAGCGTGTCTGGGTGGGAATGGTACATTAATCGGAGCTTCAGCGAATGTAATCGTCGCAGGCATGGCCTTTCGTGAAGGTCATAAGCTTACCTATGTTGCATTCCTGAAGATTGGTGCACCAATCACAATCGTTTCCTTAATTATCTCAACCA
Source organism: Caryophanales bacterium UBA4100 (assembly GCA_002383285.1). Classification (GTDB taxonomy): domain Bacteria; phylum Bacillota; class Bacilli; order Paenibacillales; family UBA4045; genus UBA4045. The sequence goes on from DFXU01000100.1 coordinate 10,398, forward strand.
TATATATGCTGATATTCTTACTCTAAGCTAGAAGCAAATAGTGCAAATTCCAACAATTGATTGATTATATTCCGCATGTATATGCGGATTCAAGGTCAACCTATCTATAATGCAAACTTCTTCTTGAGAGGAGTGCTTTATGGATTTGTTGACCTTGTTTCTTAGAACAATTATGACTTATTTTGTAGTATTCATTATGCTTCGGTTAATGGGGAAGCGGGAGATCGGCAAGCTATCTGTGTTTGACCTCGTGATTTCAATCATGATTGCTGAGATTGCCGTGTTCGTTATTGAGGACACCAAGAAGCCCCTCATACATGGCATTCTCCCGATGGTAACCTTAGTTGGAATACAAATATTAATTGCCTATATTACTCTGAAAAATTTATGGCTTCGTCGAGCAATAGATGGTGAACCAAGCATAATTATTGATAATGGTAAGCTCCAGCGTGATGAGATGAAGCGTCAACGTTATAATCTGAGTGACTTGATGCTGCAGCTAAGGCAGAACCATGTAACGAATGTCGCTGATGTGGCATTCGCAATATTAGAAACTACAGGTAAGTTAACTGTAGTGAAGAAGCGAGATTTCAACGATAATGGTTCCGAGCATCAGGGATTACCTAATAAGCATAACCTTCAATGGGAAGCTTCAGATGAGCTAGTAGGGCAGCGGGAAGAGCCTCGTGTGCGCTACGAGGGACTGCCGTTACCGCTCGTCATGGACGGTAAGGTGTTAGACAAGAATTTGGAGAAAATAGGGCGAGATCGATTCTGGTTGAAAAATCAAATCCAATTAAATGGTGCAAGGGATTTCAAGGAAATCTTCTTCTGCACCATTGATCATCGTGGCCGGATATTCGTTGATCTCATATAATCACTTAACCATCTTCTTACCTAACCAGAGCATGCGTAGAAGATCTTCTCGATCAATTAGCTTTAGAATAATACAACAGATTAGATAAATAATCATACCGACGAGCAACGCCACGGCTAAGCGAATGAATGGAAAGTCCAGCATTGTGTAGTTGTATATAGTGTGGCATATGACCCCGCTGATTCCAATGGCAATTGCGACCTTGAAGAAATCAACAGAAGGCATGGAAAGCTTCAATAGCCGCGTAACGCTCACCCAATGAAGAATGGTGACAATCGCGATATTCATATTAATGGCGAAGATAGCTCCCATTATCCCAAAGCCTGGATTGCTGGCCAGTACACTAATTAGGGTAAGCTTGATACAAGCCCCTATGAATGTATTGCGCAACGCCTTGCCTGGTTTGTCCAATGCTTGCAAAGCAGCCTGAAGTGGTCCTTGGATATAAATGAATAGTGCGACCGGTGCCATCATCCTAAGCATCGCTCCCACCTCAGCATTATTATAAATGATCATACAGAGAGGCTCTGCAAGTACATACATGAAGGCGGCGAAAGGTGCACCTGTAATCAAGCTCAGCTTGAGTGATTGATGCATTCGCTTATGAACGGTTTCCATATCATTCTTGCTGGCTGCCTCTGACAAGGAGGGGATAAGTGAGACTGATAAGGAGTATGTCAATGCAGTTGGAAGTAATAGAATAGGTATGACCATTCCTTGAAGTGCGCCATATTGTGCAGTAGCAACTGCGGTAACAACTCCAGCTATGGCAAGACTCTGAATAATAAGGATTGATTCTAGGAAGTATGAGGCGGAACCAACGAGCCGACTTCCTGTAACTGGAATACTGATGGCGAGCAGCCTGCGGAATTGTGAAGACTCTGTGCTAGTGACCTGCTTCGCTACTACATGCTTTCTTCGATCAGATCTGAATTGAACGAGGAGAACGAATAGCCCAATAACCTCCCCCACAACAACTCCAGCCATTGCACCGGCGGCAGCGTATTGCACACCATAAGGTAACATCAAGTAGGAGAATGTTAGAACTGTCACGATTCGAATAGAAGTCTCGGCAATTTGGGAAAGCGCCGTTGGAAGCATGTTGTGAAGCCCTTGGAAATATCCGCGGTATACGGAGGAAATTCCACCGATAAGAATGATCGGGCTCATCGCCAAGAATGTATAATACACTCTATCATCGGTAAATAAGTGTTCGGTTATCCAATCAGCATATCCAACACAGAGTATGGTGAAGCCTATGCTTAATGTAACGGTAATGTAAAGAGCTACTCTAAGAATTAATCTGATTTTACCTCGGTTACCTTCTGCTTCAGCTTCAGCGACTAGCTTAGCAACAGCTAATGGAATACCCCCATTAATTAAGGTGAGAATAACAATTAGCAAGGGGTAACCCATCTGATATAAGCCAATACCTTCTGCTCCAATGATTCTGGGCAGGGCAATACGAGGGACGAAACCGAGAATCCGATTAATAATTCCGGCAGCTAGGAGGATCATGGTTCCTTTGATAAACGATTGTCTAGCCATGAGGTACCTACTTTCATAAGCGATCTAATTGTTATTACATACCTATGCGATTGCTTGTCAACCTCATACCAATTAATATGCAGTAAACCTGAAAAGCAGGAAATCTCACGTTAATGCCGAATTTTAAGTGTACAGGAGTAGTTAAGAACGGAGGTAGATGGATGAGTGAGATTAATATAGATCGTAATGAACAAACGCTGTCTGAAGCACAATTGAATGCAATTGTTGAGGAACTATGTATAAGTAAGGCAGAGGAATTCTCCATGCTTGGTTATGAGAATGTTACCGGCAAAGAAATCTGGGATTGTATTAACGATCGTTACAAGAAAGGAATGCCTCACTTACATGAGGTCGTAAACGATATCCTCTCATTAAAAACGACACAATATATGAATTGGATGACGATGACAGTAGTTTACAAAGGGCCCTCTTTATTATAGAAGGCTTTTTTTTTCGTGAAATCATATAGGTTCGATAAATTGACTCGTATTTCCGACGTGAGTATAATGGGAATATTGACTGTTGAGGGGAGCATATAATAAAGATGGATTTTAAACGTTTCGGTGCTTTTTTACTGATTGTTATTGTAGGCTTAGGATTAATTAGTTGGACGACTCCCGACATAATAAAAAATGTGCGTTTAGGGTTAGATTTGAAGGGTGGATTCGAGGTTCTGTATATTGTTGAGCCTCTAGATGAAACACAGGAGTTATCACACGATGTTCTATTAGAGGCTGCACGTAGTATTGAAGACAGGGCGAATAAGAATGGGGCTGAAGAGCCAGAGGTTACTCCAGAGGGTAGAGATCGGATTCGAGTGAAGATCGCTGGAGTTACAAACCCTGAGAAGGTTCGAGAAACGCTAAAGGAACCAGCAAATCTTACATTCCGATCTTCTGATGGTACTATTGAGCTCAGAGGCAATGATTTTGTTGAGAATGCCGCATCTGTTCAATTCGATGGAACTACACAAGCGCCGATCATTACTATTGAATTGAAGGACAAGGATAAATTCTACGAAATTACCCAACGGATTTCACAAAAAGCACCACCTGATAATGTTCTTGAGATCTGGCTAAATGAGGAACGATTGACCAGTCCTTCTGTTAGACAAGGGATTAATAGTAATAAAGCAACCATTGATGGATACAGCCTAGAAGAAGCTCGTGACTATGCTTCTAAGATTAACTTAGGTGCACTTCCAGTAAAGCTGACTGAAAAATATACACAGGTCGTGGATGCAACCTTGGGTCAGGCTTCGTTAGATAAGACGGTAACTGCTGGACTAATCGGTTCGGTATTCATTCTATTGTTCATGTTATTCTTCTATCGGGTTCCGGGTATTGTAGCAGTTATTACCCTCATAGCATATACATGGCTACTTCTCAATATATTCAATTGGATGAATGCGACATTAACCTTACCAGGTATAGCGGCATTTGTTCTTGGTATCGGGATGGCTGTAGATGCTAATATTATTACCTATGAGCGTATTAAAGATGAAATTCGAAGCGGAAAAAGTATATTATCTTCAATCAAAGCAGGCAGTAAGAACTCATTGAGAACGATTCTGGATGCGAACATCACTACAATCATAGCCGCAACTGTATTGTTCAATATTGGATCAGGCGCGATTAAGGGATTTGCACTAGTTCTTATTGTAAGTATTCTTGCAAGTATGATAACGAATGTATTCTTCTCACGACTTCTACTCTTCCTTCTTGTGCGAAGTAATCTGGTGAAGAAGCTGAGCTATTTTGGAGTTAAGGAGGGTGAGGTCAGTGAACTTTAAGATTAATTTTATGAAGCATTACAAGAAATTCTTCCTCTACTCATCCATTATTTCTATAGTAGGTTTACTAACAATTGCTATCTTCGGAATGAACTACGGTGTAGATTTCAAGGCTGGCACAACGTTAGATATTACTATGGGACAGCAGGCTGAGAAAGCAAACGTTGAGGAGATTATTCGTACAACACTTCCTGAAGTGAAGGATGTAATCCTAACAATGGGGAGTAACAATGAACGTGTAACAGCTCGTTTCGACAATGTACTGAGTCAACAGGAAACGAATAAGGTCATAACCGCATTTGAAGATAAATACGGTGAACAAGTGTCATACGAAGAGAATACTGTAGATGTTACGATGGCTAAAGAACTAGCCAGGAAAGCAATGCTGGCTGTTCTTTACGCAAGTGTTGCGATCATTATATATGTAAGCATTCGATTTGAATGGCGTTTTGCAGTTGCGGCGATTGTTGCTCTACTGCATGATGCACTCATCACAATAAGTATCTTCTCTATATTCAGACTTGAGGTTAACTTGCCTTTCGTAGCTGCTGTCCTTACCATTATCGGATATTCGATTAATGATACGATCGTCATCTTCGACAGAGTACGTGAGAATGTAAGATTCGCTAAGCTCAAGACTTTCAGTGATCTAGTAGCACTCGTTAACCGAAGTATATGGCAAACAATGACACGCTCCATCAATACAGTTGTAACTGTGCTGTTCGCAGCAACCGCATTGTTCATATTCGGGAGCGAAGCCATTCGATTATTCTCATTGGCGATGATTATCGGATTAATGTGTGGTGTGTATTCATCCATTATTATTGCCTGCCCAATCTGGTTATTGCTTAAGAATAAATCGTTGAATGCTAAGAAACTGACGAGTCCTAACCCAATTGCTAAACCTTAGCCGTTGAATAAACTTTTCAAGGATGTGGCTTGATGAAGGAAGAGCGTTACAGAAAGGCGGAGAAAGCCGCATGGATTGGCATCATCGGGAATGTAGTTCTTGCATTAATGAAGGGCACCGTTGGTTTTATGTCAGGAAGTAAGGCATTAATTGCCGATGCAGCGAATTCAGCATCAGACGTAGCAGGCTCCTTCGCCGTGCTAGTAGGCATTCGTGCTGCACAATTACCACCGGATAAGGATCATCCCTATGGTCATGGCAAGGCAGAATCTATAGCGGCCATAATCGTTTCTGTACTACTGATGCTGGTAGGAATAGAGATAGCAATAAGTGCTATTAAATCCATAAGTGCTGGAGTTCTTGAAGCTCCGAAGTGGTATGCAATGGTAGCTATCACCGTTTCGATCCTAGCTAAGGAAGCTTTGTTCCAATACAAATATCACTTAGGCAAAAAATTGTCCAGTCAGGCTCTTATCGCTAATGCTTGGGATGATCGATCTGATGTGTATTCATCTATTGCTGCGTTTGTCGGTGTAGGTGCAGCTCTCATTGGCGGTTACTGGGATATCCCTATACTGTATTACATGGATCCAATCGCAAGCTTATTGGTAGCAGGTTTTGTCATTATGATTGGCTATAAGCTGGTCATGCAGTCCATTCATAGTACAATGGATCACGTGCTTCATGACGAGGATTCCGAGGAATTATTGAAATCGGTGTTGAAAACCAAAGGTGTAATCGCTGTTGATGATCTTAGAGCGCGTGAGCATGGTCATTATGTAATTGTTGATGTGAAAATCAGTGTTAACCCAAGAATAACAGTTTTGGAAGGTCACGACATAGCTAAGGCTGTCAAGCTCAATCTGCTAGATCGATTTTCTCATGTATCTGATGTATTCGTACACGTTAACCCCTATGATCCAGGATATCCGTATAAGATTGATATGGATTCAGAAGAGAATAGTTTACCTAATATGATTCATTAATCATGATCGGTCAGGAGGTATACGGTGCTTCAATCCAATGCCAGATGGTCAATTCCAAGTGTGGATACGACAGTAGTAGAACAGCTATGTCAACAACTGAATATACCCCCTTTGTTGGCTCATCTATTAACAGTCCGTGGATTGAATGAGGTGGAGGAAGCGAGGCACTTCTTGTTTGGCAAAAAGGATCTTTTTCATGATCCTTTTTTACTTGACGGGATGGATAAGGCTGTAGATCGGATTCGATCCGCGTTGATTAATAGAGAGAGGATTCGAATCTATGGAGATTATGATGCGGATGGTGTGAGCAGCACATCACTCATGATCATCCTCATGCAACGGCTGGATGCGGATTATGATTACTATATTCCCAATCGTCTGGTTGAGGGGTATGGTCTCAACCGCAATGCAATTGATCTTGCCAAGAAGCAGGATATTAAGCTCATTATAACCGTAGATACTGGAATTAGTGCTGTAGATGAGATATCCTATGCGCGCGAGCAAGGCATTGAGGTCATTGTGACCGACCATCATGAGCCGCCAGACATCTTACCCGATGCATACACTATTATTAATCCCAAGAAGTGGGGATGTACATATCCATTTAAGCAACTGGCTGGGGTTGGAGTTGCATTCAAGCTAGCTGAAGCCGTTCTAGGGCGATTTCCTGAGGAATTATTAGAATTTGTAACGATAGGAACAATAGCAGATTTGATGCCGCTTATTGGTGAGAATCGAATATTCGTACGAATGGGAATAGAGCGCCTTAGGACAAATTCGTCGCATGGAATGCGAGCTTTATTAGGAGTATCAGGTATTGATCAGAAGGATCTTCATGCTGGACATATCGGATATTCAGTTGCACCTCGTATTAATGCTAGCGGACGTTTAGAGCATGCAAGTATTGCAGTTACATGCCTGACAACGAGTAATGAACAAGAGGCGGAGCATATTGCATTCGACTTGGATCGTTTGAATCGAGAACGACAGCTAATCGTTGAACACATATCTGCTGAAGCAATGGAGCAGGCAGCTAATCTCCTCGAGCATGAGCTTATGGAGAAAGTGCTTGTACTTGCGGGTGAAGGCTGGAATGTTGGAGTTGTTGGCATTGTTGCTTCAAAGGTATTAGAGCGATATTATAGACCAACAATAATTCTCAGCATCGATCCGGTAACAGGTCTTGCCAAGGGCTCAGCCCGCTCAATACCTGGCTTCGATATTCATGCAGCACTAACGAACTGCAGTCACCTCCTAGAGCATTATGGAGGTCATCAAGCTGCAGCGGGGATGACTTTACATAGAGATCGGCTTATCGATCTTCATCGCAGCTTGAACGATTACGCTGATCAGCAGCTAACCGATGATTTATTGATACCTGAGTTGAAGGTGGATATGGAGATTGACCCAAGAGAGATAACTGTAGATATGATTAGTCAGTTAGAGTTGCTCGCTCCCTACGGAATGAAGAATCCATCTCCGAGGTTTTTATTAAATGGTCTTCAGCTAAAGGAAATCAAGATTATGGGTAAGGATCAGCAGCATATTAAACTGCTGTTATGTCATGCCCTAGACACGAATACGATGACCATGGAAGCACTTGCCTTTGGTAAAGCGAATTGGGCTCCACTCATCTCATCGAATGATCAAATTGATATTGTTGGCGAGCTTAGTGTGAACGAATGGAATGGGGTAAGGAGACCTCAGGTGATTATGAAGGACATTCGTATTACGGGTAAGCAAGTATTCGATTGGCGTGGTAAGAAGCTTAGTGATTCAATTGTAATGAAATGGATGGTAGGATTTAGCTCATCGATGCTAGATGGCGGGAAGAAAGCCATTGTATTGTTCAGGGAAGAGGAATGGGCGCAAATCGATATAGACTTGGTTTATCATAATGGAATTTCTGTATGGTTAGCTAGCGGAATCAACTCGTTCATTCCCATGAATGACATAGCGAAGGTAACTGATCCGGATGAAATTGCTGACTTACTCATACTCTCCATGCCACCCAACCTGGCACGAATAGAATCAGCACTACCTTTATTCCCGAGTGTAAATCGAGTATATTGCATGATGCAGGATATCGTTGCTAATATCTCCGGTCCGATGCCTGCGAGAGAGCAATTTATTCAAGTTTATCGTTTACTAATGCGGGATAACCATGCAGTAGATATCAACTTACTAGAATCAGCGGTGAGGAGACAAGCAGGAATAACATCATCAGCCTTTCTATTTATATTGACAGTTTTTGAGGAACTGTTATTCTTGGCAAGAGAGGGGCAATGGTTACATGTTCGTAAGACTCCTGCTAAGATGGAGCTCCAGGAATCCAGTAGCTACCAAGAGAAGTTGCATCGCGAGGAAGTAGAGAGAGAGCTTATCTATTCGAATGCTAAGGAGCTCAAGGAATGGATTGTTCAGCGCATACAGCCCTTGCAGAGCAAGCGAGAGCTTCCTATGTAGGAGAAGGGCTACAAATCAATACTCTCGTTTGGTCACAAATATCTGATTTACGAATAGGAGACTACACATGAATTTCAAAGAACACATTCGCGTTATCCACGATTTTCCCCAGCCGGGTATCCGATTTAAAGATATAACGACCTTATTGAATGACGGAGATGCATACAAAGCATGTATTGATGAGATGAAGGAATTAGTACAGCATTGGAAAATTGATAAAATTGCCGGTCCTGAAGCGCGTGGATTTGTAATCGGAGCTCCCCTAGCCTATGCATTAGGTGTTGGTTTCATTCCCATTCGTAAGAGTGGTAAGCTACCTGGAGAGACAATCTCTGTTGGTTATGATTTGGAGTATGGTAAGGATCAGCTTGCCGTACATAAAGATGCAATCAAGCCCGGAGAGAACATATTGATCGCTGATGATCTTCTAGCCACTGGCGGGACTATTGAAACTTGTATTAAGCTGATACGCCAGCTAGGAGGCCATGTTACAGGCGCTTCCTTCCTCATAGAGCTGACTTATTTGAACGGAAGGGATAAGCTCGCAGGAATCGATGATGTTGTAAGTTTGGTGAAGTATTGATTGCGAGTGTATAATTATAACGTATGATAACGATGTGATATATGAATGAATGGGTGTTTATAGATTGATTATTATTCCGCATTGGCGAGAAGGGATAGGGTTATGGGCATCGAACAGTTGTTAGAAAAAGCAGCCACCTACATGAAAGACATCGATCTGCAGCGTATTCGTGAAGCCTATGAATTTGCCGATGAAGCCCATATAGGTCAGCTTCGCAAATCTGGAGAGCCCTATATTCTTCACCCGCTTGCGGTTGCAGAAATATTGTTAGATATGCAGATGGACATAACCTCAGTTATTGCTTCTTTATTACATGATGTGGTTGAGGACACAACGGTGTCGCTTGATGTTGTTCGTGACAAGTTTGGCATACCTTGTGCAATGATTGTTGATGGATTGACTAAGCTTGAGAAAATTCGTTTCAAATCCAAGGAAGAGCAACAGAACGAGAATTATCGTAAAATGTTCGTCGCAATGGCTCAGGATATTCGAGTTATTCTCATTAAATTAGCGGATCGACTTCATAATATGCGTACATTAAAGTTTCAATCCGAAGAAAACCAACGCAGAATCGCGGAAGAAACGCTGGAGATTTTCTGTCCCATAGCCCACCGACTTGGTATGTCAGCAATAAAGTGGGAAATGGAGGACATATCCCTTCGTTTCTTGAATTCTCAGCAATACTATCGAATTGTGAACCTCATGCAGAAGAAGCGTCGTGAGCGAGAGGAATTCATTCAGGATGTCGTCGAAACCATTCGTGATAAAGTATCTGAGACAGGTATTGAGGCTGACATCTCAGGCAGACCTAAACATATTTATAGCATATATAACAAAATGATTACAAAAAATAAGGAATTCAATGAAATATACGATTTATTAGCCATTCGTGTCATTGTAGATAATATCAAGGATTGTTATGCCACTCTAGGTGTCATTCATACGTTATGGAAGCCTATGCCAGGGCGGTTCAAGGATTATGTTGCTATGCCCAAGGCCAATATGTATCAATCCCTGCATACGACCGTCATAGGTCCGAATGGGGAGCCGTTAGAAATTCAGATTAGAACCTGGGAGATGCATCGCACCTCAGAGTATGGGGTAGCTGCGCATTGGGCCTATAAAGAAGGCTCAGCAGTACCTACCGGAAGCTTCGAGGAGAAGATGACTTGGATTCGTGAGGTTATTGAGCTGCAAGAGGATACATCCGATGCAGCTGAATTTATGGAAAGTCTTAAGATGGATTTCTTCTCCGATCTTGTATTTGTTTTCACGCCGAAGGGTGAAGTAATCGAGCTTCCTGCAGGCTCGGTACCGCTTGATTTTGCATATCGGATTCATACGGAGATTGGCAATCGTACAATAGGGGCCAAGGTCAACAGCAAGATTGTACCTCTAGATCACAAGCTCAAGACAGGTGATATTGTTGAGATCTTGACATCCAAGCATTCCTATGGCCCTAGTCAAGACTGGGTCAAGGTTGTGAAATCTTCCCATGCGAAGTCGAAGATCCGTCAATGGTTTAAGAAGGATAAACGAGAAGAGTATGTGGAGAAAGGTAAAGAGGCGCTAGAGCGGGAGTTGAAGCGACTAGGACTAGAGCCCTCAGCCTTCATGACAGATGAGAAGATGCTTGAGGTTGCTAATAAATTCAGCTTTCATGATATTGATGACATGCTCTCTGCCATCGGCTTTAATGGCATTACTGCTG
>DFXU01000051.1:0-1369 GCA_002383285.1 Caryophanales bacterium UBA4100
ACCATAAGGAAGGGGGCGTTAACATTCGGTTGCAATTTAATCGGTAGCGTAAGCGCAGGAACAACTCCGCCTATCGTCACTATGGCGCTTAATAAGAAAATCGCTAGCGGGTGTTGTATAATCGATCTTATCATGATGGCGCCCCCCTTATTCGACGATATCCACAGAATTGCCATCCGACAGAAGACTCTGTCCAACGATCACGATCTTATCACCCTTATGAAGACCATCCATGATCTCCACCATATCTTTATTCTTACGACCAGTTACTACTTCTACACGCTTCACTGTGGAATTGTCGGACAACTTATATACATACGGCTGACTATCTTGTGTTAACACTGCAGCGATCGGTACAGCAAGCGTCTCCTTGGCCATTGACTCATCCAGAATGAGCTCCGCACTCATACCAGGGTGCAGTTCACCCATTGCATTATCAATCTTTGTTCTAATTTTAAAACCATTCAGATTCCCCACATTCGAAGGGGCTATGTACAACAAGCTAGCTTCTAAGGTTTGATTCAATACCGGGAAGTAAATCGGGAATTGCTGCTTGCTCTGAAGCTCTAACCGATCCTTCTCCGTAACTAACACTTCTATGTATAGCGGATCCAACTGCTCAATCTGTATAAGGTACTGTCCGGCGCCAACCTGCTGCCCAATTGATAACGGAGCAATGTCCACGACTACACCGGATATTGGACTGGTTAACTTAGTCTTCCGCACATTGCGAGCTGCCTCATCTACAAGTAGCTCTGCTTCTCTTAAGTTAATCTTCACAAGTTCAAGCTGGGTATTGTTTACCTCGTCTCTTAACATCGGCTTAGCATGATCAAGCTCGATTAATACTCGTTCTCTGGCAAGCTGGGCACGTGTTAGAGATGATCTATGTTCAGTCTGATCAAACTCGATCAACAATTGGTCTTGTTCAACGGCATCCCCAACCTCAACATTCTGCTTCTGAAGCTTACCATTCACTTCCGCTACGAGCTCCACTCGTGAGGATGGAATAACTACAGCCTCAACCTTCACTGGTTTACCCATCGAGGTCATTATAACCTCGGCCACTTTAACCTTCCTTGTTGCCTCTTGTTCCTCACCCTGAGTTGATGGCTCTGGTGCTGTACATGCTGTAAGAATGAGCAGCAAGCTAATTGCGATTATAAGTAATCTGACTCGCTTCAATGGTTTCAACCCCCATCTCCATACTCTTGCTTCACTGAATAATTATAATCATTTATTCATATAGCTTTAAATACATTATACTCTTTTGGTAAAAAAGTAAACGAATACTAGAGTTATAGTATTGATTATAAGATAGAGAGAGTCGTTTACAGTATGTAGAAACTACGGTAATCTAGTGATACTG
>DFXU01000051.1:1383-55214 GCA_002383285.1 Caryophanales bacterium UBA4100
AGTTGCAGCCCCCTTGAGCCTATTATATTTGGTGGATGAGGCATTCACCCCTAAAGACCTCCAAGCTTTTATCATCATCTTAAGCATACTAGCTGTTGGAGGATTTATCAGCATATGCGCAAATGCAAGCGGGGATTATACACTAGGAAAGATGAGCGGTGAATTAATTCGAAAGCTGAGAACTGAACTATTCATCCACATACAGCAGCAATCACTTCCCTTCTATCAACGGTATAGAGTCGGCGATCTTGTAACTCGCTTCAGCACAGATATGGCTGCTATGGAACGAGTCATTCGCGTCTCTTGCCCGTTCGCTCTTAGGGAAACGTTAAGTATACTACTCGGGCTCGTCATGCTATTCTCTATTGAATGGAAGCTCTCATTAGCCATGATTGCCGGATCCGCACTCATGTTTGTTGGTCCGAAGCTGCTTCAAGGACGTACAGAAGTTGCCAATGTAAACTATAAGGAGGTCCAAGAGCGCTTCTCCAATACGATCGACGAGATGGCCAAGGGGCATGGAACAATTAAAGGCTTGTACCTACATACTAGGTTCCGTGAACGAGCCCAGAAGCAGATTCACGAATTATTCTCGACTGGCTTTAAGCTATACATGACCAATTCCTTAATGGAGCGTTTACCACTTTCAGTATTACTGATATTGAATGGTACTATGATCGGCTTCGGTGGATATCTGATCTTCCATGATGAGATGACAATCGGTGGCTTTATGGCATTCTTCACCTTATTCATGGCCGTTGGTCAATCTGGCTCCAATCTATCCTTCTTGATTCCTAACCTTATTGACTCGAGTATAAGCTTCCAACGAATTGGTGAGCTCTTCGATCATAAGCCGAATGTTCCTGAAGTGGATTACCCGATAGAGCTTCCTTCCTCCTTATCCTCAATTCGAATGGATCGAGTGACCTTTGGCTATACAGAGGGTGTTCATCAATTACATGAGGTAAGCCTTCACATTGCGGCTGGAAGTTACGTAGCGTTTGTTGGTCCTAGCGGCTCTGGCAAGAGCACCGCTTTACAATTACTATCACGCTTCTATGATCCACAGCAGGGCGTGGTTGCCATGGATAACCTTGACCTTCGTCGTGTAAGTGAAGCCTCACTAAGAAGGTTATCCACACTCGTTACGCAAGAAACGTTCTTATTCAATGCAACAATTCGAGAAAACCTACTTCTTGACAGTACAGATTTAACAGAAGCTGACATGATAGATGCAGCCAAGCAAGCCAAAATTCATGATGTCATCACAAGCTGGCCAGCGGGTTATGATACATGGATTCACCATGAGGGTGGCTCCTTGTCTGGTGGAGAACGACAGCGTATATCCATTGCGAGGGCACTTCTAAGAAGGCCTCAATTACTCCTGCTTGATGAAGTGACATCCGCATTGGATCCAGCTACAGAAGCGGATATCAATCATTTGGTTGAACAAATCCGTATGAACCATACTATCATATCTGTCACGCACCGATTAGCATCCATCGTGAATGCAGATCAGATTTATGTGTTCAAGGACGGGCAAATAGTTGAAACTGGTACGCACAAGGAGCTCTTACAGCTCAACGGATTATACTATACCCTATGGGAGAAGCAGCATGGATTCAATCTATCTCAGGACGGACTTTATGCTACAGTGGATGTGGACCGGCTTGCGAAGCTGCCATTCTTCGAGGGCATCGAGCTGTCATTGCTTCACGAAATTGCTACCTTGTTCTCAACTGAAACTTTTAATCAAGGCGATGCAGTTGTTCGCGAGGGCGAAGAAGGCAATAAATTTTACATCATCGTCCGTGGGAAATTCGATATCGTTAAAAACGATCTTGATGGGGGAGAGAAGCGTGTAGCTGTTCTTCAAGATGGCGATCACTTTGGTGAGATTGCCCTACTCAAAGACATTCCTCGAACCGCTACAGTAAGATCCATAGGTCCTTCGGTGCTATTGTCGGTAAGGCGGGAAGCATTTCATAGATTGACAGCTGAATATCCACAGATTCTACAAGCACTGGAGCGTACGCTATTAGAGCGGATTTAATAGAATTACACCCGAAGAGAGGATGATCTCTGTGAAGATGCTATGCAGACGCTGTACAAGCGACGAGGACCTAGCAAAAGTCAGTTTATTTATTCTTAAGAACAAACGCAGCCTACATCCATCCTTTACTACCATGGATACAGTTTCTCTTATATATTCATATATTACAGACGGTCACTTGTTTCAATTCACGGACACTGACAATCGAGTGATCGGAGCTTGGGCCTATTACCATGGCACACCCGAGTTGGATTTCGGGGACAAGGAGGTCATATTCGTGGATATTGGCATTGCTGACAAGGCATATCGAGGCACAAGAATATTCATTCAGGGACTAAAGTTTCTTGTAACCCAAGTCATAGAGGATTATCCTGATGTCCAAGAGATAAGACTAGCAGCGCTTTCAAATAATGCATACATATGCAAGCTATATTCAAAGATATTTCATTTGTCACATAGACGCCAGGGTGTGGTTGGCGAAGAAACTGTATTTTCAACCAGAATTGACCAACTAGGGTCTTTTCTAAAGAAGTTCGATCATGTATAATTATGAGATGACATATATCACAACACATACATATTATTTTATTGAAAAGGAGGCGTGATTGAATGTTCCCTGTAAAACCATCAATGCAAAAATCGAACAAGGGCAGCGGATTCGGTAAAATCGTCAAAATCAATGATGCTCTGAGAGCACAAGCAAATTAATGTCCTTCCAATTTCGACCCTGTGAATTAGAGATGGATCATGAAGCGTACATGAATTTTCTGCTTCAACATCACGAAGAGTTACAATTGCCTTATTCGTTCAGCCTTAAGCTTAGCTTCATGAGTAGCCCATTAATCATGGGGAGGGCGATGCTCGTCTTCAGCGAAGAGCCGTACCAGATTGTTGGTGCGGTTGGTTTTGTTTATGGAACCGGAGCTAACGACTATGAAGACCAGCATGTATGTCAGATCGAGATTGCCTTTATTGAGAAGCTCTACCGAGGCTCACTATTGTTCTCTCATGGATTGCAAGCGCTGATTGATTTGATTAGCGTGGATAACCCTGATGTTCAACAAATCCAGTTCTGGGCTTCAACCGATAACAAGGATTTAAGCAAGCTTTTCTCCAAATTCAGCGCATGGTCTGGTTCCACCCAAACCACTGTGAACAATTTGATACTGTACACCCTATCTTTTCCCATGTTGGAGGCCTATTGCCATCATTTGCGGAAGTCACAAGCCAGTTGAGGATCCTCTCTATTGGTTTTTTTTTCTGTGATAACAAGCAAACAAGCAAGTAAACAAGCAGACAAATACTTCATAAGTCCTGCTTACAGCGAACTCTCCTCCACCAAGCCACTTCTAAAGCCACTTCTTAAGACCTTTCTATATGTGCTATAGCTTCCTTTTGACTGTTATCCCAATGACTCAGCATATGGAGACAAACTATTTCCCACTTTTCCTGCAACTGTTGTGCTGTAGAGGTCTTTGGGTACGGAACTTTCTGCTCCTAAGCAGGCTAATCCATATAAGACGATTTTTTCCCTAATATAGCAAAGTGATGTGCACTAAGCTTGCCGTCGAGTTTCCGAAGGTTTCAAATCAAGTATGTAGGGAAAAATAAATTCAGAAAGTGTGATAGTGTGATAAATATCAACTTTAAAACTATAAGTCTATTGTATGATTCGTAGTGAGCTAGATCACTAACATACATCTTGGAGGCTTTATTCAATGGATAATCGCATTAATGGACAGATTAGAGAGCAATGGGGAACTAGAATTGGCTTTATTCTTGCGGGAATGGGTTCTGCAGTAGGGCTAGGGAATATTTGGCGTTTCTCTTATGTAGCTGGTGAGAGCGGTGGGGCAGCCTTCCTAATTATCTACTTGATTGCGATTTTTCTGATTGGCTTCCCCGTTATGATGTCGGAATTTATGATTGGGCGGCGAGCACAAAGTGATGCAGTGGATTCATTTAGCAAGATCGCTCCTGGCAAGCCTTGGTTCCTTGCTGGAGGAATTGGTGTAGTAGCTGGATTCATTATCCTATCCTTTTATGCAGTTATTGCGGGCTGGGCGTTGAGATACTTCTTCGCTTATATCACTGGAGGCTTGTGGGACAAGCCATCTGAAGGATATGAAACATATTTCTCGAGCTTCATTGCGAATTATCAACCTCTAGGCTGGCAATTACTCTTTATGATCCTGACCGTAGGTATCGTACTGTTAGGCATTAAGAATGGGATCGAAAAGTCGAATAAAATCTTGATGCCATTGCTGGGCATTCTTCTCATTATCTTGGCCATATATAGCTTAACGCTTGGTGGGGCTAGAGAAGGTTTAGCATTCCTATTCAAACCTGATTGGCATGCATTCACCGATCCGAATGTGTATTTAGTTGCACTAGGTCAAGCATTCTTCAGTCTTAGCTTAGGAATGGGAGCGCTGATTACGTACAGCAGCTACCTCCCAAAAACAGAAAAATTACCCGGTGCAGCTGTGTGGATTATCAGCCTGGACAGTACGTTTGCGATTATTGCAGGCATTATGATCTTCCCCGCTGTATTTGCCTTTGGTATGTCTCCAGATGCAGGACCTGGACTTGTATTCATCATGATGCCAGAAATTTTTCATAATATCGGTGGGTTTGGCATTGTGGTAGGACTCTTATTCTTCCTCCTACTAACAGCTGCCGCCTTGTCATCTGCGATATCGCTATTGGAGGTTTGTAATGCTTTCATGATGCGCAAATTCAATCTATCTCGGAAATTCACTACAATCCTACTAGGCACCATTATATTCTTAATCGGTATTCCCTCTGGTCTTAGTGCGAACGAGAACGCTCTACTTGGGGGCGTTAAATTCATCGGTGGACGCAGCTTTCTAGATAGTGCGGATTTCCTAGCCTCCAACATCCTGCTTCCAATCGGTGGTCTACTCATCGCCATGTTCGTTGGTTGGACCTGGGATAAGGCAGAAATTCTTAGAGAATCTGATCTTAAACCATCTGTATTCTTTAATTTCTTCAGGTGGGTACTTATTCTTGTTGTTCCAATTGCCATCCTATATGTATTTATCAACAGCGTTAAGTAATCATACAAAAACCTCTGACTAGGCGCAAATTAACGCTGCTATTCAGAGGTCCGCTGTTAATGAATGTGCTCGTCCTTATTGTCAATATACAATGATCCATCCTTCTGTACTTCAGCGAAGAAAACCTTAGAAATCGAATGAACTCCAGCCTGTTGTAATTGCTGCTTTAGCCATTCTTCATCCAAATTTAGCTTTATTAGATTCTGCTTAATAATTCTACCATCTGATACAACCTGGGTTGAGATCGGGAACTTATTCTGAAAGGGACTGAGGATCTGCATATCTCCTCTAGTTACTGGTAGCTTATGCTCTTTTTTCATAACCGATAGTCTTCCGTTTGTTTCAAAGATTGCGTACTCCACATCCATTAATGAGAATATTTCTTTCTGCCTAAGCATTGCTGTTAGGGCATCGACATCTAGCCTAGTTTTCGAGAGTGATTGTTCTAATATTTTGCCATTCTGAATTACGACCAGCGGACTTCCTTCGATCAATTTCCTTACAGTTCTCGATTTAATATCCGTAAACCCCATGATAATTGTAAATAAAGTCCATCCCGCTAACGCCAGTACACCATTGCGAGTACTCAAGTTTGGACTAACAGCAAGACTTGCTGCAATTGAACCAATTGTGATGCCGGAAACAAAGTTAAAAAAAGTCATTTGACTTAGTTCCTTTCTTCCCATTAGCCTTGTAAGCAGTAATAATGTGAAGAAAGATAATGTGATTCTTAGGAGTAACTCCATAGTACTCATACTAATCCACCCTTTTTTTGAAATAGTATGGATTTAATATGCAATTTCTACACATCACGCTACAAATACTTCATTAAATTCCGTTCCACATACTCCAAGTGCTGCTTCATTCGCTTTCCCGAGAGATTCGCATCCCGTGAGACAATGGCTTCATAGATAGCCAAATGCTCTTTGTATAATTCAGCTGCAACGGATTGGTTGGCATAAATCTCTACTCTGCGGATTTCGCGAATGGCCATCTCCATCTGATTCACGATGGACTCGAAGAGCTGCAGCATAATTGAATTATGCGTCGCTCTAGCAAGAGACATGTGGAACAACAAGTCTGTTCGTTCACCTTCAAGCTCATTGCCGATGGAGCGTTGCATATCATGAATCAGTCGACTTAATTCGGCCACATCCTCATCCGTTCTTCTTACGGCTGCAATGGCAGCATTAGATACCTCTAACGATTTCCGAGCTTCGATTAATTCGATAAGTGTCTTTCGATTGATCCGTATGGATTGCAGCTCAGGCAGCTCGAATTGTGAGACGGCATTATCAATTACCCGACAACCTCCACCTTGGCGAATTTCAATTAAGCCCATTGCTTTCAGAGCGCTTAACGCTTCGCGTGTAGTGGAACGTCCAACGCCGAATTGCTCAGACATCTCCTTGGTTGAGGGCAGCTTATCCCCGACTTTCAGTCTGCCATCAAGAATCCGCTGCTTTAACTGCTCAGTAATTTCCTCATAATGATTACGCTTGGATAGTTTAGTTACCTCCATCCATTACTCACCACCGGACGGCTTGCCTACGATCAATGCATACACTACACCAGGTCCATGTACACCTATTGTCAAGTCATTCTCAATGTCAGCCGAGCGGCTAGGTCCAGAGATAAAGTGAATACCCGCAGGTAAGCTCTCACGCCCTGCTTGGTCGAAGTTAATCAACACTTCACCTAATCGTGTTTTTAATCGTTCAATCGGGATGATAACGAATAATACAGTAGGTAGTAAGCTTACAGATCTTCCTTTGTCCTTACTGGACAACACAGCCACCGAGCCGGAATGCGCTGCGGCATAATCAGCCATCACAATGCCGAAGTCCGCTTCCGCCGATCGTGCTTTCCAGTTATCCTCGGGGTCGTTATTCCACACCGATACATGTGCATCCGTTAACACATCATCCAATTTCATTGCTGTGAGCTCAGGCTCATTATTCATCAGCACATATTTAGCTCCCAATTTCTGTGCCTTATCCACAATGAAGGACTTGACCTGTGCCATCTCTTCCATCTGCTCCACATAACCACCTGCACTGTGGAAATTTGCTGTGAATTCTGTGATTCGCTCATCTAGCTCCCACTGAAATTCATTCCAGAATGCAGGCGCTCCCTTGAATGGATGATTGGGTTTCTCCATCACCCGTGGTCGCTTCATCCGATCTGCAATGTTGTTCATAAAGCTTACCTGTTTGTTGAGGGATTCTTCCTTCAGCTGTTGAAGCCATTCCGTATGCGAATTAGCCATGACCATGTCCTCCTCCCTTCTCTCTATCCTTCATGTGCTGCTCCATGCGAGCCTGTATAGCGGGATCCATCTCCTGCAAACCTTCACGAATTTCCTGCTCTAGGGTCCCCCACTGATCACGAAAGGATTTCTTGGGCAAGCTTGGAGTCACGCGGTATGTGTTCCACTTCTTGAGCGGCCCAAGCTTAGTGCGTATCTCACCACCACGGACAACTAATTGCTGCCCTAGCTTTCCCATCTTCAAAGCAAGCTTAAATCTACCCGAATTCGACATTACAGCAGCAAAGCCCTTCATCCCTAATGACTCTATTTTGTCGCTTCGTCCTTTCTCCACTTTACGTCTGCGCAGGTATATAAGCATCTCATGTAAAGGGATTTTCACAGGACAAGCTTCATAGCAAGCACCACATAAGCTTGAAGCATTAGCGATATCATCCCACTCTGCAACATTCTTGTTAATAGCAGGTGTTAATACCGCCCCGATAGGTCCACTATACGCACCGCCATAAGCATGGCCCCCGATGTGTCGATACACAGGGCAGACATTCAGGCAAGCACCGCAGCGAATACAATTCAACAGCTCCTGGAACTCAGGATCGCCAAGCTGTAGTGAACGTCCATTATCAATGATGATGATGTGCATTTCCTCAGGCCCATCTGCATCCTCCTTACGGCGAGGACCAGTAATACCTGACATATATACAGTTAGCTTCTGACCCGTTGCTGATCGAGGCAATAAGGTAGCCATGACCTCTAAGTCACCCCAGCCAGGAATAATTCGTTCCATACCCATTAAGGTAATCTGAGTACGTGGAACAGTCGACACCATTCTAGCATTACCCTCGTTCTCGAAGAGTACCATTGACCCCGTCTCTGCTATAGCGAAATTACAGCCAGTCATTCCAATGTCAGCTTCAAGAAACTTCTCACGCAGCTTTCGACGAACATAACCAGCAAGCACAGATGTGTCTGGCTCTAAGGTTTCCCCTGCATCCTTGGATAACAATTCAGCTATTTGATACCGATTCTTGTGGATAGCAGGAATAATAATGTGAGACGGAGCTTCACCTGCGAGCTGAATAATATATTCACCCAAGTCTGTTTCAATCGCTTCCACACCAATGGACTCCAATGCATGATTGAGATGCAGTTCTTCCGTTACCATCGACTTGGATTTCACAACGGTCTTTGCTTGATTACGCTCTGCAATACTCAAGGACAGATGCACAGCCTCTTCAGCAGTACTGGCAAAATGAACATGCACCCCATTGGCACGAGCATTCTCAGCAAATTGAGTCAGATAGTAATCCAGATGAGCAATCGTATGCAAGCGAATTTGTCTGCCGCGCTCCCGCCACTCTTCCCAATTCCCAAGCGTTTCTGTTGCCTTCAGCTTGCCGTCCTTTAGACGCTCTGTCGTAAAACGCACTGCTTTTCGCAAAAAATCATTGTTCAACGCAATTTCGGCTCTTTGCTTGACCGTATCGCCTTTCATTCCTGTTCCTGGTTTACTCATGCCGGCTTCACTCCTTCATATAAAAGCTCAGCTAGATGCATAACCCTGATAGGTTCATTACGGTATCGCAAATTCCCACCTATATTTAACAAGCAAGCCATATCTATACCAACTAACACCTCTGCTTCTGAATCGATAATATGGCTGGCTTTCTCCTCAACCATAGCACCCGAGATGTCCCCCATCTTGATAGCGAATGTCCCCCCAAAGCCACAGCAATCCTCAGCATGAGGCAGAGGAATAAGCTCCATTCCCCTCACATGATTCAACAGCTCCATAGGCTCCTCCTTCGCACCAAGCAAGCGACTTCCATGACAGGAAGGATGATAAGTCACCTTATGTGGGAACACCGCCCCAACATCCTTCACACCTAACACACCTACGAGAAATTGTGTGAATTCAAATGATTTGCTTTTAAGCTTCTCAGCTTTATCTAGCAGAGCAGGATCATTCTCGAACAGCTTCGGATAATGATGAATCATCCCTGTACATGAACCAGAAGGCGAAATGACATAATCGCTATCTTCGAATGCTTCAAGCAGCGTCTTCGCTGTCTCGCGCGCCTCCTGCCAGTATCCGCTGTTGAAGGCAGGTTGCCCACAGCAGGTTTGGACAGTAGGGAATTCAACCAAGACACCATATCGAGCAAGCAGCCGCACCATAGCCTCTCCCACCCTTGGATATAAAGCATCACTTAAGCAGGTAATAAACATAGATACCTTCATTCCACACCTCCAAGAAATAATCATCCTTCTAATAAAAAAAATCCACTACCCTATCTTTATCACTGCGCAAATTATACCATACTACTTATCAGGTTGTCAGACATCTTTTTTATACACATTCCAGCCATGAGCAAAGAAAAGTAACCCTCACCGCAGGCTTGGGTTTGGGCATGGGTTTGGGTTTGGAGATTAAAGTTCGCTATTCGGCTTGAAGTAAAAATCGAGCGATGATTTCCTCGTCAATATCATAGCCAAGAGGAGCATTCGCATTTTCTATCGCATACTCATATGCATCAAGGCGTGAAACATATTGCCCGTTCTCGATAAAGAGAAGGGTAGGAACCCATTTCATCTCAGGAAGCCCATACTTATCTGAAACAATCATCTTAGTGAACGAACGATTGTTATTCTCAATGAAGGTATCAATTTTTGCATATGGAATATTAAGCTCTCCTGAGATTTCGTCCAGTACAGGGAAGAGCTTGTGACAGTGCGGACAGCTATTACCATAATTGAGTAATACAAATGTATCTTTATTAACAAACCTTTGCTCTATATCCGCATAATGACTGGAGCTGCTAAAATTAGCGATCCAAGCGTCATTCTGAAGAAAGCTTTGCAGCGCTATCTTGTTGTTCAATATCTGCTTCTCTATCGGATTTTTGCCTAGGGAGATGGTTTTCCTAGCGTTATTATCATAGATCACTTTAATGATAGGCAAATTGCTAGGATCTGCATCACCGTCCAGCTCACTATACTTGGGAATTTGAAGTCGGGCTGCTCTTTGCAGGTTTAACAATACCTTAATTTCTTCCTCGGTAAGCATTTGGTTGCTCGCCATACGAGTCACCATAATATCAAGTTCCCTTAGCTGCTTGTCCGAGGGTATTGGGTTTTTAATAATAGTAAGTGATTTTCGATAATCGAGTTGAATGCTATTCCTAATAACTTCGGCATCCCCTACTATTGACGGATTCAATATGTTTAATTCCTGCTCCATCTCTCTAACCTTATTATATAGCTCAATTAAGGTACTATTCGTGTTCTTATAATTGGCAATGACCTGATTATCCTTAGTAACGTCAATCGTTATAAAGTCATATTCATAGGTTTTGGATAATTGCTTCAAAGCATTTTCAACCTTAACCGAATCCTTGCCTCCGTCATGATATAAGATAACACCATTCTGGATATCGCTCAGGTCCTTACTGCTCGAGCAGCCAGCTATGGTAAACATAATGAATGTGAATAGAGTTAATAGTTTGATAGGTGTAATATTCATAGAATTTCCCCCTATATCTGTATAATATTCTCAATATAAACCACAGTACTTCACTATTCTAAATAAATGAGCGTGGTGGAGTCTATGAGATTATACACATACAATTTACACCATACTAATCCCTACGAAAATTCCTCAAGCTCCACGTTATTTGAAATCATGCTGTCTTCTGTTATCCTTAGATAACAACCTATGCAGGAGGCCTTCATGTAACGCTTGCTATTTCGATGGTGTTGTGCTCACCTCCTCTTCCTTAAGATGTACTGGAGTCCCGGTCATGCCTGATCGTTGTACAGTAACCTTGGTACTGACTGTAAACTCGATTTGTGGAAATATATCATCCCAATTTTCTTTTAAATTTTTCCACTTTTTCGGATGGCTGCGTTGAACTTCTTCCCCTATACCGAATATATCCGAATTAAGCTCTTTCTGTGCTGTCTCTATCGTTTGTTCGATTCTTCTTTGAATCGTTATGCTTAGAAACTTCTCAGCTTTCTCAACATTCTTAGGATCACTCAGGTCCAACGATGTATTATTCTCATGGATTGTCCCTTCAGCCCTTGCGGAAATCGCAACCTTAACCTTATGTCCTTGTGGCATGGTTTTGATATTTCTTGTGCCCTTAATAATCGTAAAGCTAATTTCACCTTCCTCTGGGATTTTCGTCGTCACCGTACCACGATTTATATTGTTCGTCATCCACAGTAGACCCCTCATTTTTTTTGTATCCAAAAATCCTGCAAGCTTATAATCCTTGATAACGGCAGTGCCTGCTATACGAAACGCGAATTCAGATTTATCCTCGGAGCCCTTCATCATAGATGCCGGCACAGCCTCTAGCACATCAAGCGATACGGCACCAACATTAGCCATTGCGTCTACAATGTCACCTAACCTTGAACCGATCCCTATTTGGGAATTTGCAAGCTCCCTTACAGCTTGACCGGGTACCTTCTCCGAGGGAATCGGGATATTCAGAAGTTCACCAGCATTCCTTCCCTTCACAACAAGTATGAACGTTCTAAGTCGGCTATCGGGATCTCGCGTGAAATGATCGAGTACATCTTCTACACCGCGCCGCGCCAGTGATTCCCCGATGAGCAGAACCCTTCGGTGTGACACGAACAGCCTAAGCGGAATTCTCTCTTGAAGGTGCTCCATCGTATCATGAATGTCTTTGCCCTTTGCGGACACGGTGAAGAAGCCCTTCATCTCTCCACCACCTGCTGGTTGGTCACCACCAGACGCAGAAGGTAAAGCCATCTGCACTGTGCCTATAATTCCTCCGTTATCATCAGCATCGATGGCAGTCATAATCACAATACCGAGTTGATCGATTTCCGTACGATCCCAGCACCCTGATAATAGCAGGGGTAAACAAAAGAACAATACGCTGATTACACAGATTTTTTTCATGATGGCTGCCTTCCCTTTTTCCCTCTTTGAGGATCAGGCTTTTGGCCCTTAGGGATTCTTTCGGATATTTTATCTCCCGACAGAAGCTCTGGGCGAGAATTCATGTTCCACCAAGGTACTCGTACAAAGATGTCCTTGAGACCCGATATATTTAATGGAGCTACTGGAGCAAAGTACGGTGCTCCGAATGATCGCAAGCTGCACAGGTGTATGAGTATGAACATAGTGCCAACCGTTAGACCATACAACCCTAGCACCCCCGATAAGATTAGCAAAATAAACCGGAGTATACGCATCGAAATACCCATACTAAACTGAGGAATCGTAAAGGATGCAATTGCTGTAATGGACACAACAATGACCATTGGCGCCGAGACGATACCAGCTTGAACAGCAGACTGTCCAATGACTAAGGCTCCCACAATGCTTACCGCTTGACCAACCTGGCGAGGTAATCTCAAGCCCGCTTCACGCAGCGCCTCGAAGGTTAACTCCATGATCAAGGCTTCAACCAGAGCTGGGAATGGTACGGCTTGACGTGCACCAGCGATACTAAGCAACAGGTTGGTGGGGACCATCTCTTGATGATAGGTTGTAATACCTACATATATTGCAGGCAGATTCATCGATATGAATAAAGCCCCAAGCCGGATGAATCGGATCACTGACCCTACCCAGAAGCGCTCATAATAATCCTCATTGGCCGTAAGAGCACTCCAAAAGGTTACAGGTACAATCAGTACAAAGGGAGTATTGTCCACAAGAATTGCAACCCTCCCCTCCAACAGATTTGCTGTCACTACATCCGGTCTTTCTGTATTACGAATAGTCGGGAAGAGCGAATAGGGAGCATCCTCAATCATCTCCTCGATATAGCCGCTCTCAAGTACGCTATCCAGCTTAATACGTCCCAATCGATGGCGAACCTCCTGCACAAGAGAATCCTCTGCAATACCTTGCACATACGCTATAACAATTTCCGTTTTTGCAACCTCCCCGATCTGCAGAGATTCCAATTTGAGATTTGGAGATCTTAATTTTCTGCGAATCAGACTGGTGCTCGTTCGAATATTCTCGTTAAACCCTTCCCTAGGACCTCGAATTACAGTTTCCGAAGCAGGCTCCTCGATGCTCCTCATTTCCCAGCCCTTGACGTCCAAGATTAGTGCAGTTTTTTCTCCTTCAATGAACACAGCGGCCTCACCATACAGAACGCTAGTAACAATGGCGTTAAAGTCGCAAGCTTCCTTGGCTTGTCCCACAGCAACGGATTGTTCCTTTAAAACAATAATCGGGCTGACACCCAAAAAATCTGTATGGCTATCATACATTAAAGGCTTCAGGATCATATGATCAACATGCTTCATATCCACAAGCCCGTCCACGCAAACAAGAAAAGCATTATACTTGCCACCAATACGGAAATTCCTGAAGACAACATCAGAGCAGCTCTGAAAGATTATCTGCAATTGCTGCTTATTCTGATCCAAATCGGATAGGATAGGTGCCTGCTCTACATGCTGCAGCTGGTCTGAATCGGAAGAATCCATTGAAGCCTTTGATTTTGACTTCTTTTTCTGAAAGAACATAATGACCTCCATAGAAGCGAGCATCTACATTTAGAATCGCCCTTATTTTTCCTCTTCTGCTCGAATCTATGCGGTGCCTTGTTTATTGTGGTATCGCGGTCTATGTTTATGGAGATAATTTGAAAAGAGCCTATAAGAAATGGAGTAAACGAATGGAGAGGATTTCCAATTACCAGCTATTTTCTCTTACAATGCTGTTTCAGATAGGCACTACGATTATTTTCGCATTTGCCTCTGCTGCTGGAAGAGATGCTTGGATTGCCATATTGCTCTCAACAGCGATTGGAACATTGATTGTGTGGGGGAATGTTACTTTAATGCGCCTAAATCCAGGGTTAACCTTAGTTGAATGGTTTCCTAATCAGTGGGGTAGATGGATTGGCACACCAATTGCGTGGTTATATCCATTTCTCTTCATGTACTCAGCGGGGCGAATCGTTGCGGATTTGACATTCTTAATTCCATCCACGCTTTTGCCGCGCACTCCTCCTCTTTTTTTACTTATCATATTCATCACGTTGGTTGCTTACGGAGTCTATCATGGAATCGAGGTTTTATGCCGCCTTGGAGGCTTATTATTACCCTGTATTTTCATCCTCTTTATTCTCGAAACGATATTATTGTTCTTAGACACAGATATGTACAATCTAAAAAATATATTACCCATAGCGGGGGAAGGATTTGAATTAATATGGAGGTTTGTTTGGCCCACAGGCATTACACAATCGTTCGGAGAAATACTCTCCTTCGGCATGATCTGGCCGCTTGTGAATCAATCGAACCGCATCTTACGGACAACATTGCTTGCAACCATTCTAACTGGACTTTTCTTAGCTGTCGCCAACGTATTAGCTGTCGTTGTGATGGGTGAAACCATCTTCAAGCGTGCTTATTTTCCATTATACTTGCTCCTTACCCAGATTAGTTTGGCAGAGTTCTTAGAAAACCTTGATGTCTTTGGGGTCATTTACTTCTTCGTTACGGCATTCTTCAAAATAAGCTTGTACATCTTCGCTGCTGTGCGCGGTATTCAACTATTGACCATGCAAGCAACAAACCGCCGCATCATAATACCCGTATGTATTGCTGTTCTCTTTGTTGGCATGACAATGGCTGATAACATTATGGAGCATATTATGGGTGTTCACATGAAAATTTTATCACCCTATTTATGGATTCCACTGCTGCTTGTAATCCCCAGTCTACTGCTAGTTACAGCCCTCATTCGAAAGGGGTTGGCGAAGTCGTGAACCTTCCTTGGCATTCTAAGGTCATGTTGGAGAATCCTTGGATCATGCAGTTGTTACTTGTCTGCTTGGCATTAGCAGGATCATTCATTACATGGTTAAGACAATCATATATGAAACGCAAAGCAAAGGGTAAGAACAAAGATTAGAAGCATATGTCTTTAATATGTGGCGTGCAAGAACCCGACCTCACATGGTCGGGTTCTGCAAGCTGTCTACAATGGGTAGGGTGCTACTAGGACAATTACTTTAAGATAAAACTTCATCTATAGATTTCATTACTTCATCAGATAAGTGAATTTCACTTGCCCTGCAGTTTTCTTCAACCTGCTCTGGACGGCTGGCTCCGATCAATGCACTGGCCACGTTCTCTTGGCGTAAAATCCAAGCAAGGGCTAGCTGAGAAAGCCTAATTCCTAGCTCGTCAGCAATATGAATTAGCTTCTCAACCTTCTCCAGATGCTCCTCCTTGATATGATCGGCACCCCAATTCTTGCTGTTGGCGCGACTTTCTGATGGTATCTCTTGCCCTTTACGATATTTACCTGTTAATATGCCTTGAGCAAGCGGAGAGAATACGACCTGACTGATTCCCTTCTCTGTACCCATCGGAATCACTTCTTTCTCGATATAGCGATTAAACATATTATAAACCGGTTGATTGACTACAATACGATCTAGTAGTAATTTATCAGCAATTGCATGAGCTTCTACCATCTGGTAAGCTGTCCACTCACTAACCCCAACATAGAGAACCTTACCTTGAGTCACGAGGTCGTCCAAAGCACGAAGTGTCTCCTCTAGAGGCGTGCCTCGATCGAAGCGATGACAATAATAGACATCAATATAGTCTAGACCCAGGCGGTTTAAGCTAGCGTTACACTGCTCGATGATATGCTTACGAGATAGTCCCCTATCATTCGGACCGTCACCCATCTCACCAAACACCTTAGTCGCCAGCACATAGGATTCCCTTGGGTAATTACGTAATGCCTCCCCAACTACGGTCTCGGCCGCACCCCGTTCATATACATTAGCTGTATCGAAAAAATTAATGCCCAGCTCGTAAGCCTTATGTATCGAGTTAGCAGCCTTTTCCTTTTCGACGTATCCTCCATAGGTTAACCAGCTTCCCAAGCTGATTTCACTGACATTCAGCCCAGTTCTTCCCAACTTTCTATACTTCATAGATTTGTCCTCCTTTGTTTATGTATAAGACGTTCTCTTTAAAGTATAGAGAAATACTTGCTGGAATATAAGTAGTGAATTATTGTTCCGCAAGTATAGTTAGGGTAAGTGCTCTCTTAGAAACCTATACGGAGCTTACTTACTTCCTCATCATCTTCTATCTCCCGTACTTCTATCAAAGTTTGATAGTTGCCTCACCTCATTGAACATTCACTCCACAAACTCACTCATAATAATATGACCAAGCGCCAACTCGATCTCTACGAATCCTGCCATAGATCTTAGTTCAGCTTCTATCACTCTGTTACTAGCTATGACAATCATATTCCGTATGTCAGAGGCATCCCCACCCGGTAGCGAGAATGCTCTTGTGTACATATATATTTCCTTAAGCGTAGTATAGATCGCATTAATGAGATGATCATTATTCGTTTTACCGAATAGATTTATGATTATTAATCCTCCTGCTTTGAGTTTATCCCTAGTCATTCGAAAAAACTGCAATGTTGTCATGTGATGCGGTGTGCCTGCTTCCGTGAAGGCATCAAGAATAATATAATCAAATCGATTAGCGCCTTCATTCTTTAGAAGCTCAGCTCCATCTCCAATTACAACATTATCCATGACGTATTCAAAATACATTCTGCTTAGCTCCAATACTTTCTCATCTATTTCAGCTATCCGAAATTGTTTCTTAGAGAAATGATTGGCAATCGTTCCAATTCCATGTCCGATCATAAATACATGCTCAAAGGAGGGCCCATTCATCTCCATTAAATGAATAATTGCCCTCGGATATTCCAGCACAATGCGTTTAGGATCCTTCATATCCATTGCGCCCTGCACTGCATGCTCTGAAAACTGTAGGAAGCGGTATTTGCCAATCCTCCCAAACAGCTGGTTAGCCTCATAAACTGTAATCTCTTGATACTGACTATACTCCTTGGCTAGTTGGTACAAGTCTGTGTTCTCCTTCTGATCATATAACCTAGCGCCATGCCGCTAACTGAATATATTATAGCTTGTATTATATCCAGCTTGATATAAAAGTGCTTTTGTTTTTGTTTAACGGTCTAGGTTTAACCCCTTCTCGGGTGGCTAATTCAGATCAAATGATCTTCTTCAACCTTATAGCCACCTTTGGGGTGGTTAATTGAACCATTTCATCACATATCCGCTGAATACATACATATAACCACTCGATATAACGTTATTCTTGATTATCCTGCAACCTTCTAAGGATTAGCCACTCGATATAACGTTTAATCATCAACAACCCAATACTCAGACAAGATGTATTTCGTTTATCAGTACGTATCGTGACTATGCACTGTGATCGTTGCTTATTAGAACCGCCTCGGTCACCTCTATAGCCAGCTGCTCCGCTTTCACGGTCACAGTAATCACAGAATTAGTCGGCACACCGGCAATAATCGTGCGCGCAATACGGGTTTCCAGATGCTTCTGGATGTATCGCTTTAGTGGTCGCGCACCATATACTGGATCATATCCAGCATCGGCGATGAAGCGCTTAGCCTCATCAGTAAGCTTCAGGGTAATCTGGCTCTCGGTAAGCTTCTGCTCCAGCTGATGCAACAGTATGCCTACAATCTCTTGGATATCCTGAGTTGACAGCGGCTTGAACACGACAATATCATCGATTCGGTTAATGAATTCGGGGCGGAAGTGGGTTCGTAGCTGTACAAGAACCCGCTCCTTGACCCCCTCCGGTATCGTCGGATTATCCCGATTGATCTCCTCGATGAGATACTG
This sequence comes from Caryophanales bacterium UBA4100, assembly GCA_002383285.1. Classification (GTDB taxonomy): domain Bacteria; phylum Bacillota; class Bacilli; order Paenibacillales; family UBA4045; genus UBA4045. Next base: position 19,522 of record DFXU01000051.1, read on the forward strand.
AGAGCCTAAGTTCGATGTCATGATCACAATCGTATTCTTGAAGTCGACTGTTCTTCCGTGGGAATCGGTTAGTCGACCGTCATCAAGCAGCTGCAATAGCAGATTGAACACATCGGGATGTGCCTTCTCAATTTCGTCTAGCAGTACAACGGAATATGGCTTGCGTCGAACAGCCTCGGTCAGTTGACCTCCTTCATCATAGCCAACATATCCTGGAGGAGCTCCAACTAATCGAGACACGGAATGCTTCTCCATATATTCGGACATATCGAGGCGAATGATATGCTCTTCACTATCGAACAATGCTTCTGCAAGTGCTTTTGCCAATTCTGTCTTCCCAACCCCTGTTGGTCCAAGGAAGATGAATGAGCCCATCGGTCGCTGCGCATCCTTAATTCCAGCTCTCGAACGAATGACTGCATCTGTAACTAATTCTACAGCTTCATGCTGTCCGACTACTCGTTCATGAAGAATGTCTTCTAAACGCAGCAGCTTATCTCGCTCACCTTCCACTAACCTCTTCACTGGTATTCCAGACCAGCGTGACACAATATCAGCAATTTCCTCCTCGGTAACCTCTTCGCGAATCAAGCGATTACCCGAAGTGTCAGCAGCCTCTTGCTCAGCTTCAGCCACTTGTTTCTCCAGGGTAGGAATCGTCCCATAGCTCAATATTGCCGATTTATTCAGATCGTATTTCTCTTCCGCCTCCTGTAGCTGGAGTCTAGCCTTCTCCAATTCGCGACGAAGGCTCTGAATATGATCAATGACCTGCTTCTCTTGATCCCACTGTGCTCGCATTGCTCCGAACTTCTCCTTCAGGTCGGCCAATTCCTTCTGCAGCAGCTTCAACCGCTCACGACTCATCACATCCTTCTCGTGGCTTAATGCAGCTTCCTCGATTTCCATCTGCATCACACGACGTGTTACCTCATCAAGCTCACTTGGCAAGGAATCGATCTCAGTGCGTATCATCGCACATGCCTCGTCCACTAGATCAATCGCCTTGTCTGGCAGGAATCGATCACTGATGTATCGGTCGGACAATACGCCGGCGGCGACAAGTGCATTGTCATGAATTCGGACTCCATGGTGGATCTCATAGCGCTCCTTCAACCCGCGCAGGATCGAGATGGTATCCTCTACACTGGATTCCTCCACCAATACCTTCTGAAACCTGCGTTCCAGTGCTGGATCCTTCTCAATATATTGGCGATGCTCATCCAATGTGGTTGCCCCAATACAGTGAAGCTCACCGCGTGCAAGCATTGGCTTCAGCATATTACCCGCATCCATAGCTCCCTCGGTCTTGCCCGCTCCTACTATTGTATGGAGCTCATCTATGAACAGCAGAATACGGCCGTTACTTTGTTTGATCTCCTGCAAGACAGCCTTCAGCCGCTCTTCGAACTCACCACGATACTTGGCACCGGCGACCAGAGCACTCATGTCCAAGGCAAAGATTGTCTTATCCTTGAGACTCTCTGGCACATCTCTGCGCACAATACGATGCGCCAGCCCTTCAACCACTGCGGTTTTACCAACCCCAGGCTCTCCGATCAACACCGGATTATTCTTCGTCTTGCGTGAGAGTATTCGGATCACTCTACGAATCTCACTATCTCGACCAATGACTGGATCAATCTTGCCAGCTCGAACCTCAGCAAGCAAATCACGACCATATTTCTCCAAGGACTCATAGGTCGCCTCAGGCTCGCGACTTGTTACCCGTTGATGCCCTCTTACCTCAGATAATGCCTTAAGCAATAGCTCCCTACCAACTCCTGCACCCCGCAAGGAATTTCCCGCAGCCGATTTATCTTCACTAAGGGATAGCAACAGGTGCTCTACCGAGATATAATCATCCTTTAAATGATTCGCTTCCTTCTCCGCATCGTCCAATACCCGTGTTAAATGCCTGCCGATATAGACCTGTCCCTTCTCTGCATCAGGACCGGTCAGCTTTGCTTTTCTATCTTGTGATGCTGCAATCTGTTTATTCAACTCAATAAGCTTAATGTCCATTCGTTGCAGCAATCGAACAGCCAACCCGTCTTCCTGCTCCAACAATGCCTGCAGCAGGTGATCAGGGTCAATCTCAGTATGATGATATGCAATCGCCAGTGATTGAGCAGCCACTATCGCTTCCTGCGACTTCTGTGTCATTCTCTCCATATTCATTATCAGTTCCCCCCCTTCTTGATTATCTGATTGTTGGCTCCAGCTTGCGAAGCTCAGCCAATTGATTGTAAAGCTTCTTCTCTTCCACAGTTATTGATGAAGGGACGATGATCTCGAGCCTCAGAATCAGATCTCCACGGTGACCATCCTTATCGAATAAGCCCTTTCCTGCAATTCGCAGCTTACTCCCAGCTATGCTGCCTGGCGGAATCTTCACATTCATTCCATGGCCATCCAACATACGAATTGCTGCCATAGTTCCGAGGACAGCATGCCAAGGGGCGATTTGCAAGGTTGCGATCAGAGATGTACCTTCTTGCTCATAGGATAGATTAGGCTTGAAGCGTATAATTACATGCAAATCCCGTCGAGCCTTTCCCATTCCAACGGAAGAGCCCTGGCCCTTCAATCTGATGATCTGACCTTCATAGAGCTTGGCCGGCAGCTTTAGATTGAGCTGTCTTCCCTCAAGATCCAGTCGAATACTGCCGCCTTGAATCGCTTGCTCCATCGTTAAGCTCAGCTCAGCTTGGTCATAGCCTAGATCAAATTCCCCATTATCCGAGAACATTCCATCCTGAGTGTATGACCGCGACTTCGGTTGTGATTGGGCTTGACCAGCGAAAAATTGTTGGAAGAAATCACTGAATCCATCCATCCCAACATGATCGCCCATTCCCGCAGAGGATCTGCCCCCGTTCGAATAACGACCTTGAGACCCCGGATCATAATCTACCTTATCCCAATTCTCACCCAGCTGATCATACCTCGCTCTCTTCTTTGCATCGCTAAGCACTTCATGAGCTTCTTGTATTTCCTTGAATCGCCTCTCAGCATCCTTTGACTTGTTAACATCCGGGTGCCAAGTACGGGCCAGCTTTCGATAAGCCTTGCGGATTTCCGTGTCCGATGCCTGACGATCTACCCCCAGAACCGTATAGTAATCCTTGAATTTCACCATTACATCACCCCCTAATATTAGATCATCTTCATGTTCATAGAATAATACACATCATATCCATATCCGTATGATGTGTATCGTTCCAATACTATAAATGTCTATTCGATTTCAATTTTCTGAGTAACACTATCTTTCCTATTCTGCTTAGGGATCATCAGCTTCAGTATTCCATCCTCGAATTTCCCTTTGATCTGATTCTCATCAATGTCCTGAACATAGAAGCGACGGACAAACTCACCGTAATAACGTTCGCGACGTATTAAACGTTGATCATCACCCTTCTGCTCATCCTCTTGCTTGCGTACGGCCTTGATCGTCACATAGTTATTCGTGTAATCAACACTTATATCTGCCTTGTTAAACCCCGGCAACTCTGATTCAATGACATAAGCCTCATTCGTCTCCCGGATATCCGTGCGGAGCTGATGAGCATCTCCGACCAGTGGTGCGAATAAATCGTCATTGAAGAAATCGTTGAAGGGATCGAACAGCTGCCGCACAACATCCTGATTTTTCTTGCGAAATGGAATTAATGCAAACATGTGAAACTCCTCCTTCGTATTATTGTTGTTACTATACTTAAATTATACTTGCCACTAGGCGGTTCATCAATTTTGAAAATTGGTCAGGAAAGGTCAAATTAATCAAAAATAGCCTTATTTCATAAGGGAATCCTCCGTTTTCTTTGACTTTGACTATATTTGACCAATTGTGATACGAGCGCATTAATCTCGGGTGGATTGAATCGGTAGAAGGGGACAAGGATTCTCGAAAAAAAGAATATGTAATAACCGCATTGGGGAAGTCCATTATAAAAGGCGAAATCACAAGGTTGAAAGAGTTGATTCTAAACGGCAAAAAAATTGATGGGGGTGAGCTCTTATGAAGTATATTGTAAGAAAATTTATATGTCTTTACAGAAGGTCCAAACTTTGAGTATACCTATAGAATTGAGCTCTTAGAGAATATGCCCACTCATCCCGAAAGCATTGCTTATATTAAGTTTTTGGAACAAAGTGGGATTGAATGTGTTGCTACCTTTATGCGTTGGGCCTTCTTCCGACGTAAGTCTTCAGAAGGCGCGTTCGATATGTACTCCGATATTGAATCCAAAATAAAGCACTTCAAGAGAATTAACTTGTTATGGACGACCCTGATGATCGTTGAATTATCAGCTGGTCTGGCAAATCTCATCATCGGAGTCGTAAACAAGAACATAGACGAAAAACTAGGCAACTTTTCAGTGGAGAACCTTATCATCGGCAGTTCGTTACTCTTATTAGGACTCTTCTTTTGGAAATTAGGTACTCCGATCAGAAAGAAAATAAAGAAGCTCCAAAGGGAAAAAGATATAAGCGAGTAAGGCGCACTGCACTGCTCCCTAAGTGACTTTTCCTGTTTACAGTAACCATTCTGCTCCCTACTCACTCTCTAAGACGACATTTTCCTGCTTACAGGACTGCTCCCTGCGCACTATTTTGAGGTGTCCATTGATTTTCTAAAAAAATAATTCATTTTAAGTTTAGACGTACAATACCTTCCCAATGTGAAGGAATGATAAGTCGTATTGACCTATCGTTGCCATTGTAATCCCACTCGACCTCCTTGGGATGTACATCGACCCATTCCCTTCCAACAGGTGTTGATAGCACAATATTCAACGGTTCGTCCCACAGCCAATTTATATGGAGATCAACATAATTATTAGCAATCTGCATTCTTGTTATTTCTGCTGCTCCCATGGAGAAGTGACCATTTGTATACAGTATCGTTGGTTGATCAACCAGTACTGGCACTATCTTCAGATGTGCCGCTGAATGAGGAGGGAGTATTCCCAGATCAATATAATCACCAGTTCGAATACCGTGGTGCATCGTTCCGCTCCAAAATTCTGATACGTGAAAGGAAGGATATTGCTCAGCAAAAGAACCTAGAAGCTCTTTACTTAATTGAATAGATGCCCGTCTGGGTTCATCATTCCAGTTGACGACACTAACTGTATGCCAAATGCCCAAACCAACCAACTGACAATCTAATTCAACATCCAATAGTTGAGGATATTGTTTACCCTTATACATATCCCGAGGTACAGCGGGGTTTCCCAGTGCGGGTATTAAATGCCGTAGTAAACCTAAACGATCTGCATCCATATTGAACATTGGCTCTGAGAAGCATACAAGTCCCCCGCCCCAATACTGATTTAATGCTGTAACTCTAGCCTCATCATCCGTCAGTTTCCCTAAGCTAAGATCTAACGAACGGAAACGAGTATGATTACGCCGCACCATCAGTGCATCTGGGTCGTTATGCCACAAGGAGCTCATCCAATATCTGAGTATGTTCTGTTTAATGGTGAATGGTACAACTTTGCCACCTTGCTTACCATCACTATCGCTCCACATGCTTAATACATCCGAGCTAGTTCGATGAGCATCTACCAACCCAGAAGCAGCAGAGAATAGCCCCCCGCAGATTAGCATATAACCTTCTGATCCTATTCCTCGACGAACGGCTTCAACTCCCATACGATAAGCCTCAGCTCTGGTCACCGCGGGATTGTGGTATTGAACGTCCTCATCATTCGCAACCGCTCTTGTGAAATCAAGCTTATGGTAAGTGTAGCCCCATTCGCTAAGCTTGCGATACAAGCCCTCTATCCACTCCTGCACTTCTGGATGAGTCACATCCCATACTAGATTATCTGTGTTATTCATATAGAAGAGTATAGGATCACCGTTCTTGTCTCTCAATAGCCAATCATCATGGTAAAATCGCATATCACTGCGAGGTTCAACCAAGAATGGAGCAGTCCATATTCCTGGTCGAAATCCATGTTCCCGAATGGTGCACGCAACTGTTTGCATACCGTCCGGAAATCGATGATTTGCTTCCCAATTCCCAAACCGTTGCTCCCAGCCTTCATCGACCTGTACAACATCAACAGGAATTGCTTTCTGCTTTAGAGCTTCAATATTGCTATACACATCTTGTTGACTCACTGTATCTCCATAGTAATACCATGTGCAGTAAACGGAAGGTGGATTTGGATGAGCACCCGATCCCGTTTCTCGCTTTTTCGCTTTCACAAATCTAGCCACTCCATCAGTGAGGGCAGCATCGAGACGCAGCCAGCTTCCTTCCCTAGTCAACCCCGGGGCTAATACAACACCATCAAGAAGACAGGAAGCATCAAGCCTTTCAAAGGTTTGACGCGATTCTTCGGTGCGAATTCTACATTCAACCAAATGATCTACAGCATTGATAAAACCGATTAGTAAAGGTTGTGCATCTGGCTTTATGCTACCTACAATCACACTCAGCTCATCACTTATCACTTCAGTAACTGAACTCGTCTCCACACCATCATGTCTGCCCGATTCGCTTAATCCCATCACCGCATCCTGATAAGCTTCATCATTCTTGCCGAGTACACAAACCGAGGGCAAATCATTCTTCTGTCTTCCGTTACGATAGAATACCCAGTCCCCTGCCTGACAACCATTAATGCTCAATTCTGTCTCATTCTGTACCAACAAGGGAAGAAGACGATGTAATCTAAGCTGTTCATCGCCTACATTCTCGACAATTAATCTTACTTCAATCATAGACAGATCACTAACAAGATAACGAACTTGACGTAATAGCGTTAAGGGCCCATGGGTAAACTGATCTGTAATCACCTTATAGTCTTCATATTCAATAATTACTATCTCTTCACTTCGATCTTGAAAAATCCAATCTGACGTTATGAGACACTTACCATCCTTACCTTCCCACTCCACACCGAATGCTGTGGTTAGCTTCAGATTCGACCCAGCCCATTCTAGTTTCAACTGATTGTCAATTGTTCTAAGATTCCATTCATTCATTAGGTAACCTCACCTCCACGAGAGCTAGTATATAAGCCGTACCATTCATCACTAGTCAACGAAATATGAATCGCTTGACCGCATGCTTCAATTCGTTCGGGTTTAGAGGTACCGATAATAGGCTGTATTCCTGCAGGGTGTTTCATTAACCAAGCAAGTACAATCGCCTCAGCTGCTGTTTCCTTCTGTATAGACAGCTCTCTGACGTATTGAGCAGTTTTCCATACGCGATGATCTTCAGATCGCTGAGCATTGCCAGAATACGCACCTTGGGCAAGCGCCCCCCATGCTTGCAGCTGTATATTTTCCAAGCGGCAATATTCTAAGGTCCCTTCGGGAAATATAAGATCTTTTCCCGCTTCATGGTTTACAAGAATACCCGCCTCTAGCCAACCTATTTGTTGCAAACTCATTTCTAGTTGATTCACGATAAAACGTTCGTCACAATATGATTGTAATAAACGAATCTGACCGGCGCTCATATTCGACACGCCAAATCTTCTTACTTTCCCACTGCTCTTTAATGCTTGTATGGCTGCAGCTACTTCTTCAGGATCCATAAGAGGATCTGGTCGATGAAGCAGCAATATATCCAAATATTCAATTCCAAGTCTCTCTAGAATACCATCCACACTAGTTAGAATATGCTCCTTTGCAAAGTCATACCTCTTGAAGGGCAGTCCTGTCCATTCTTTGGGACGTATACCACATTTGGATTGAATGATGATGCTCTCTCTTAAGCTTGGTATCTCCCGCAGCACACTTCCAAAAACCTGCTCAGCTTTTCCTAGCTTATAAATATCAGCGTGGTCAAACATGTTTATCCCTATCTGAAGGGCTGAATTCATGATCATTCGAGCCTCTTTAATATCATTCATCGTTATTGGAGCGATGTTCCTTTCTCCACCCATAGCCATACATCCAAGTATTAATCGGCTGGCGAGAACACCATTTTGTTGAAGCGGTATCCTCCTCATGTACAATCACCTCATTATTCAAATCAAGAAAATATCCATAATAACCGGAACATATCCAGTTATTATGGATGATCGGATTCTATTCTATTTTTTGAAATGCTCGTTATATTTGATTAGTTCACTTTCCATTGAGCCTGCCCACTTATCTAGGAACTGTTGAACCGTAATCTGTCCGACCATTACCTCTTGTAAACCAGGGTTCGCCACTTGATCAAGAATACTGGAGTAGCCTGGCAAGTATAGTGGAGGAATGATGAATTCAGTACTTGTGCTAGATAACGCATCTGCGGAAACTTTTATATGCTGGGTATTGAGTACCCACTCGTCCTTCATGGCTACTTCATTTGTCGGCAATTGGCCGATACTCTCATTCCAGAAGCTTTGGATTGGTGCGGAATTTAAGTAGCTAAGGAAGCGCCATGCTTCTTCAGGATGTTTCGTTGAGCTAAACACACCGTATCCAGTAGAGTTACCACCCTCGATAATGCGCTTACCATTAATTGGGGATGGCGGTAAGGATACTCCAGCAAACTGATCAGGCTGCAATGTTTTGTCATGTTCCCCAAACGAACCAATATTATGTTGAATCATTGCAGCTACACCGGTATCGAAAGCAGCAACCATCTCTTTGTATCCGTTTGTGACATCACTCTCAGGTGTGAATTTCTTATAAATACCAAGGTATTTCTCTAAGAACTCAACATGCAGAGGATCATTCAAGGTGCTCTTCCCAGACTCATCGAAGAATTGGGAGATTCCTGAGTATGCATACATCATTTTCTTCAATTGATGAGCTCCGCCTGCTCCACCTCGAATACTATATCCAAAGCGGTTCTGACTAGCATCATTCAAGGTTTCAACCGCTGCGAAGAAATCATCCCAAGTTCCCGGAGCATTCAACCCTGCTGTCTCGAACCAATCACTGCGGTACCAAATCATATCAGCGCTAATCGTATTCGGAAGAAAGTAAAGCTTGCCATCTTGTACATAATCACGCACTTCTTCTACGGAAGCTGCATTCATCGCTGCTTTCTCATCCCAACTGTCATAGTAAGAATCCAGTGAAAGAAGCTTTTCTCTTGCTACGAAATCCGCCACCCACATAATATGCAATCCACCTACATCGGGCAGAGCGTCGGCTGCTATCGCTACATCATACTTTTCCTTAGCAGAGCTCGAAGGTATGCCTACATATTCAACCTCAATATTAGGGTTCTCGTCCTGGAACCGTCTAATTACCTCTTGGTATATTGGAGTCCTGCTTGGTCCTGAATTCTCATCCCAGAATGTAATTTTAACCTTTTCAGGTGCCGCTTCACTTCCTGGCTTCGTGCTATTGTCTTCAATTACTGTTGTATTCTGTGAGGTACTGCATGCTGAAACTACCATCACAAAACAAAGCAAGATTAAGCTGATTGCCATCCGTCTTCTTGTCAATTGAAACCCTCCTAGGTCATTTTTTATATATGTGAATCTCTACTCTATGTAGAGATAATCACTTCACCCTTTGACAGCACCATCTGTAATACCTTGCACAAGAAACTTTTGAACATACATGAATAGGATAACTGCAGGTAATAAGGCGATCATGCTACCAGCGGCTAGAGCGCCGTAATTGATGTTATATTCGCCCATCATGCTATTAAGGCCGACAGGAATCGTGAACATCGTATGCTTACTAATGAACATTAAGCTAAACAAGAATTCGTTCCAAGCATAGATATAGGTGAATGCTGCAGTCGCCACAATACCTGGAATTAATAATGGTAAGACAACGTATATAACAGATTGTAATCGTGTACATCCATCAACCATTGCAGCCTCTTCCAATTGTTCAGGAACGTTAGATATAAAGCTGCTCATTAGGATCGCGTTGAAGGGCAGCTGAAAGGTCGTATAGGTTAAGATAAGCGAGAAATAATTACCGATAAGTCCCATATTCTTCAGCATAATGAACAATGGAATCAATAGCATGGCCGATGGAACAAATTGCGTACATAATAGCAGAATCATAAACCCAGCTTTTCCTCTGAATTTGAACCGACTAAGTGCATATCCGGTAAAGATAGAGATCACTAGGACGAATGCGACTGTGAACCCTGCGACGAACAAGCTGTTCTTAAAGTAGGTAGAAAAACCTACATTCTGCCATGCAAAAGTAAAGTTATCGAAGGTAAGGGGTGACGGCCAATACGCGATTGGCCTCTTCAGAATATCCCCCTCTCGCTTTAATGCTGTTGCTAGAGTCCAGTATAAAGGTAGCAAGAAGAATAGCATGAACAATCCTAAAGGCACATACATCGTAGCAATTCGATCGATTCTATGGGTAAACCTCCGCATCATGCTGACTCCTTTCCAAATCGTGTCGCACATAAGTATGTAATGGAGAAAATCATCAGCACACAGAAGGACATGACTGTTAGTGCGGAGCCGTATCCGAAATCCCCACCTTTGACAGCTAACTCAACGACATACATCGTTAATGTCGTGGTAGCATGCGCTGGTCCGCCACCCGTCATATTATAAATAAGATCAATATTGTTAAATTCCCACGCTGTGCGTAGTAAGGTTGTTAATACAATCGCATTCTTCAAATAGGGAAGAGTTACATGATAGAAGGATTTCAGACGTTTCGCCCCATCCACCCTGCTAGCTTCATACAATTCATTCGGTATGGATTGAAGTGCCGCTAAGAACGTAATGGCAAAGAAAGGGATACCTCTCCATAGCTCTGCAACAACTACTGCTTTGAATACAGTACTTATATTGGCGGTCCATGCAATCGGCATGTCTATCAGGTTTAGCTTCATGAATAGATCATTGATCAATCCCATATGTTCGTTGAACATAATCGACCAGATTAACGAAGTGATTACTCCTGAGATAGCCCACGGGATAAATGCAAGAGAACGAAAAAATCCACGCATTGGAAATACTTGATTTAATAGTAAAGCTAGCAATAAACCTAAACCGCATTGCAGTAGTACCTGACTTGTTACCCACTTTAAGCTGATCATCAAGCTTTTGAAAAATAAGGGGTCATCTGTGAATGCCTTCATATAATTTCCAAATCCCGCAAATCCATTATAATATGGAGCATTGATATTATAATTTTGGAAGCTGTAATAGAACAGATTACCAATGGGATAGATCAGAAAAGTAAATATAAAGAGCAAACATGGAATAATGAATACATAAGGGAGTACATTTCGCTTTGCGGTTGTCTGTTCTTTCAAACTAAATCCCACCTCCTTGCTGATGTCCTCATCATACAAGAAGTAAGTAGCCCAATGAATACAATAACTTTGGTAAAGTGTTTTGTTTTTTTATATCCTGCAAATATAAGTTCAAATAAAAAAGACGCCATATTATGCGTCTTCCTCATCCATTTGGCTACGATATTCGGTTGGTGATAAGCCTGTATATTTCTTAAAGACTACGCTAAAATATTGGGGATTCGGATAGCCTACCATCTGTGCAATATGATAGGTCTTATGCTTCTCCTTACGAAGCAGCTGAATCGCCTTCCTCATTCGAACCTCTAACAAATATTCGGAAAATTTAATATTCTTCTCCCTCTTGAATATGATACTTAAATAGGTTGGATTGATAAAAACCTCCCCCGCCACTTCATTTAAGCTCAAATTCTCATCTTGGTAATGTTCATCAATATATTGCATCGCTTTATGGACTAACCCTTTAGTGAGCGATTCTCTGATATTCTTAGCAGTCATTGCGATATCTTTAATCAATTCTCTCATATAATTAAATATATCCCTAATGGTTTCAAGATCTTGCAGCTCCACGCACACTGCATAGAAATCTTTTCGATTCTCCCATTCTTCTCCCCATTCATGTATACCCTGAAATACCATGATAACAAGCTCTACAGCAAGAAGATGTATCTGCGAAAGCTCCAATGGCTCTCTTCGTAATTCAAGTTCTAAATCATTTACGATATTCAATGCTTCTTTTATCATACCTAGCTTCACTTTTGACAAAAGTTCTTTCTTTATAGCTACTAATGGAAGGTCATTGGCGTTAGAGAATAATCCCGTCTCATTCACAGATATAATCTGGTTTGTTCCACTATAATGACGAAAGGCTAATGAGGAACATGCCTCCTCATACGATTTAGATATTTTGGAATACCCCTCATAAGCTCCTCCCATTCCAATTGTAATTGTCGTCTTTACATAACTCATGATTTTATCAAGTAACAGCTCCGCAAATTGATAAGCATCCTTAAATAGCTCATTCGGTTCCAGGTCGTCGTTATAAATAACAATTAACTCATCCCCACCATTATTAAAAGTTACTCCACGTCTACCAAGTAACTCATCCGTAATATTCTGCACAGAGAATTTAATCAATTCTTTTTCCAAATACCTTTTCAAAAGTCTCGGGCTATTGAGATCGTCTATCTTTATAATAATGATCTGAAAAGTGCTTCGCACCAAGTCCAGCTTTAGGAAGCTCATCTCCGATTGAAAATCTTGTATGGATACGCCTAAAACTAATTTGTTCAGATAACGCTGTCGAAGCAGAGGCATACCTTCTTGTATTTGTCTGGAATACTGCGTCTCCTGCTCGATCTGCGCTCCAATTTCAATTGCTTTTTGCAATAGCACTTTGTTATTAATAGGCTTTATTAAATATTCACATGCTTGAATATCTATCGCCTTCTTCGCGTATTCATATTCTTCATAACCTGTAAGTAGAACAACCTTTACCCTAGGGTGTTCCCCTAACACCTTCTCAGCTAATTCAAGCCCATCCATAAATGGCATTCGAATGTCGGAGATAATCATGTCTGGCACTTCATCTTTTATGATCTCCAATGCAGTTTCTCCGTCACCAGCAGTTCCAATGACTTTGAAATTATGATCACTCCAAGGAATTCCTTCGCTTATTCCTCTCCGAATAATGACATCATCGTCAACTACGAGAAGTTTTATCATATGAGGTTCTCTCCATTCAGTGGGACAATTGGAATTACAACCTTTACTATCGTTCCTGTGCCATACTCACTTTTTATCTTTATACCGTACTGTAAGCCAAAGTGGCTTTGTATTCTAGCTTGAATATTATACAATCCAAAACTTTTATTATCATTCATACTCGTCTTGAGCTGCAATGAATTCTGAATAACCTTCAATTGCTCAGCAGGGATTCCCACGCCAGTATCATGGACTTCAAACACGAGTGTGTCCTCTTGGCGAAAACCGATCACTTTAACTATGGCAATACCACGCTTCTGTTTCGCACCATGATAGATTGCGTTCTCTACAAGCGGCTGCAGGATTAGCTTGATCATACTGAAGTATAATATGGATTTATCCACATCTATTTCGTATAGGAAGGAGTCATTATAACGCTGACCCATAATATAGAGATAATGTTGAGTGAGCTGAATCTCATCTTGTACGCTAATAATATCTTTTCCATCGCTTAGACTAACCCTATAAAAGCTAGATATCGATTCTAGCATCGCTACTGCTTCTGCTTTATAACCAAGCTCCACAAGCTGACTAATGGAGTGCAGGGTATTGTAAAGAAAGTGAGGTTTGATCTGTTCATGCAACACGGCAAGTTCTGCTTTATGTTTCTGTTCCTGTTCATATTTGTTATCTCGTAGAAGATCCTTAATTCTATTAATTAAATTTCCAATCACATGATTCAATATCCCTATTTCATTCTTTGTCTCAATATCAAAAGAGGTGTCCATTCTCCCATTCTCCACCTGCTTCACTTTACTTATTAGCATGGAGATCGGTTTTGTAATCATGCGTAGCAATAAATTAGATAGAAAGACAGCAATAATAATAACAAAAATCATCATCCCTATAGTTACATATTTGATATACTTCACTCTATTGATAATATCGTTTTCCGGGAAGATCGCTGCAACTCGCCATTCGTTAATTGGCAGCGTATCATAATTAACTACCATTCTGACTCCATCTGGTTTGGTAAATCTGAAAGTTCCCGATGTCTCATCACGCTCGAGTATATATTTTTTCACTTCTTCATTCGGCAAATAAACCTCTTCCACATCCTTAAAATTCATCATGCCATCCTTACTAATAAGTGCTAAATATCCATGCTCGCTTATTTCTACTTGTTCTAATATTTGTTTGAAGAATGCTTCTTTAAGATGAAACATGACAATCCCCCTAACGCCCGAGGATTCCGTTCCAATAAGGTTAAACATACTAACCACACGCTCATCATTATCAACAAAATCGAAAACATCATTTTCATGAAGATTTCTCCAATAATAGTTAAATTGTGAGCCCTGATACTGTTTTCTATAGGATTGAAATGAAAATGACATATCCGATATGAGATAATTCACTTTGTGGAATAATGCTTGACCCTCATTAATGTTCATATACACGGAATCAATCATAGAATAATTCGAGAGATGAATTCGCTCCAATCGATTGGCAACGGTGAGATAACGACTGGAATCTACGCCTTCACTTTGATTCATGTTTGTAAGCATCAAGGCCATATCAGTGCTGTTAACCAATGTGACTAGCTCGCCAAAAACGGTAAGCAATCGTTCATTAATTTGACTCTTGGTCTGTATAACTACGTCGGAAATATTCCTATATGAATTCCCTTCTATCTGTTTAATCGCTAGTAAGTAGGAGGAGGATCCACTGAAAATGACAATCACTATAATGATAGGCAGGAACAACAACATAATGTTATGCTTCAGCGAGAAAAACTTCTTGCATTTCATTCGGACCCAATCCTTATTGTTTAATATATATGATTATAACTGCTACAAAGATTAATGCTTACTTTTTCTCTTTGTTTCATCAAGAGTCAAAAATATAAAACAAAAAAAAGAATATATCAAACATTATGAACCCAATCACATTCTTAATTCTTAGCGTAGGATATACCATGTTCGATAAAAAGGAGGGGAATTGAATGGGATATGCAGCTGGAGCAGCTGGTGCATTTACAAGCACAGGAGCCATTTTAGTTTTATTCATCCTGTTGGTAATTATTAGCCGTACGGTATTATTAACCTAAATAGAGATTAGCATGACTAATTATCAGCTATCCCCGACTTTATGGGGATAGCCTTCTTTTTTTATTAACCTCACCTAGTGAGTAACATTCCCCTTAATACGATCTGTATCAGGATCCCCGGTAAACGGACCGTTAATAATACCACCATTGGGATTAGCAAATGTCTGTGCACCTATACCTCCTTCAGATAAATCGGGATAGAGCTTAGAATACTGTTTGTCCTTAAATGATGCCTGTAATTCTCCTTCCATATCCTTAGCTCTCTCGATGGCTTGAGCAAACAAACCAGAATGCGCCTCCTCACGTTGGATGAGAAAATCAAACAGTTCGCGTGCTCCCTTATCTTGAACATGACGGTGAAGCTCTTCATATACCTTTCTAGCTCTAAGTTCTGCCGCTAAATCAGAATGGAGATTCGATATCAAATCTCCAACAGAATTAATATAATTTCCGCTGAAGGGACTGCCAGACGAATCCGTTAGAGTAGGACCATGACCACCTAGAATCACACTTTTTTGAATAGTGGAATTCGAATGGATCATCTGATTAATTTGCTGCTCCGCCGCGGACATGACGAAGCCTTCTGTAGCCATCTCTACCTCCTGACCCCCATACCTGCTAGGATCCTTGTCTGCTCCTCCCATTAGCTGAGTGATACATGTACCTACCATCTCAAGATGGGATATCTCCTCCGTGGATATATCCAATAGCAGGTCACGAATAGCCGGGTCAGTTGTGCTAAAGCTTTGAACAAAGTACTGCAAGCAAGCCTTCAATTCTCCATTAGCACCACCAAACTGCTCAAGAACTGCTGCAGCATAAGCTGGATTGGGGCTTTGAATTTGAACTGGAAACAATAATTCTTTTTTGTGTACAAACATATGTATCCTCCTTTTGCTTCTATGTTTATTAATCTTCCCTATTCCTACCACCCCATTCAGGAAAGCTTCACTTAGCAAAAAGAGGCTGTCCCAAATGAGACAGCCTCTACTACATTATATTGGTGGTTGTGCTATTCCGATAACTTCATAAATCTACACTTCAAAACTAATAATCGGAATCTTAGATAAATCAGAGACCACTGCGTGAATAAGTGCAATAGGAGTAAACACAATGCTGGTTATCAGCATACTTAGCTCATATAAGAGATTGCTTCTCTTGTCAGGCTTGCCCCTAAATCGGTTAAAGAAAGAGCCACCCGGTATACCATAGGCATTGCCAATCATAATAGCACGAATCGCGCCAAGAATACCCTTTGCTCTTGATATTCCATAAAGCTCAACAATACGCTCCCATGACTCCTTTGATGGATGACCTCTACGATCTGCATAGTGCTGTGCAAACATGATTGCCGAAATTTCATCTGCAGGAACATCGTCTAAAACTCCGGCTAACATATTGCGAATTTCTACATCGCTCATACCTACATCAAGCGCAATATTTGTATGGGCGTAAGAGCACGCAGGACAACCGTTCACTTGAGTGACTGCAAGCATAATTCTTTCAATAAATTCAGCGCTTAGCACTTTATTTTTTCTAGCCCTAGACATATATTTTACAGTACGTGTACCTTGATAGAAAATCCAGTAGGATTCCGAAATCGAATAAAGCTTTTTGCCGCCTAATGCCATTGCCATGTCTTCTCCTCTTCTCACACAAAGGGCTCTTAACTGATCTCACGTTGCCATTGCATATAACCGCCTATCATATTGACGGTATGATTATAGCCTTGGGACTGAAGATAACTAATTGCAATACCTGAGCGTGCCCCGGATTGACACTGCAACACAACTGTTCGGTCTAAGGGGATTTCGGACAAACGATTTTTCAGTGTACCCAGCATAATGTGACGAGCACCCTCGATGTGTCCTTCATCCCATTCGCTTTGATTACGCACATCGATAAGAGCTACCTCCCCATTGTCCAATCTTGCTTTCAGTTCAGTTGGGGATGCCTCTTCGTAGGATTCAGTGCCCAGTGCGTCAGAGATTGCACCAGCATCCGCATAGCCTACAATCCGATCAATGCCTACGGAACGCAAGGCTCGCACCGTATTCTGCAGATCAGCAGGATCGGTCAGCACATATAATGGACGTTCATAGTCGACCAACCAGCCAGCCCAATTGGTGAACGATTTGTTGCCAGGAATGTTGAAGGTTCCCGGCACGTGCTTCTTAGCAAAGAATGGAGCTTCCCGGGTATCCAGTACTTGTTGTTTCGACGTTAGCACATCCTTCAGGTCTTCTGCAGAAAGCTGTACGATTTCACCGAATTGATTACTGGTGGCCGGCCCAATCTTGTTAACTCGTTTCATCTCTGCAAAATAGATTGGCGGCTCCGGCTGGCCTGCTAGCAGCTCCTGCATGAATTCGGCTTCATCCTCGATCTGGAGCGCCCAGTTCATCAGCTTCTCATAACCCACTGTTGAGGAAGGAACGGCACCCAGCGCTTTGCCACAAGCACTGCCTGCCCCATGAGCAGGCCATACTTGCAGGTAATCGGGCAGAGACTTGAATCGCTTCAGAGATGCAAACATCGATTTAGCGCCTGCGTTGGCTGTGCCGCTGATTCCTGCTGCCTTCTCCAGCAAATCCGGGCGTCCCACATCCCCTACGAACACAAAATCACCTGTGAATATACCCATAGGCGTATCAGCCTGACTGCCGCGATCAGTAACCAGGAAAGAAATACTCTCCGGCGTGTGACCGGGCGTATGCATCACTTCGAATTCAATGTTGCCTATGCGAAAATGATCACCGTCTTTCACCAGTTGATGCTCAAGCTCAGAAGCATATTCATATTTCCAGTTTTCATCTCCCTCATCGGAGAGGTACAGCTTCGCCCCGAAACGTACACCCAGCTCTCTTACACCAGATACATAATCAGCATGAATATGAGTTTCAGCCGCAGCCGTCAAATTCAGACCTTCTTTCCTTGCAGTTTCCACATACTGCCCAACATCCCTGCCCGGATCAACCACGATGGCTTCACCGGTTCTCTGGCAACCTACCAGATAAGAAGCGTGGGCCAATTTTTCATCATAAAAGGTTCTGAATAGCATAACCGTAAGCCTCCTTTTCAAATAATTACGTTTTTTTAACTCACTTCTTCATTTCACGGGCTTTCAAATGTACCCTATACCCCTATGGGTATATATTAATACTTTTTCTTCATCCCGTCAACAGGTTTTGTATTATCAACATTCTATAATTCCATATCTGCCCATAATCAGAAGAGACACCCATCTTAGGTGTCTCTTCTAATATCGCTTACTCGATTCTGATCGCTTGCTCCTGAGCTTCTATGCATAAGGAAGCCGCTTTAAATGCATGCTCCTGCGTCATTGCATACTCAGTTCCATGGATACAATCCTTGATAAATTCTGCGAAGTAAGGAAATCCCACCTTGCCCGAGCATTCATAATGCTGTTCCCCTTCTTGATTGACAAGATAAAGGTGGTTACCCGATGTATCTCGGCCAATATCAATATATTTTCTAATTTCTATGTACCCTTCAGTTCCTAATATAATGGCTCTACCATCTCCCCAAGTACCCAGTCCATCTGGTGTAAGCCAATCTACTCTAAAGTAAAAGGTTGCCCCATTATCGGCAACTAATGTTGCATCTCCATAATCTTCAAAATTCGGATAATCCTTAAATCTATAATTAGCTACCTTGCTGTGCAGTACCTTCGCATCTTTCGCACCGCTGTAATGCAGGAATTGTTCAATTTGGTGGCTGCCAATGTCGCATAGAATTCCGCCATAGTACTCTGGATCGAAAAACCAAGCAGGTCTGCTCGGTGCATTGGCGCGATGCGGTCCAGTGCCGATCACTTGAACTACACGCCCAATCGCTCCCTCTTCTACTAACTGACCAGCAAGCACTGCACTTTCCACATGGAGACGTTCACTGTAATATATGCCCCACTTGAGTCCGGTTTCTGCCGTTTTTTTCTTCGCCTGCTCCACCTGCTCTAGTTTCGTGAAAGCGGGTTTGTCTACGAAATAGTGCTTGCCGTGGTCCAAGACCCTGAGTCCCAGCAGCCCGCGCTCAGAAGGAATGCACGCCCCTGCCACTAGTTGGATTTGAGCATCAGCTAAAATTTCTTCTTCTGATGCAGCAGCACGTACGCCAGGATATACTTCTATAAACCTTCTGACCTTCTCCGGATCTGGATCATAGACCGCTGTAAGTTCAGCGCCTGCTTCTATTAACCCATTACACATGCCATATATATGCCCATGATCCAAACCAATAGCAGCAAAAGCGAATTCTCCTTTTCCAACTACCACATTCTTTGTGCCTTCTGGTGCATAATTCATACCATCTTGCTTCCCCATCGCCATACCCCTTTCATCTAGGCATTGCCACCTGAAGTGATCGTATTCTCATTAAAGTTCTCAATACTCGTTTTCTTCTCATAGAAGTGTACCGCATTCTCAATGACACCTTCTCTAGAATAGAACGGACTGTCCGAGTTCAGTGGAAGCTTCACTATTTGCCCTGTGCTGGCGGACTGATAGATCGCTGTGATCAGCTCCAATGTACGTCTACCTTGTATACCATCTACCAGAACGGGTTTATTATTTTCTATCGCCAGCAGCACATCCTGAATTTGACCACGGTGTCCTTCATACTGCAGCTCCTCTTGGCGATCATATTCCGCTTGAATCTCGGCTTCCAATTCTTTATCTTCCTCCGGAAAACCATTAGGCTTCGATTTGGAGGCTGTTAGCTTCCAAGGTGCAGATATACGTGCGTGCTTCCCCTGAAATATAAGCTGTTGTTCTTGTCCATGATGCACGACGGAGCTGGTGATTTGGGCTAAGGCTCCATGATCATAACGAGCGATTGCGACTGAAATATCCTCCACCTCAGCATTATCGTGAGAAGTATTGCTCATGATTGCTGTAATTTCTGAAGGCATTCCATTCATCCACTGAAAGATATCAATATGATGTACAGCATGGTTTAATGTACACCCTCCGCCCTCCTTCTCCCATGTGCCTCTCCACCATAAATCATAATAGCTGTGGCCTCTCCACCAATATGAATCAATCTGAGCATGGACTACAGGACCAATTAACCCGCTTTCCAGTACGTGTTTAAGTTTCATCATGGGTGTGGTGAAACGGTTCTGGGCCACCACGGATAAAGCTTTGCCGCTCTTCTCGGCCGCTGCGTTCATGGCATCGCATTCCTCTAACGAAGAGGCCATCGGTTTCTCCACAATGACATGTTTCCCCGCATTCAATAAAGCAATGGCCGTTTCTGCATGGGTATAAGGAGGGGTGCACACAGAAACGAGGTCGATGTCCTCGCGACTTAATAGAGATTGAAAATCCTTGTAGACCTCCACGTCCAAATTATATTCCTCGGCTCTCTTAGCCGCCTTCTCAGGGTAAATATCACATAATGCAACGATTTTACAATGATTTGAGAATTCTAAATAGGCTTCAATATGCGCGGAAGATATAGCTCCCGCACCGATAATGGCTACTTTCAACATCTGGCTTCACTCCTTGTCAAAATATAAACATATCGGTTCTCCGTTGCCCGGAGAACCGAATATATGAATTACCCTTGATTCATATTATTATTTTTTGTAGAACTCATCGTAGGCCTGCATTTTACCTTCCATGACAGCTGTACCGCCCATCTCCATGTATTCCTTTACTTGCTTCTCATAAACGCCATCGAATTGATCAGGTTTGGCTGTAACGATCTTTGCTAGCATTTCTTTGTCTTTCTCCTCCAGAATCGTTGCATATTTAATTTCTGCATCCACTGGAATATCTACACGCGGTAAGGTATATCCTTCATTGGTGCCCGCCTCGATGCTCTTAATCGTGAAATCCTTGAAATCTAGATTAAATGCATTGGCTGCAATATTCTTGCTCGGATCTTCCGTAGAGACATACTTACCATTAAGAATAATAGCGTAATCATAATAATTGTAAAGCAAATTCTGAGCTTCTGGTGTATCCAGCAGAACCGGAAGTCCTTCTTCAGTCATCTTATAGGATACGCCTTCTTCCCCGTTCTGAAGCACTAGAAGATTCTTCGGATCAGACATCCAGTCCAAGTATTTAACAGCGGCAACTGCGTTCTTGCTTGCAGCTGGGACCATTAAGTAAGCACCAATCGGTTCGTAGATCGGTTTAGGATGCTTTCCATCCGGTGTGGAGAACGGATCAATGGGTTCAAGCACAGCATCAGGGTTATTCGCTTTTAAGTTTTCATAGTAGCCATTGTAGACAGGCTCATTCGTATTTGGTGTAGCTGTACCTGCAATCCCATTAACCATTTGCTGTGCGAAGTTCTGACTGAAATCCTCACCCAACGCGAAGTCGGGGTCGAGCAATCCCTCATTGTACATCTGATTCAACAGCCGGTAGCCTTCCTTACTGCCAGGCTGCTGCCATCTTGGAACTGCATATAGATCCTTATCCGATATTTCATCCCACTTCCAGAAGGAATTCACCAAAGGCATAGTATGGAATACACCAATGTAGCTATAAGGAATTACCTTGCCGCCTGTATTGCCGGGATCCTCCTTCTTAAACGCTCGCATAGCATCTACGAATTCGTCAGTTGTTTGAGGAAGCGGCAGACTTAGTTTATCCAGCCAATCCTTGCGAATAAAGGTTGTAGTCTGGGACTGAATCACGCGAAGTGCAGGAATGACATATTGTTTCCCATCGAATACACCGTATGGCAGGGAGGGTCCCAACACTTTCTTCAGGTTAGAGCCGTGTTCTTCAATGATCGGTCCAAGATCGGTCAGGCCTCCGCTTTTCACATAGTTCTGCACCGTTGGCTTGTTATAAGTAAAGACAATATCCGGTGCAGAATTCGATGCCATTAGAACGTTCAGCTTCTGCACTTCTTCCGCACGAGGAACCGTTACAAATTTTACATCAATGTTATTGGGCTCTCCAAAATTCTCTTGAATAAACTTCGTCATGAAGTTATTGTCGATGGGTGGTTCACCGCTTGGTGTATTGTTCCTGTCGAAAAGCTCTACGGTTAATGTAATACGTTCACCTTGTGGTTCCTTAGAGGGTGTTTCTTCAACCTCTTTTACAGCATCGGTATTGCCTCCAGTATTACCTTCAGTACTTGTGTTGTTGTTTGTACAGCCTGACAATACCATTACAGACACCATGATTAGAGCAATAATCGCTATCATGGACGAGCGAAATTGTTCTCGCACGTTATAGCCTCCCTTTAACATATTTTTTTATTTATAGATACCTTCAGCATACCTCTAGGTGAGGATGTCGAAGAGCAGCTAACTAACCTTTTACAGAACCAACCAGTAAGCCTGAGATAAAGTACTTCTGCAGCCAAGGATATACAAGCAATATAGGTACTGTAGCAAATATAATACTTGCCGATTGGATACCCTGTGGTATAGGGGTAGAAGAGTTAAAGCCTTCTTGTGCAGTAGCATCGTTGACTTGACTGTTGATTACCATCTGATAGAGCTTCAGCTGTAATGGATATTGATCTTTATCGCTAATATAAAATAACGCATCCTGAAACAAATTCCATCGATCAACTGCAGAATAAAGTCCGATGGTAGCCAGAATCGGAAGCTGAAGTGGAAGTACGATCTTGAGTAAAAACCTAAAATGGCCGCAGCCGTCCATCCAAGCCGAATCCTCCAGTTCACTAGGAATTTGCGCAAAGGAGGTTTTCATAATGATCAATAAAAATGCATTTATAGCAATCGGCAGTATAAGAGACCATGGTGAATTTATCAAACCAAGCTCCTTCACCAGCAAGTAATTGGGGATAATCCCTGGATTGAAGAACATGGTGATAACGATCAGGGCAAACATAATATTCTTCCCTTTAAAGTCTCTACGGCTTAATGCATAAGCTGCCATAATGGTCATCACCAAGGCTAACGCTGTATATACGCTAACCAAGATAATTGTAAAGATAAGTGATCGCATCATTAGTGCATCGCCAAAAACAGATTGATACGCATTGATATTCCACTCCACAGGCCACAGGAACACTTCCCCTGACATGATAGCTCTGTTACCGCTAAAGGATAGTGCGAACATATGGATCATCGGCACGATACAAAATAAAGCAAATATACCAATGCACACCATGAGAACGCCATCAATTACTTTTTCAGCTGAATTTCGTATCACTTCTTATCCCTCCCCCTAGAAGATTCCTTGGTTGTTTACTTTTCTAGAAATGAACTCTGCTGTGATAAGCAGAATTAATCCGATGACCGATTGGAACAATCCTACGGCTGTAGCAACTGCAAATTGTGCCGACTGAATTCCGACCGTGTACACGTATGTACTAATTACCTGGGCTACATCCATAACATAACCGTTCTGGAAGGAATAAGGCTGTTCGAAGCTAATATCCGCCATATGTCCGATTTGAAGAATAAGCAATACGATAATGGTCGGTTTAATACCTGGAAGCGTAATATGCCAAATCTTCTTCCATCGACTGGCTCCATCCACATCAGCCGCTTCATACAGGTCCTTGTTGATCCCTGTAAGCGCCGCCAAGTATAGGATCGTTCCCCAGCCCGCAAAGTGCCATACCCCGGCTCCCGTATAAGTAATAATCCACATGATTTCGCTCTCTAAGAACGGAATCGGTTGGCCGCCGAGACCCTTAATAAATTCATTAATACTGCCCGTGTTTGTAGACAGCAGCTGGATTGCCATACCACCGACAATGACCCATGAAATAAAGTGGGGCAGGTACAAGAGGGTTTGGCTTACTCGTTTAAACCATTGAACACGCAGCTCATTCAGCATGATTGCTAATATGATCGGAATGGGGAACATCAGCAAACCTAGCAGATTCAACATGAGCGTATTCCGAACCGCTCTATAGAACTGCGGCAGTGTGAATATCTCTCTGAATACTTCAAGGCCGACCCAGTCGCTTGCCCAGACGCCTCTGAAAATGTTGTAATCCTTAAAAGCAACCACAACACCAGCCATGGGGGCGTACTTAAAAACAATGAAGAACACCATTGGAAATATCATTAGAAAATACAATGGCCACTGTCGCCGGAAAACAGCTATTCGATCTTGCTTGACTGCCAATCCGCTTTTCGCATGAATTACATCAGCTTGCATAGACGTCAAATCCTTTCTGTATGTCTGTGCCCCTTACTGTATATCAAACTTTTTCATTGCGATATTGTCTAAAATTATTCCGATTAACATTTTTATTTCATGGCCGACTAACACTTTTTCAAGAATTAACACTTATTAAAACTTTACTAATCATTTAGAGATAGACCATAAAAAACTGTTAATGGACAAATAAAAACGCCCCATCGCAATGAGGCGTGACCTGCTCTATTCTTACTGGTTTCTAAATGCTGCGCGTTTCTCTACCATCACCTGCTGCCCGCCCAATCTCAAGTATTCTTCCACTTCCTGATCGTACACAGCGTCGAAAGCCTCGGGCTTCGCAGTTATGACCTTAACGAAAATTTCATCGTTCTTCTCACTCAAGATGGTCCCATACTTGATCTCTGACTCCAGAATCGATTTAATCCGCGGCGTTTCAATACCATCCCTCATACCATACTCAATGCTCCTCATCGTAAATTCTTCATAAACTGAATCTGATGCATTGGCCTGAATGTTTAACTTTAAATCTGCTGGACTAATGAATTTCCCATTCAAAATAATGCAATAGTCATAATAATTGTATAGCATACGTTTCGCATCTTCATTCTGAAGGGTAATGGGTAACCCTTTCTTTATTTCATAGGTAATTCCCTCAATGCCGTTCTGCAGGGAGATATAATTCTCAGGCTGCGCCATCCAATTCAAGTATTTTACCGCCGCTTCAGCATTTTTGCTGGTTTTTGGAACCATTATATACATACCAGTCTTCTCCAGTATCGGTTTCGTCTTCTTGCCATTCCGATTGGTGAAGGGATCTATGGGTGTTAGTATGGCATTGGGCTCTTTTTCCTGCAGTTCATCCAGATACCCCATGTACACGGGCTCATTGGTATTGGGGGTCCCTGAACCAACAAGTCCATTCACCAAGTCCTTCTGAAATTGCTGAGCGAATCGATCCAGGGCGAAGTTGGGGTCGATCAATCCCTCATTATATAGCTTATTTAGGAACCGAAACGCCTCTTTATTCCCCGGAATCAACCATCTTGGACTGGCGTACAAATCTTCCTCTGAAATCTGATCCCAATCCCAGAAGGAGTACTGTAGGTTCGAGGTGTGATAATAATCTATATGTCCATAGGGAGCGATATTGTCTCCATGCTTCTCAAGCTGTCTCTCCTTAAATGCCTTCAAGGTCTCGTAAAATTGCTCTGTCGTTTCAGGCAATGGCAATCCCAGCTCCCTCAGCCAGTCCTCACGGATCAGCGTGGTGGCTTGTGCCGTAAGCACCCTCTTGGCTGGAATCGCGTATTGATTGCCATCGAAGCTGCCCGCACTTAACACTTCATCTCCTAGTACATTCTTCAGATCTTGACCGAATCTAGCAATGAATGGGGTTAAATCGGTCAATTTCCCTTGAGTTACATATTTGTGCAGCGTGGGTAGATCATAGGTAAAGACAATATCTGGCGCTTGATTGGCTGCCATAAGCACATTCAATTTTTCGACTTCCTCCGCCCTGAGCAAGGTCACAAACTCGATCTTGATTCGGTTCGGATTTCCATAATGCTCTTGGATATACTGCGTCATGAAATTATCCGTAATCGGGGGTGCTCCAAGCGGCGTAATATTACGATCAAACAGTTCAATCCTCAAGGTTGTCCAAGTCTCGTTAGCAGCTCCCTCTTCATGACCTGACGGGTTCAGCCCGAATGAGCCGCTACAGCCAGTCATGATCGAGATGATGAGCGTTATCACCATCATCGCAGGCATAAACCGTTTCAGTCTCACTAAGACCATCTCCTATCTCGAATTTCGGTACATTATTCGATATTCCCCTGGAGGTATATTTTGAATTTTCTTGAATGCTCTGTAGAATGAAATCACATTCTGATACCCAATTTGTTCCGCAATAGATTGAATGGAATCATCTGTCTCTACTAACAGCTGTTTTGCATATTCCAATCTAACCTTCAGTACATAATCAATGAATTTTTGTCCTAATTCTTCTTTGAACATTTGACTTAGAGCACTTGGCTGGAGCTTGAGATAATCACTCACTCGAGAAAGTGACAAGTCTGCATCAGTAAACTGTGCATCAATATATTTTTTTGCCTGCAGTACAATACTATGATGCCTTCTTGCTTGGCGATCCTCATCAACCGCTGCTTCTAATTGAGACATCGTAGTCATAAGATGATCCTCAAGCTCATCCAATGTTTCCACCTTTTCATGGAGCTCTGCAAATATTTGCTGATACTCATTGTTCCAGATGTCTTGAATTCCCGGGGATAATGTGTGAATGGCTTTCTCTATTTGTAGCAAAAAGCTATTCATAAACACTGCCATATCCTGTTTAACAAAACGCATCTCTTTTAATTGCATGAAAATTAATGTCAGCTTCTCCCTCCAATCACTCTCATTCATGCGGAAGGACTGAGCAACACTTTCTAATGCTTGAAGGTATGCGTAATTGTCTAAGCCTAATTTTTCAGCACTTTTCCGATTATCTATTAATGTATTCGTTCCGAAGATGGTTTTTAAAGCAGCATTTTCTTGCGCATTACGATAGGATTCTGCAATGCTCTCAATCGAATTGGAATCGGCTCCAACTCCAATCGTGATCGTAAGCTCCAAATTATGGCTAACCCACTTTTGAAATTCATCCGCCAGAGCTAGAATTGTTTTCGCACTTTTTTGTCCAGGAGGACCATGATGAACAACATAGACGATACTGTGAGGCTCCATCCAAGCATGCCAGACGAACACTTTATTTTGCTGTCCCAAATCGTGAAAGGCATTTTCTAATATGAATTTGAGCAGATGCTGGTCTCTAAGATTATACTTTCCTATGAATGTGGAATAGTAATCAATCTCAACGACGATAACACCTAGCCGATCATATGGATAAGGTAGATTCAAGGCTGATAATTGCCCCTCATACTCCTCGTCTGACATTAAAACATGTCCTGCTAACAAATCATGGAATAGACGCTGCTGCCGCAGCAGGCTGTCTTCCTTGTATAAATGCTCATAATCTAGAGACCTCTTAAGTAGATGCTCTAAGGCCATCTCAATGAACGCGAACTCATTCTTCGTTCCCTTAATGCCAAGCTCTTCACTCTTCCGATTAGTGAAAGACCCTACCTTCTCCATGATGGATTGAATAGGCTTATAATGCATATGTGTCACTATTGTAAATCCGATGAGTGCTAACACAATGATGATCATGACAATAATCATCCACACACTTGAAAATAGCGATAGAGTGCTATAACCCCTGTTATACACACCGTCTGACACAAAACTCCATCCTGTATATTCCGAGCGTACCAATACAGTGGACTCCTCTGAGTGTACCAAACGCACCCTATTTGAATCGCTCTCGTTAAAGCTGTTCAGATAATCCATAATAGAGTGTAAATACACGTTCACCACAATTGCACCCAATTTTGTATTGCCATCGTAGTAGAATTTGACAAGCGAGACAACGTTTTGCTTATTCTCATCTAAGGCCAGATGTGCAAACAAACGTGAATCGCTCCATCCCTTTGGTTCTTCTAATGTGTATTTAGACATCAAGAATGCTGTATCTCCAAATGCATCAGACATATATGAGCCTGAATCCGATATAATTTGTTGTTCAGCTTCATTGTATATGTAAATCATGTTAGGAAACGGGAAGGATGTACTTAATTCTATCAATTTTTTTTGAATCTCATAATATTCATAGGCTGTCTTAGGATCGTCCGAATAGAATTCCTGGATAGCGTCGTCCATTAATAATTTACTGACCACATTACGTTCAATCAGCATTAAGTTGGTATCTGTGTTGTAAACCATTCGCTCTAGGATAGCTTTATTGGTCTCCATATATTTATTCTCTGAAGCATTATTTAACACAAGAAAAAAAATGAAAATAATCGAGGAAATGACTACGAAAAAAATGGGTGTATATGAAAGCATAAGACGGTAATACCAATTCATCTTCATAAGTTAAACTCTCCCGTCCCTTGTCATCGACACGCATTGTAAACGTTTACTTGAACACAACCCATATTATACCACCACAGCCATTTTGGTCAAATTCCTTGGGGAAGTATAGACATTTCTGATATCATGTCTTAAGAAGGTATGTATCATAGTTTATGATGACACTATACTTACTACTCCTCGCTTGATACAGAATTACAACCAATCACTATTATTAAGGAATGAGATATATGGATACCCATGCATTATCACACGAGATTAATGCTTATGATTTGAGCAGCTGTATCATTCATTACCGCAATGAGCTTATCTATCTTTATGAAAAATCAAAACAAGCCTCGTCCCAAGTAATGCCCATTAACTCCTGCACAAAAAGTGTATTATCAGCGCTGATCTGTATAGCCATGAATCAAGGACTTGTTGCTGCACCAAACACGTTAATATCCCACTATTTCCCTCAGCTACAGCATGAACAAGACGAACGCAAGCTGATGATTTCTATTGAGCATTTACTAACACTGACAGCAGGATTCCAATGGACTGAATTTGGCGGAATAAATTCCTTTCCAGCAATGACCCGCTCTTCGGATTGGATACAATATACGCTCGCACAGCCCATGACTGATATACCAGGTACGAGAATGGTTTACAATTCAGGCGTATCCCAGTTACTAGCTGCCATATTAGTGCAAGCAACAGGAATGGAGATTTCCCGATTTGCCGAGCTTAATCTATTCAAACCTCTTGGAATTGAACAATATGACTGGAGATGCGATCCTCAGGGGATTCATACGGGTGGGTTCGGCTTACAGCTATCTGCATATGATCTGCTGAAATTCGGACTGCTATATCTGCATAAAGGAGTATGGCATAATCAGCAGCTGATTTCTCAGGATATGGTTGAATGTTCAACGAATTGTGCAATTGCTGTAGCACCACCCGAGAAAGGCTTCTATGGCTGGCATTGGTGGAGTGATGATGTACCTGTAACGATAATACAGAATCACTCCGCCCCAGTTGACCTCCACTACTATTACGCCCGAGGATTTGGAGGACAATTCATTATTATTGTACCTTCTCTTGAAACTGTCGTTATATTAACTCGCAAGCAACGTAAGAAGGGCTTGCTTCCTCTAGATCTCTTCCGTCAACATATAGCTCCAGCATTGGTGAAGATAGGCAGAGGTTAGGTCTGCTGATGGCCAGCATATCGTTAAGGTTATCTTATGTACTTTCATTCGAAAGGGAGGGTGCGATCAATGTCACAACATCGAATATTCGTAACGGGTGGAAACGGATTTGTCGGATCCCATGTTGTTCGCCAATTAATTGAGAACGATTATGAGGTTGTCTGTTTGTTAAGAGATAGCAGCAGGACAGAACGGATTGACAATTTGCCCTTAATTCGCGTGTCCGGGGATGTGCGTAACCGAGAGTCGGTGGAACGGGGAATGAAAGGCTGTGAAGGTGTTATTCATCTCGCCAGTCTATCCAGTTGGAAGGATATTCAGTCTGATCTAATGCCAGAAGTTGTCGTGAAAGGATCACAGAATGTATTGAATTCCGCCCAGAATTTAGGTTCGGTTCGAACAGTTTTTGTCAGTAGTTGTACAGCCGTTAATGGCACTGACGAGCCTTCCCTCCTTCATGAAGAAAGTCCATTTACTCTACCTAATACCAAAGCCTATGCCTATGCACATGCCAAAAAACAAGTTGAGGACTATTGCTTCACAATGAGCGAGGAAGGTCTGCCCGTTATCATCGTGAATCCAACGGAAGTCTATGGACCCCATGATATTGATCGGGTCACTTCAGCTAATTTAATTGATTTTGCTGCAAGTAATCCTGTCTTAGTCTGCAGTGGAGGCACAGGTATTATTCATGTGAATGATGTTGCCACTGGTATTATAAGAGCTTACGAAAAGGGAATACAGGGTGAGAGGTATATTCTTAGCTCGGAAAACTTGACTATACGAGAATTGGCTGAGATGACATTGCAAATATTAGGTAAGAAAAAAAAGATAATAACTCTCCCTAATCTATTCATACGCTTATTGGCCACTGCAGGGAACACATTAAAGATTCCACTCCCCTTTGAGCCAGCTGTCATCCCATATGCGGTGAAATATTGGTTTATGGATAATCAGAAATCGATCAATTCATTAGGAATGTCTTATATCTCTGCTGAAGAAACCCTGCGACAAACCTTAGAATGGCTAGAGCAAAGAAAATGGATTTAAGCCACTAACCTATCCTTCACATTACACCTGCAGTCGCAGAAAAAGAATCGAGCATCCAAAAATCAATGCTTTGAATGAGTGCAGTTCCATCCATTGAGAAGAATATAATGTCCTGACTATATGGACTAGGAAAAATGAACCCTGACATTACATAGTTCCCTTGGTTTATGAAGAGCTCCAATGTCGATCGATCCAGAAAAAGGTGCAGAGTTAAAATATGCTCATTGTTCATTTCAATGTGACATGACTTTACTCCCTTATCACCTCTTCCAGAATCAGTTCTATCAATTTGAAGTTCCTTGGTTTCTTTATTATATTTGATAACGGTTTTCTCATCGCCCTCTTCCGAAATACGTACACAAAGCCCAAATTCCCTAGCACTTGTTCCTCGAAGGTCATACATCACAATTAATTCCACGCAATCGCCCTTAATACCTTCAATCTTATGAAGCTTATCGTCAGTAACTTCATACTTATCTATGGCTAGATGATTTCTACGGAGTAGCTTCATTTCCTCTACAGGTTGAATTTTCAATTGGTTTCCAATCCATCTTAGCTCCCTAGGAATAGTCATACACCCTGCCCACGATTTATTCAATGCTATGCCATCCATTGGCATCCATCCGAATAATATCCGTCTCCCATGAGCATCTTCCATAGTTTGAGGGGCATAGAAATTAAATCCATAATCTAATTTGTTAAAGTTACCATGCTCATAATGTCCGGTACCATAATCGAATTCTCCAATATAATAGCCAGATAACATAGCACCACCAGCTTCAACAGCACCTTCGGGAGATAAGATCAAGACATCTACGCCATTCAAATGGAATAAATCTGGACATTCATACATATGACCCATGGTACCATCGCTTTCAGTTAATACATTCGAAAAGTCCCAGTGAATCAAGTCTTGTGATTGATATACAATGATTTTTCCACGTTCATTCTTCTTTGTTCCGATAACCATGTACCATGTATCTTGATATTTCCACACCTTAGGATCTCTGAAATGATCATTCTGGCCAATCACATCAGGTGGTGAAGGAATGATCGGGTTTTGTGGCAATTTGTTAAAGTGGACGCCATCTTCAGATACAGCTATGCATTGCTGTTGAAGTGAAGCTACTTGATCATCACTCGAAATCGTTTGTTTCGAGGTGTAGATTAAATAGATTCGCTCCTCGTGTTTAATTGCACATCCAGAATAACAACCTTTTAAATCATAACTCTCACTAGGCGCTAATGCGATAGGAAGATGCTCCCAATGTACAAGATCCTTGCTTTTCATATGCCCCCAGTGGATATTCCCCCATTGAGGAGCATATGGATTATGTTGATAGAAGAGATGATATTCTCCTCGGAAATAAATTAATCCATTAGGATCATTCATCCAAAAAACCTGCGGGCTTGCATGATAAACCAACCGGTGTGGATCATCCGAAGTCTTCATTAGGGATTGTTCTACAGAGGTATTCGCTTCCTCAATAGCTTCCTGATGATCATTTAATTGTACCACTTATTTAAGCATCTCCTTTAGCACTAATCCTGACGCCATCTTAGCTCCATCCATAAGGACGGTACTCTTAATCACTACATTACGGCAGCCTTCGAATGTGGTTTTCTTAACGATGTCAATAATGATCGGCTCCAGAATGAATCCTGCATTCTCGATCAGCCTTCCAGTCAGTAACACAGTGTCTGGATTGAAGAAAGTTACTAGATTGGATATAGCACTTCCAACAGCTTCCCCAATTGATTGTAATTCCCGTACAATTCCTGGCTCCCGCTTGTCAATACGTTCGGCAATTTCTGCAAATGGAATACCCATTTTCCTCTGAATAGCCGTGATTGAAGCTATCGTGGTTAAACTTCCATAGCCCGCACCACAGTCACAAGGAAGAGATTCATCCTTATAATGAACTTTGAAATTGCCAAATTCACCAGCAGCATTATTCGAACCTACATACAACTTTTTGTCGATCACAATCGCTCCACCAACACCCTGATCAAACAATAATGTGATATTATTCTGGGAATCCGACAACGCTCCGGTTGCATTCTCAGCCACAGCGATGATGTTTACATCATTCTCAACATAAACGGGATAAGGATATCTATCTTCTAATTCATCCTTCAATTTATAATTGACCCAATGGAAATGTTCGGCTTTAATTACAATTCCTGTGCTTTGATCAATAGGACCAGAAACGGTTAGTCCAATTCCCTTTATTTGCTCCGGTTTCATACATTTCGTTATTAATATATCGATAACATGCAGTATTTTATTAAAGATTTGTTCACTGCTTTCAATCTCCACAAAGACATAATCGGTTTCAGCAAGAATATTCTGCGAGAAATCCGTCAGAACACCTCGAACACGTTTCCTCGCGACCTCAATACCTATTGCAAATAAATGAGAGGAATTAATTCTTAGTGGAATGGGCCTTCGTCCTGCGCCTGGAGTAAGGGAATGACTTTTTTCCTCCACCACTACGCCTTCCTCAATTAACCTAGAAACAATATTCGTAATTGTCTGTTGGGTTAATCCAACCTTCTCCGCAATCTCCACTCTGGAGATGAGCTCACTTTGATAGATCGTATTCAGAACAGTTTGCTGATTCATATTTTTCATAACTTGAAAGCTGGACATTTTATCTATTGTCATTTACCCCTACCTCTTTTCCCATATTTTTGAACTAGTGCCATGCATGCTTTTTAAGCTTGCGATAAGTAAACATAAACAATTTCATTTCGTTTAGTGTCCGGGTGAATTGTCTTGTTATTGACCATATATTCCTGCTCGCATAGAAAGCTGGCTCTAATCCCAACGCTTGCGCAATCATTGTTATCCTTCGAATATGAAAGGAATTTGAAATCATGAGAAAGCTTCGAATATTCTCACGCTCCATTATTCGTTTGCAATTTACTAGATTTTCTATCGTATCCCTTGATTCCTTTTCCATCAAAACCTTATCCCTATGAATTCCGTTCTGGATCAAATAATCTTTCATGATTTCAGCTTCTGTTATCGAAGATGCTTGTGAAACGTTCCCCCCAGAAACAATAATACTTCTGTAAGAGTTTAAATGAATGAGTGTAAGAGCTGTATTCAACCGATCTAACAATAAGGGATGGATCTCATTGTTATCACATCTATACCCTAAGATAACAATCGCCTCTTCGCCGCCATGCTGCTCCAAAGGTGCTGTGTGGATCCAAATAATGAAGAGAATAAGTAATGAAACTAGTAATACCAAACACATGGATAGCAACAACATGAAAATCACATTTCCTTTTCTATTATTAATAAATTTATTTGATTTAATACAGTTAGTATATTGTATTGTTATTATAATTTCAACATCACGATTGCAAATAGCCTAATGAAAGTAATTGTCAGTCGTTAAATGTCAGTTTATACATGCAAATAAGCATTTAAAAAAATTATTAATTATTTGATAAATCAAATTGATTTATTATAAAAGCTGTGATATATTACAGGTGTTAGGATCACAAAATAATTTAGGGGGAATATATGCATGAAGAAAAAACTGGCCTTGTCTATAATTTTTGTTTTGCTAGTAGGACTGTTAGCTGCATGTGGAGGAAATCAAAATTCTAATGGTAACATCTCAAGTGAAAACACACCAAAAGAGAACACGCCTGCACCTGTAAAATCAGAAACAGATACATCATCAGGAGAAAAGAAAACGCTTAATATTGCACTGTGGTCTGAAGCTGTCAGTGATAACGTTAAGGAATCTATTAAAAGATTTAACGTAAAACACCCCAATGTTGAAGTGAATGTGACATACTCACCTTATGGGGAATATTGGACGAAGCTAAGAACCGGTATTATTGGCGGCGGTGGTCCAGACGTATTCTGGATGAACGGACCTAATCTATACGATTATGCTACAAATGGACTTATCGGAGACGTTCAACCTATATTGGATGCAAACGGTATTAAACAAAGTGATTACAATCCTGCCATCCTTGATTTATATACGGTAAATGGCAAGATGTATGGAATGCCTTACTTCTTAGATTTCATGCTTCTATACTATAATAAGAAAATTTTTGATGAGAAGAACATTCCATACCCAGATTCTACATGGACTTGGGACACAATCGAAAAGGTAGGCGCACAGCTGACTGACAAGTCTAAAGGTATATTCGGCTTTGCTTCAGCTCCAATCGATCAGGAAGGCTACTATAATTACATCCCGCAAAACGGTGGTTTTGTGATCAGTGATGATAAATTAAAATCTGGTTTTGATATGCCTGAATCCATTGATGCATTAAACTGGATGTATAAGCAGATGCAAGACGGCATCTCACCAACAGCTCAACAACAAACGGAAACAGAATTAATTCAGATGGTTTATTCAGGACAAATTGCTCTTTATCCTGCACTCTCCGTTAAGGCTCAGCGTTTATTCGATGCACTAGGTGAGGATTTAGCCGTTACGGTTCTTCCTAAGGGGAAGCAAAGAGCGACAGTCATTCATGGTATTAGCTGGTCTACGAATCCGAACACCAAGGAGGAAGCATTAGCTCAAGACTTAGCCGCTGAGCTAGCTGGTAAGGATGCACAAATTCAGTTGGGCCAAAGTGGTTATGGAATTCCAACCTTTACTGGTGAGCAGCATTATTGGGCTGATTCCATCCCTTCCTTGGATCTACACCCTACTCTTGATTCTATGAAGAACGATGGTGTACCTTATCCTGTTAGTAAGAACGGCGCTGAATGGTTAAAGATACAGGGTGAAGAATTGCAGAAAGCATTTTTCGGTCAACAAACGATGGAGCAGGCTGGAAAGACGATTGCAGAGAAAATGAATGAGATCCTTGCTAAGAATTAAATGAATATAGTATAACAAATTACAACAACTGAAATAGGCTTACTGCTTGGTAAGCCTACTTTCTTTTTAGTAAAAGGTGGAGTGACATGACGAACAATGGAAATGAACAGACTGCACAGTTCAAACAATCCAATTACGACAAACGAGAAGTCCTTTGGGCCTACTTATTCATTGCACCAACCTTCTTAGGATTAATGATTTTTTATATGCTGCCTGCCCTTTCTTCATTTTATCTTTCGTTTACAGATTGGAATGGATTTATCGCTCCAGTATTTAATGGTTTTCATAACTTCACGGAGTTATTTAAGGATCAAGAATATTTAAGGTCTGTTGTGAACACAGTTAATTTTACGGTCATTTCCGTTCCGATCATGATTGCATTTGCCATTCTAATAGCAACACTACTTAATCAAAAGGTAC
>DFXU01000008.1 GCA_002383285.1 Caryophanales bacterium UBA4100
TGATGCGCAAGCATGGTATGATCGGCCGTCAGTATGCTGGCAAGGTCAAGCAGATTATTACTGGATCTGTAGGCTTTGATGATTGGGAATGGGGAGTCACCTTATTCGCTGACGATGCGCTCCAATTCAAGAAACTCGTCTATGAGATGCGCTTTGATGAAGTAAGTGCTCGCTTTGGTGAGTTTGGAGAGTTTTTTGTTGGCAATCTACTAAGCTTAGATAAGTTAGAGCAGATGCTCAATATTCAATAAAAAACTATCCTATACTGTCTTGGCAGCAGGAATCTTGTATTAGAGTAGAAACCTACCTTATGCAGAAAAAACCCGTTGGAGCTTTCTATGCTCTAACGGGTTCCTTATTGAGATTTAGTTTTGAAGCACGAAGTCCTTCTCCACACGATATTTATCATCGAAGACACGCAGTATTTCATACTTGGTATTCCGCTGTGCTGGAATCTTCCCCGCTTCACGGATTAGCTGAATGATGAGATCAATATTTACTTTATGTGTACATGCGGCAGCGGAGACAACGTTCTCTTCCATCATCGTGCTACCAAAATCATTGCAGCCGTATGAAAGGGATTGCTTACCTACATCCGGCCCCATAGTTACCCATGACGATTGGAAGTTACGAATATTATCGAGCATTAACCGACTCACTGCTAATGTCTTCAGGTATTCCTCTGCTGTTACTTTATCCGCTACCATGTTCG
Organism: Caryophanales bacterium UBA4100; assembly: GCA_002383285.1. Classification (GTDB taxonomy): domain Bacteria; phylum Bacillota; class Bacilli; order Paenibacillales; family UBA4045; genus UBA4045. Next base: position 713 of record DFXU01000008.1, read on the forward strand.
TATTCTCTGATTGGAAAGTCCATGGGATGAACGCAAGGAAGCCCGGGCTGTTCCAACCGTTCTGGATACATTGGTCTTGAGCATCACGAATTCTTGTCATATGTAGAACGCGTTCCTCCATGGTCTCACCAAAACCAATTACCATCGTTGCAGTTGTAGACATTCCAACGCTATGAGCTGCTTGCATCGTATCCATCCACTCGCGCCATGGGCCCTTTCTCTTACTGATCTTCTGACGTATCCGATCATCTAAAATCTCAGCACCAGCGCCAGGAAGCGAATCGAGTCCTGCCTTGTTCAAGCGACGCAGTACTTCCTCCATAGGTAAACCAGTCTGGTCTCTCATACGTCCAATTTCAACCGTCGATAAGGAATGCATATGAATCGTAAACCGTTGTTTAATTTGTTGTAATAGATCCTCAAAGTAAGCTAATGTCAGATTCGGATTTACTCCACCTTGCATTAGAATTTCAGTTCCATTCACATCAATGGTTTCTTGGATTTTCTGGAATATCTCTTCATGACTTAGTACATAGCCCTCTGAAGATTCAGGCGGGCGATAGAAGGCACAGAATCGACAATATACATCACATACATTCGTATGATTAATATTACGACCAATAACGAATGTAGTCATTGGTTCTGGGTGTATTCGTTGCATCACTTGATTAGCTGCATGTCCAATCTTCTCAAGCTCGTCGGACTCGAATAATCTAACTCCATCTTCAACCGTTAGTCGCTGTCCTGACAGGACCCGATTCAGTATTGCATCAATGGGGCTCATGTTGAAACCTCCTTAGTATTGATGACCATGTTAGAGGTCAATAAACTACTTCTTATATGTTATCGCCAGTAATTCTATATTACAGCTAAGTCTATTTGTGAACGTGTTCTAATCTTATCCTTAAGATCCTTATAGTGAGCTCGCCGAAGGCTCCCATTGAATATCGGTTCAGGTCTTGCAAAGTAATAGCCTTGCGCCATCGTAACTGAATGCTGATATAGGATATCTGCTTCTTCCTCAGTTTCAATACCCTCGGCGATAACTTTACAATTTATTTCCTCGGCGAATTTCATCAGAGCTTTAAGCAGAGATTGCTTAACTGCTCCTTGGTCAATATCCTGGATAATAGAACGATCGATCTTAATTATGTCTGGAATTAATTCAGATATCGATTGTAGACTAGCATAGCCAGCCCCGGCATCATCAAGTGCGAATCGGAACCCTAATGCACGATATTTGTGCATAATCTGTGACATCTGTCTATAATCACGGATAGCAAACCGCTCAGTAATTTCGAATATAATCTGACTAGGCTGAACACTAGGGAATAAACTAAGATATTCAATTAATTGATCGTAGAAGATTGGTTGAATTAATGTTTCCGAAGTAATGTTAATAAAAACCTGTTCTTGAATGGGCTTTTCAACAATTTCCTTCAACGCTTTCTTAATGACAATAAACTCCATCTGTGCGAGTAAATCCGCCTGATATGCAAATTCGAACAGATCGGTTGGGCTGTAAAAGGGTGAATTCTTAGGCCCTCGGGATAACATCTCCCAGCCGAATATATCACCAGTTCGTAAATCCATGATAGGCTGGCATAATACGACAATATCTTCCTTGGCAATAATATCTAACAGCTGCTTGCGTGTATAGTCGAAATTAACAGGCAGCTTCTTGGTAGCAATAGCCTGAGCATAATGGAACGCAATTGAGACTGACAGCCATGTACTTGCAGGCTCCTTCTCCATAATGAAGAATCCAACACCAAAGGTGAGCTTTCCATTATAATGCTTCTGCTGTGCCGCTTCCAGCCGTTTCTCCAATTCATCCCTGATCAATAAAGCCTTATAATGTGTATCAAGATATAATTGCGTGTTCGGAACCCGCAAAAAAATACAATAATCTTCTCCATGGAATTGCTTGATTCCAACGATATCTTCCTCTTGAAAAAAAACGGGAAGAAGCTCATTAAGCTTCTGACATATTATTCTCTGGGCTGTTAATATCTGTTCATAATGACCAGGGCACAGCATCTGACCAAAATTATCGAGATTCAACAATATCAGGACACATTGGTGACCATTCCTGCGAATACGAGCTACCTTGTCCAGGACTGGATCCTTAACGGTATATTCGCCCGAGAAGAATGAATCATTCTGTTTGGTCTTATTATCCATCCTCATGGTACTTATCCATGATTTGCAGCTTTCAACAGCTTTTGATAAAACCATGTAAACCCCCAGGTGATGATATGTCTTAGTGTAAATGAGGAGATTTATTAATCTTACCATAGGATTCAAGATAAATATATATGATCCATTACACTATACTCATTACTTCTTCGTTTGCTTGAGCTAATGCGTGATCAAGGTCTGCAATAAGGTCGTCTATATGCTCAATTCCAACAGAAAATCTTAGTAATCGATCGTCCACACCGATCCGGTTGCGGATTTCTAAGGGAATATCTGCATGGGTCTGTACGGCCGGATAAGTCATAAGTGATTCTACTCCACCTAAGCTCTCCGCGAAGGCGATCAATTGAATATGGCGCAATATAGGCTCGATCATTCTTGCATCCTTCACCTTAAAGGAGAAAATACCAGTATTTCCCGAAGTCTGTCGATTTTGTACGGCATGCTCAGGATGACTTGGTAATGCTGGATAGAATACCTCTGCAATTAACGGATGCTGCTGCAGGTGCTCTGCTAACCGAGTTGCATTAAATTGGTGCCTCTCCATACGAAGGGCCAGTGTCTTCATACCCCTCATTAATAACCAAGAGTCTTGTGGTCCAAGTACAGCACCAATGGAGTTATGTAGAAAAGACACCTTCTCGGAGAGCTCTTTACCCTTTACAGCAATTAATCCTGCAAGTACATCATTATGTCCGCCCAAATATTTGGTAGCGCTATGAATAACAATATCTGCTCCAAGCTCCAAGGGACGTTGGAAGAACGGTGTTAGCAATGTATTGTCAACGATAGAAAGTATGTCATTCTCTCTCGCCCAGCCACATACCTTCTCTACATCTGTTACCATCATCAATGGATTAGTAGGTGTCTCAATTAATAATCCCTTCGTGTTAATCTTGAGCAGGGCATCCATGGCTGCTATATCATTCGTATCTACATAATCAGCTGTAATTCCAAACCGTGACATGACTTGCTCCAATAGCCGATATGTACCTCCATATAAATCTAGGGAAACCAACAGATGATCTCCTTGACTGAATAGCATCAAGATATTATGCAAAGCTGCCATACCTGAGCTATATGCGAATGCAGCATCACCAGATTCTAGCTCAGCGAATGCTTCTTCTAGAACGGACCGGGTAGGACTCTTCGTTCTTGCATAGTCAAAGCCTGTGCTCTGCCCAAGCTTTGGGTGACGGAAGGCCGTTGCTTGATAAATAGGAAAGCTCACAGCGCCTGTATTCGGATCAGACTTTGAACCTATCTGGGCTAACCGACTCTCAATTCTCATATGAACTACCCACCTCATCTCACAATTTTTATTATCCACTATAGATGACTAACTGTAGCTTCTTCTTTCTTCTCATAAGGAGTTTCCTGGTATACATAATAATTAAGCCAATTTGAGAACAGTAGATTAGCATGCGCTCGCCATTGAGACTTAGGTGTAGCTGTAGGATCATCATTCGGATAATAATTCAAGGGTAGATCAATGTCTAGTCCTTTGTTTATATCACGATCATATTCTGCCTTCAAGGT
>DFXU01000004.1 GCA_002383285.1 Caryophanales bacterium UBA4100
TGATGTTCTGACTGATCTCTTTAATCAATTTCTGGCTTTCATCGCTAGCTCCATCTGTGGCGAAGGTCATATCCAGAACCGCTCTTTGTCCATCCCGACTTACATAACGATTAATCATCGGTTCAAGTCCCTGAGGCCATCCAGTAGGATCACTGCTTAAGAATGCTGATGCATGCTCTGGCTCCATACCAGCAGTGAATGATACAACTGAAGTTACCTGTCTTACATTCGCAAGCTCCATGATCTTCGCTTGCAGTACTGCAAGATAAGCCAAGTAAGGCTGATCTGTAATACGCCCCTCCTGTAAGCTGACAATTAAAGTATTCGTAGATGTCCCAGCTGAAGCGAATGAATCTGTATACAATTCATAACCGGTACGAACTGAGGACTCCTCTGGCAGGATTGTAATATCATTCGTATTCAGCTTCATATCCAGAGTTGGTATTGAGAATATCCCCATTATGATTACGGAAATTCCAAGAAACAGAACTGGCTTTCTCATGATATTCCTCGCGAGCTTGCTCCAGAAAGCGGACGGCTTTCCTCTTCGGAACAACGATGGGATTTGACCCTTATTAATCTTCTCTCCAAGCATCGTTAGAACTACAGGGAGAAGTGTAAGTGTAGCTAGCACAGCGAAGATAACAACTGCTATGGCACCGAAGGCAATCGCCCTTATCGCTGGCACATCAACTACGAATAAAGCAATCATCGCAGCGAAGACGGTAATGCCAGAGAAGAAGATTGTATGACCTGATGTGCGCATTGCTGTACCCATCGCTAGATTAACGTCCTTCTGAGCCTCAAGCTCTGTGCGGAATCGGTTCACCATGAATAAGGAGTAGTCGATACTGAGGCCAATACCCAGCATCAGGGCAGAGTTCGTTACGAACACAGACATCTCGACTTGAGATCCTACAAGATAGATAAGACCTAATCCCACAATCACCGCCGCGACGGTAACAAGCAGAGGCGTAATTGCAGCTACCAAGCTTCTAAATACGAAGAGAAGGATAATGAATATCAATGGTCCGACGATCATCTCTGTACGCGCTAGACCCTCTTGAGAATAGATTGCTATATCGCCCCACATCGCAGGAGCACCAATCAAGTAGGATCTCGCCTCATTCTCCTCGGCATAAGCAACATACCGTTCTTGAATGCTCGGCATGATGTTAACCGCATAATCCTCCTCTACATTCATATTTACGAAGGCATAAGTCGTATGCCCATCCTCACTAACCATTCCAGGCTTCAACGAATCTGCGGCATTTAGAATAGAGTATATACTATCTATACCTTCTTCATCACTGATATATTTAATCATCCTTGTAAACTTATCCGTATATGCTTGCTCTCCGACTTTATTCTGATCATCGTGGAAAACAAGCACTAATGATGTCTCTGATCGACCATCAAACTCATGGGTTAATAGATTCTTCACCTGCAATGATTCGCTCTCAGGAATATCCCAACCGCCACCGCTTAACACATCGGCATAATGTGATGATAGCCAGCCAGATGCGACAATCAATAAAAGCCAAGCTACAATAACACCCCAGCGAAAACGATGTAGTGATTTACCCCAAATTTCTAATCCGCGATGCAACATTCAATAACCTCCTGAAAGATTTTAATGACTGCCAGAACAGTCGACAGCTGGCTCCTCCATAAGTAAGTGCTTTACAATATGTGTATTAATTGAATGTTCAATCAATACGTTATAATAAAAAATATTATTTGTTCTTTACAGCCATATATATTTCCATTATCTCCGCAAATGTTCCATAAGTAGCCTCACCATCAAAATCAGAATCAGACATCGCTTGTAATGCCAGCCCATCCAATACTGCTAGGAGAATTGAAGCAACTGCATCTTTGTTTACGTTGTCTCCTAACGGTAGCTTGCCCATAGAATTGATGGCTTGCTCACGACCTGCTTGAAGACTTCTGGCAATTTCCTGACATCCTCTCTCGGACCGCAAACCGATGGCAAATAGCTCAAATCTCAATCGGTGCCATTCGGGATGTGTTTCCACCAACGCTTCAGGAATCTTCAGAGCGTCTCTAATAAAAGTCTGGGATAGAGGAATCGAATCAATTTTATTAATTTCATCACAGTACCGATTTGTTTCTGTATGAAACAGCTCGAACAGTAGGTCTTCCTTGCTCGGAAAATAATAATTTATAAGTCCTTGTGCTACTCCAGCCTCCTTGGCAATTTCCTTCATCGATGCTTTCTCGTGTCCAATATCAGCCAACACCTTGTAGGCGGCATCAATAATCTTAGCTCTTGTATCACCTTCTGCTTGTTTAATCATCTCGGCCTCATCCTTCATGTTTGAACGTTCAATCAAACATTAATTTACCAAAAAAAGAGAATGGCGTCAAGAGCCATTCTAACTAAGTGATTTACACGTGTGGATTATTAATCTTCTCGTAACCAATCGTAGTTCGTGGTCCGTGACCTGGATATACTACGGTCTGATCATCAAGCTTGAATAACACTGTCTGAATGGAGTTATATAATTCTCGCGAGCTGCCTCCAGGAAGATCCGTACGTCCCACAGATTGCCGGAATAACACATCTCCACCGAATAGCATATTGTCTAAGTGGAAGCTTACACTACCTGGAGAATGTCCTGGTGTATGATATACCTTGAAGGTCTCACCTAATAACTTCAGCTGCATATTATGATCAAGTCCATATTCAGCTGGGTCCGAGCTAATAGGCCCTGTTATCTCTGACCACATTAAGGATCCGTTCTTCTTCGGATTGGTCAGCCATTCTGCTTCAGCATCATGGAGATATACGGGACAGTTTTTCAGCTTTCTTAGCTCATCTACACCGCCTATATGATCGAAATGTGCATGAGTCAGTAGAATAGCCTCAACCGTCCAATCCTTCACCTTACGTATAACAGGTTGAGGATTCGAGCCTGGGTCAATAATGATGCATCGTTGCTCCTCCGGTTTGTACAGAACATAAGCGTTCGTCTGCAGTGGACCAAGCGAATATGTTTCTACCTTAAGCATACATATAGCTCTCCTTAAAAGTTCTATAATGTGGACAGAATATCTCGCAGCTCTTGCACGATGACATGCTGATAACCCGTTCCTTCTCCATATTGACGTCCCATCTCTTGACGAGCCACTTGAATTTTCTCGTTATAGTCAGCAGCTTCCCGATCAGGATTCAGTTGCTTGAACTCAGTCATGACCTCCTGCACATGCTTAGGACGAGGTCCCCATTGTGCTAACACAAATCCGCCTGTATCAGCGATAATAACGATCGGTACAGCTTTACCGCCACCGGTGAGAAATTGGTCCATCAGCTCAGGAAATTGCTCCATGATCATAACCTCTACGGGCATTAAGGTTGGTTCCAGCGCTTTGAATACAACAGGTACATTACGAATTACATCCCCACACCATTCCGCCATAAGAATCAGACAGCGAAGATCATCTCGGAAGCTTAGTGATTGGAAAAATTCTTGTTGTTCATTACTTTCCCAGCTAAACTGCTCAGACCAGCTAATAAAGCTTTCCTGATTTTTGTTCATGCTATCCATAAATTGCTGTGGACTAATCCCTTTATCGTAATAAGCAGCTACATTCTTACTCATTAGTATGCCTCCCAAATTATCATTTATTTGACGATCAATTTCCGTCTCCTTACATACAAGACGTATGCAATACCTAGAATAACAGCGCATATGATGAATGGCACGATATATGGACCGGCTTTCTCATCAATCTGTTCCCAATTGTCACCTAGCTTCATACCCAAGTAAATGAAAAATATAGACCAAGGAATAATAGCGAGAATTGTATACAGGAGAAATGTAATGTGTGACATCTTCGCAATTCCTGCGGGTATGGACACAGCATGCCTAACAACGGGTATGAATCTAGCAAAGAAGATAACACCAGTACCATATTTGTTAACCCACTGCTCCGTTAGATCCAGATGCTTTTTCTTCAGCAACAAATACTTACCATACTTCTCAAGAACTGGCCTTCCTCCGTAACGGCCTAACCAATAAAGGAATAATTGTGCGAAAGTACCACCGATCGTCCCAAAAACCACTGCGCCCAAGAAAGAAAGTTCTCCTCCCCCAGCATCGGATACTAAGTACCCACCATAAGCAAGAACAATTTCGCTCGGAATAACTTCAACCATAAGTCCAAGCATAATTCCCCAATATCCTAAACCTTCAATAAAATGAAGCAAGGACTCAATAATCTCATGTATCATTTCTTTCTCCTTCCCAAAACCATCATTACTATAATAGCTAATCTTTGGTTGAATGGCAAAACATAAGACATGCTTTTTTTGTATGCGTCATACAATGATGATGAACAAGCTTAAATCTATTCTATTTGAAAGGGAGTCATCTGATGTCCAATATGTATGTGATTACAAAAAAACAACTTCGTATGCTCGCGCTCGGACTCATTCTTATTGTGCTCATTTATTCGGTCTGGATGTGGAATCAAGCTGATACCGTTGCTGGGTCGCAGGAACAGCCCAGAATCATTCACATGGTAATAGGAGAATTTAGCAGCACTACAAAAAGCGGTACCGAATTCGAAGTATATCGTTGGGACCCAGGAACCATTGCTGTTAAGGAAGGTGAAGCCGTAGAATTAAGAATTCTAGGTGTAAACGGTGATCACCACACCTTCGAAATCGAAGGCTTGGATGTAAAGGGTGAAGTCAAGAAGGGCAAGGAAACGGTCGTCCGGTTTCTAGCTGAGAAGGAAGGCATCTATCGAATCATCTGCCATAATCACTCTGATATAGCCCACCAAGGGCCAATGATCGGATATATTATTATAGATTAATCCCATCATCTAACCTCTCTGCATAGGATGCTTGCAGAGAGGAGTTGCATCCTAATATGAACAATAACAAACAGCATCCACAGCTTGAGCTTCCCAACGCTCGAAAAATTCGTAGATCCTGCAATCGGGAGCTATTCCGTACGATTAAACGTTTAAAGGTATGGATACCTCCTGAGCAGCTTGCAGCTGCCGAAAAGTTATACTATCTAAAGGTTATTGGCAACCTAATCTGGGTGACTGAGAATGGCAGTAATCGCAAAAAGTTAGCTGACTGGTGGGACGAAGCCGTTGCTCCTGAAATCGCGCTCCTATGGAATGTAGAGCAAGCTAAACTATCTGCAGCATTCCGCGATGGTTTCGGTGGTTGAGCAACAAAAAAAGTGGCTAACCCTAAGTCCAAGCAGACTGTCGGGATAGCCACTTATTATTCTATTTACACACTCAGCCATTTCTTAAACATATGCTTCGTGGTATCTTTGTTGATTGCAGCGATGGAGGTCGTAAGTGGAATACCCTTTGGACAGGAACGAACGCAGTTCTGTGAGTTTCCACAGCCTTCGATTCCTCCGTCATCCATTAATGTCTCTAACCGCTCATCTTGGTTCATCTCACCTGTTGGGTGAGCATTGAATAATCTAACCTGCGATATTGCCGCTGGGCCAATGAAGCTCGAACGATCGTTCACGTTAGGACAAGCCTCAAGACATACCCCGCATGTCATACACTTCGATAACTCATATGCCCATTGGCGTTTGGCTTCTGCCATCCGAGGACCTGGTCCTAGGTCATATGTGCCATCAATCGGGATCCACGCTTTCACACGCTTTAATGCATCGAACATCCTATTCCGATTTACGATTACATCGCGGATAACAGGGAATGTCTTCATAGGCTCTATACGAATTGGCTGCTCTAGCTTGTCTACTAGCGCTGTACAGGCTTGACGAGGCTTACCATTGATGACCATTGAGCAAGCACCGCATACTTCCTCTAGACAATTGGACTCCCAACAAACTGGAGCGGTTGACTCGCCCTTCGTATTGATTGGATTACGTTGGATTTCCATGAAGGCACTGATCACATTCATATTAGGTCTATATGGTATTTCGAATTCTTCCTTGTAAGACTTGGAATCAGCCGTATCCTGACGAGTTACAATAAGCTTTACTGTTTTCTTTGTGGTTTGAGTATCAGCCATAACGATTACTCTCCTTTCTTCTTATCTGATGAATAGTCACGAGTACGCGGTGTAATAAGTGATGTATCTACTTCTTCGTATTCTATAGCCGGGCCCTCTGGTGTATAGCGAGCCTTTGTTGTCTTCATGAATTTCTCATCATTCCGATCTGGGAATTCAGGTTTGTAGTGGGCTCCACGACTTTCGTCTCGCATCAAAGCACCTATAGTCATTACTCTTGCTAATTCGAACATATTCCATAGCTGCCTCGTGAAGGTTACACCTTGATTACTCCAGCGNNGAGCCGTATCTGTCATGTTAATATTCTTATAACGAGCCATTAATTCTTGGATTTTATTATCTGTATCCTTCAGCTTGCTGTTATGGCGAACAACCGTCATATTATTCGTCATCCATTCGCCTAGCTCCTTATGCAATACATAAGCATTCTCAGTACCATCCATCTTAAGCAGACTCTCATGCTTGGCTGATTGCTTAGCTAATTCACTACTGAACACGTTCTCTGATACATCCTCGGCTGACTTCTTTAGCCCTTTGACATATTCAATCGCCTTCGGACCAGCTACCATACCACCGAATATCGAGGATAATAATGAGTTAGCACCTAAACGGTTTGCACCGTGGAATTGATACTCACATTCGCCTGCCGCGAACAATCCTGGAATATTGGTCATCTGATTATAATCAACCCACATACCACCCATTGAATAATGTACGGCCGGGAAGATTTTCATAGGAATCTTACGAGGATCATCGCCCATGAATTTCTCATAGATTTCGATAATGCCCCCGAGCTTCACATCTAATTCCTTCGGATCCTTGTGTGACAAGTCTAAGTAAACCATATTCTCGCCATTCACACCCAGCTTCTGCTCAACACAGACGTTGAATATCTCACGAGTAGCGATATCACGAGGCACCAGATTACCATATGCTGGATACTTCTCTTCAAGGAAGTACCAAGGCTTGCCATCCTTGTAAGTCCAGATTCGTCCACCTTCGCCACGTGCAGATTCGGACATCAAGCGAAGCTTGTCATCTCCTGGAATTGCCGTGGGATGAATCTGAATAAATTCACCGTTTGCGTAGTAAACACCTTGCTGATAAACAGCGCTCGCTGCTGTACCCGTATTGATAACAGAATTTGTTGTTTTGCCGAAGATGATACCAGGACCACCCGTTGCCAAAATCACAGCATCAGACTTGAATGCATGAAATTCCATACTGCGTAAATCCTGTGCTGTTATACCACGACATACACCTTCATCATCAATGATCGCTGAAACGAATTCCCAATGCTCATACTTCTGAACAAGCCCTGCGGCTTCATAACGACGCACCTGCTCATCAAGCGCGTACAACAGTTGCTGACCCGTAGTTGCTCCCGCAAACGCTGTTCGACTATGCTTCGTTCCTCCGAAGCGTCGGAAATCAAGTAAACCCTCTGGCGTCCGATTGAACATAACGCCCATACGGTCCATAAGATGAATAATTCCTGGTGCCGCTTCACACATTGCCTTTACTGGGGGTTGATTCGCCAGAAAGTCACCGCCATATACGGAATCATCAAAGTGCTCCCACGGAGAATCGCCTTCCCCTTTCGTGTTCACAGCGCCATTAATACCGCCTTGCGCACAAACGGAGTGAGAACGTTTCACTGGTACGAATGAGAATAAATCTACATGGCCGCCAGTCTCTGCTACTTTAATAGCAGCCATCAAACCTGCTAGTCCACCGCCGACGATAATTACTTTATTGTTAGCCAAGTGACTACACCCCCTTGGTAAAGAAATCTGAATTTGTAAAGCCGAACATACCTATAACTGCTATTGCCGATATTACAAAGAATGCAACAGTCCAGAAGTAAGAGGATACCTTCTGTGCACGCGGACCAACGGTAACTCCCCAGCTTACAAGGAATGACCACATGCCATTACTGAAGTGGAAGGTTGCTGCTACCACTCCTAATAGGTATAGGATAAAATACAAGGGATTCGACAGGATATCATGCATGAGCTGTCCAAGATCTTCTAGCACAACATTCCCAAGAGCAACCGCGATTCGCGTTTGCCAAGTGTGCCAGATTATAAAGACCAGTGTGGCAACACCCGTAACTCGCTGTAATGTAAACATAAAATTTCTATGGTAGCCATATCGTTGTACATTATTACGTGATTGGAATGCAATATAGAGACCATATACACCATGATAAAGAATAGGTAACCATATACCAAACAATTCTAGAAAGAAGATGAATGGAATACTGTGTAGCCAATGTACTTGCTCAATGAATGCCTCATTCCCATTAACCGATTCATAGTTGGTTATAAAGTGCTCAACTAAGAAAAAGCCGATTGGGATTACTCCAAGTAAAGAGTGAAGCTTTCTAGAATAAAATGAATTTCCGGTCATTCGTGCATGTCCCCTTAAAAATTTTTTTGATGTCAGCACTAGCTGGCGATAAAACCTGCATCGTAAGCATAGGCTATTTATTTGATGACAGTTTTGTGACTATTATCATAATATCCCTTGAACACTTATAATGGAAGTGCTTATATATTATAATAAGTTATGTGTTTTGGTTATATGGTGATTTTAGTTTATCGAAAGGGTGAATTACATGTTCTCTCGACTGCATACTTTCGCAACGATTGTCGAGCATAAAAGTCTGAACCGTGCATCTCGAATCCTTAATGTATCACAGCCCGCACTCTCTAGACATGTACAAAGTATTGAGGACGAGCTTGGTGTAGCGCTATTCGATCGACGAGGTAAAAGCCTAGAGTTAACACCTGCCGGGCACCAGCTATATCAATTTGCTCTAGAAGAACGTCAGCTAGAGCGTCGGTTCCAGATGGATGCTACACATCTTCGTACTGAACGGAAAGGGAATATTACGATAGGGGCAAGTTTAACTACGCTTCAATCGACATTACCTGATCTCATCACCCATTATACTCGAACTGATCCAGAAATCGACCTGAAGGCTGTTACAGGCAAGACACATGAAATAGTTAACCTCGTAAATCAACAGAAGGTAGATGTAGGTTTAGTCGCTTCTGATATCTCTGACCCCTTGCTCAAGTGTATACCGTTATTTGATGATCACTTATGCTTAGTTATCCCTAAGATTCACCCGTTAATAGGGAAGGCAACCTTAAGAATGGAGGATTTCAACGATCTTCCTATGATTTTATTCTCCAAAGGAACCTGGTATCGAATTTTAACGGATGAGTTGTTTGAACGATACCAAATTAGACCAGAAATTAAGATGGAGATTGATTCCTTCGAAGCGATACTTCGCTTAGTATCTACTTGCCATACTGCAACATTATTACCGAAATCCTATTTACGCAAAAGTTTACTTGAGGATAATGATCTGGTTCGATTAGATATTGCTGAATTAAAGAAGACAATCCGCACAACCTCACTCATTCACGTTACGACCAATGAGATAAGCTTGGCCGCTCAACGATTCGTGCTGCAAGCTCGGCTATATTATTCCCGTTGACAGTTGTTATATGTTAGTATGAATGGGCAAACTTCACATTACATTGACTATCAAATAAGGATCGAATATAAGGAGCTTATAATGACTTCTACTACTAATAATAGAAATTGGTTACCTGTATTTGCTGCAATTTCGTTCGTCATCTTCATCTGGCTGAATTGGTTCCCGCCCGGCGGCATAGACGAGCAAATGACCGCAGAGTCTACGGAAGTCATCTCCAAGTCTGAAGCTGCTGTAGTTGCCGAGGATTTTATTACTTCTCTATACGATGTGGATGAGCTAGAAACAATGGTCACATTTAATTCATATCAGAATGAGAATGGTTATTTTTTGCGTGAGGATGTATTTGATCTGTATGAAGCTACTTGGAAATTATCCGTTCCAATCGACTATTATGAAGTTTTCACCCGGGATATGAATAGAAAGTTAGATTTCAGGGTTCATCTTCAGATGAATGACGGACGTATTTTCGGATGGGAAATTCTCAATCCTACTGAATATACTGGTTCTGCACAGAAGGGAATAACCAAACAAGGTATCCTCAACGATTTGGGATATTCCAATGAAGACTTCACATTAGCAAGTCGCAATTCGGATAAAGAGTATGTTCATCGGCAGCTGATTGGAGATGCATCTCTTCGACTTAAGCTTATACAACAGGGGGATCTGATTACCGGATTCATGCCTATATTCGAGCTTCCTCAATCGTATACAACCTGGAAGGACCATCAGGATTTCCTTGGAGAGGTATGGTCTCTAATAAGCTTGCTGCTCTGGTTTGGTTTAGCCATTGCTGCTGTTGTATACTTGGCTATTTATCGCAAAACGATGAGCTTTGGCCGTGGCGTATTACTTACCCTAGCCTTTGTCATCCCATATCTGATTCACAATGTTAACATGTATCCAGGTTATATGCTCATGGTGGACGGAGCTTCTGATGGAGCGGTAGGGATGGCACTATTCTCCCAATTCCTTATGATGCTAATGGGAATTACAGTATACCTCACACTCGTTGCGGGGGATGGCATGTGGAACCGGATGGATTGGCATCTATGGCCCACTCCGAAGGAGCAGGATTATGGTTCAATGATTATGAGAAGCATGGGCAACGGTTACTTAATCTGTGTGATCGTCCTTGGCTTCCAATCCTTTTTATTCTTCATCGCAGGTAAGCTTTTCGATATCTGGGCAACCAGTGATCCTTTAACATCTACACACAATTTATTAGCACCTGAATATTACCCTTTACTGGCTTGGTCTGCAGCGATATCAGAGGAAGCGGTGTTCCGAATGTTCGGTATCGTCTTCTTCGTTTACATTATCCGCTCGATATGCAATGGGCTCTTCCGAGTAACAGGGTGGCTATTCCTGCAGAAAACGATAATCCACCTCATCCCAGCGGTCGTGCTATCTAATATGATTTGGGCGCTAGGTCATACGGGATATAGCATCTATCCCGTATACACTCGCTTTATTGAGGTCACCTTACTTGGGTTCATATTCGCTTATGCATTCTTAAGATATGGCCTGATTACAGCCATATTCGCTCATGCATCAATGGATATTATCATCATGGGCATGCAAATTATGATGGGCGATGCTAGTCATGTACTTCTCGGATTAACGTATATGCTTATGCCCGCTCTTGTAGCCTGGTTGATTAGCTACCTGTGGCGATGGCGAACAGCTAGATCACGGTAAGCCTCAATCCGAAGAATCCCTATCCGGTCGATCCGATAACGCAGATAGGATTGTCTGGGCTAATTTCGGACCTATTCCTAGAGGCCTAAAATCTTCAATTTGGGCCTCTTTTATTTTGCCAACTGAGCCAAAATGCTTCAACAAATCCCCTCTTCGCTTAGCGCCTATTCCCGGAATCTCATCCAATTGAGAAGAAATCATCGCTTTCGAGCGGATCTGACGGTGGAAGGTAATTGCGAAGCGGTGCACCTCCTCTTGAATACGCTGTAGCAAATAAAATTCCTGACTATCCCTTGGCAACGGGACAATCTCTGGAGGATCACCAACTAGAAGCTGTGCGGTCCGATGACGGTCATCCTTGGCAAGTCCACAGACGGGGATGTACAAACCCAGCTCATTCTCTAATACATCGATTGCGGCAGAAATCTGTCCCTTCCCTCCATCAATAACAATCAACTCAGGAAGCTCTAGATTTTCCTTCAATGCCCGTTCGTATCTTCGACGCATAACCTCTCTCATTGATTCATAATCATCTGGGCCCTGCACCGTTCGAATTTTGTACTTGCGATATTCATTCTTAGCTGGCTTACCATCAATGAAGACGATCATTGCGGATACAGCACTGGTCCCTTGGATGTTAGAATTATCAAAGGCTTCAATCCGTCGAACGGATTGCAGTCCGAGCCACCCAGCTAAATTCTCCGCTGCACGAACAGAGCGACTCTCATCGCGATCAATAAGCTTAAACTTCTCGTCTAAGGCGATCTTCGCATTCCGATTGGCTGTGATGACCATCGCTTTCTTCGGCCCACGCATCGGGATAACCACATTCATCTTTAACCATTGCTCTAAATCTGCTGAGGTTTCAGCTATTTGCTCAAATTCCGGTAACAATACCTCCTTAGGAAGCGCCGGGTTATCCATATAATATTGGCTGACATATGAGATGAAGTCATCTTGCTCAGTTCCGTAGTAATCGAATAAAGAAGCATGCCGCTCAATGAACTTACCTCCACGCATATGAAGAATTTGCACACACATCCAACCTTTATCAACGGCATATCCAATTATATCTCGGTCTACTTGGTCGTTTGTTGTCATCGTCTGCTTCTCCATCAGCATATCAATGTTCGCAATCAGATCGCGCAATTCTGAAGCCTTCTCGAACTCTAATGCTTCGGCTGCTTCAAACATGGATTTGGCTAATTCACGTTTAATCTCATCTTGACCGCCGCCAAGGAAACGACTTATCTCCATAACCATTCGCTCATAGTCTGCTTGTTCGACTGGAAACTCACATGGAGCTATACACTGACCCATATGATAATACAAGCATACTTTGGCTGGTAACGTCTTACACTTGCGCAGTGGATATAATCGATCTAATAATTTCTTCGTTTGTTGTGCTGCAAAGGCATTCGGATATGGACCGAAATACTTGCCTTTATCCTTAACAACTCGTCGTGTCACCTCTAAACGTGGGTGCGGCTCATTCGTTATCTTGATATATGGATACGTTTTATCATCACGCAGCATCACGTTGTAACGCGGATGATGTTTCTTAATTAAGTTACATTCTAGTATGAGTGCTTCCATGTTGCTCTTCGTCACAATATATTCAAAGTCGCGAATTTCACTAACTAGCTTCTGTGTCTTCATATCATGACTGCCCGAGAAGTAAGAGCGCACACGATTTTTCAGCACCTTGGCTTTACCTACATAGATAATGGTTCCCTCTTGATTCTTCATTAGGTAACAACCTGGTTGATCTGGAAGCAGGGCGAGCTTGTTCTTTATTATTATTGTATAAGAATTATCTACCATCCTTCACTAGCCCTCCATCATCGCCATGAACTTCATCTCTCATTCTAAGTCATATTAAGCAAAAGAAAAAGCCTCATCCACAAAAAGGAAGAGGCTGCTTATAGCTGCAATTGAGTTAGTTCAAATGGCGATTAACTACATTCTTAAGTGCATCCTTCGATTGAAAGCCAATAATCTTGTCAACAGGCTCACCGTTCTTAAATACGATCAGTGTTGGGATACTCATAACACCGAAACGGGATGCTGATTCTGGATTATCATCTACGTTCACCTTAGCGATCTTCAAACCAGCGAGCTCCGTATTTAACTCCTCAAGAACTGGAGCAATCATCTTACAAGGTCCACACCATGGAGCCCAAAAGTCAACCAAAACTGTCCCTTCAGATTCAACCTCAGTCTTAAAGGATTGGTCTGATACATTAACTATTGCCACAAGTACACTCTCCTTTTTCTAAACCAATAATAAAAACCAATTTCATTCGTTCCTAAAGTATACCATATTGATTAACAATAGCATAACGGTTCGTCCTTGTTAACTCTTGATTTCTTCACATATTGTCAGAAAAAATTCGAAATTACTTCAGGAACGTTCCTTTACTTTTATCCATGCAGACGGTTATACTAACACATATACGTATGCAGAAGTGTTGGAGGAATGTACACATGGAAATGAATAAAGCGAATCACCCTGAGCTACATATCAATGAAGAACCCAGTAACGACTTTATGGATACAGCTATAGGTTTCGCAGGCATGTTCACTTTTATGCTTGTTGTAGCCATTATATTCACCGTCATTGAAGTAATGACGAAGTAATTGTATTCATCCTGACAAACGGTAATGATGAGATCTCATCATTACCGTCTTTTTATGTTACAAGTCCGTTTTTTTGTTACAGAACTTTTAATTAAGTAAGAAATTACTCCTTAGAAAAGAATCAAGCTCGTGTTCTACGTTTATTCGCCCCAGTTACTTTCACTTCATCCACAAACGTTCGAATGCGTTCCATAATTCGCTTACCTTTATCCTCCTCTTCGCCCTCTTTGTTTGTAAAACTAAAGTGGAGCTCAAGGCGATCAAGATCATAGTTAGACGTATAGAAAGTAGGCTTGCGATTCATCCTATAATTTAGAATCGATCCCATTACATGGTCACGTAGCCAAGGGTTCATGTTCTCTGCACCAATATCATCAAAGATAAGAAAATCGGTTTGCTTCATCATCTCAATAGTATCTTTCAGCTTCTGCGGGTCCTGGAACATCGCCTTCAGATCTTCCATGAAATCAGGCATATAGACAATGACTCCATTAAATCCGATCTTAGCCATTTCACTCAGAAAGTAACACATTAAGTAAGTTTTTCCTGTGCCAAACTCCCCAACAAGATACAGGCCCTTCTTCTGCAGGCCTTCATTCATAGTTCTGCCCATATACTCACTTAATGCTGCAACTGCCTTCTCACGCTTCGGATCCATCTCCATAATTTCATCAAAATCATAACCTTGCTGCAGAAGCTGCTCATCTATATAAAAGCTGCGAATTCGCTTTCTGATTTCATCCGTGGATTGTTTACCTTTAAGCTTCCTGCACATCACTTTACGTTCATTCAATTGTGTATGTCCTCTTGCCTCTTCAACAGACAGCCTCGTATAATAACCAGTCTGGTCGTTGCGGCATAAATCTAAGCCAGTACAATTTCTACAGTGATTGTCTTCCTTAACATACTGGTAGATACGGGTAATATTCTTATTAATAACATCATCATCAATCGCAGGGTTTTCTGCTATCAGCTTGCTAACTAATGGATGCTTTAACAATTCACTTTTTTTCTCTTCAAAGCTTGTTACTGATGCTGGCATGGTTATTTGCTTTAGTAATTTAGAAAAAGACTCCACGCTGTTACCCCCTATTCACATGAAACATGTGGTCCAACTAAGTGACCTTACCGAATTGACGCATTTTTTGTTTGATTTCTTCCTTGGCCTCTGCTGATAATGGCTCGTCCTGTTCTGTTGCACGAAAGATTGGGATTTTTGGTTTCTGTGTGGTTTTTTCCTTAAATCCGGCCTTCTTCTTGTTGCTACTCCCAGAAGCAGTGGCTTTAACTACCCCGCTCCGTGCTTCACTTTCCTTGTGAAAATATTCAACAGCTTGTACGAAGGTCTGAATTTGTTCGCCTTGTAAGCTCGCGGCGATCTTCTCGATATAATTTTCCTTCCAAGGCAGCTTAGTTGTGCGAATATGATGAACGAGTACATTCAACACAGCATCAGGAAGTCGATAGTATAAGTTCAGCTTACTGAATAAATTTAGAGTTGGTCTACTAATATTCGGTGCAACGAGAATGCGGAGCACCTGTGTATGTGGTTCAGTTGATAACAACTTACTATAGCTGGAGCTATCATATTGCTCGATTAACCAATCAGGCACCTTGAGCATAACCGCAATCTCACTAGCATTCTTGTCCTCAGTAGCTGCCACCTCAGTAAGTGAAGCTGTCGCTTGACCTAATGAGCTCCACTCCACATTCTCTTCACGCTTGCGGCTCTGTAAGAACGTTTCATTCGCTTTATGCTCCAACTGATCGCCAAGAAGCTTGCCCTTAGTAGAGAATACTCCCTCTTCATCTAGCAGCTGGCACATTTCCTTTAAATTCAGTCTATACTTTTCTGCCAAATAATTAATTAACACAAGATCATCTTGATGATCTTTAAGCTTCTCTACATGTATACGATTAGCTGAATTCTTCGGAAACCTGCGAATAATGTGCCCATACTGCAGTCTTTCCTCTTCCTCATGCTCATTCACTTGGGTCTGCACATTCGGCTTGCTCTTTATTGAGGCTTGCTCAAATTCCAAATCAATAGTTTGTGAATCTAGCGAGAATATCTCATAGAAAGGCATAGATAATTCCTCACGAATTCCATAAGGATCGTCTACATCTGGCTGCTGCTCGCCCTCTAGATCAGCTCGCAGCGCGATAACCGGGTACTTGCCAATCTTGTCACGGAGTAACAATAATAAGTGCTGCGTTTGGAAAAACTCAGCCGGTTTAAGCGGTGCAGACAGAATGAATTCATATATGTATTCCTCGGTTTGGGATAATTCCGTACGGAATGTATGTAAGAGGCCTACCGCTTCAAGCTTCGAATATTGCTCGATGAGCAGCTGTCTCCCCCGTTCATTCGGTTCAATCCCTAGCGCAAGGAATAATTTGCGAAGTTGATCCGCCTTCGTATAACCAATTTTCTCAGCAGGTAGCTGATGATTTAATAGCAAATAAAGGCTAATGGCGTATGCACCAACCATGGGCTGATAGATAATGGAGATCATTCTAAGATCCAATGGGCTCAGCGAAAAGTCGCGATAGATCATAAATCGATGATTTTCCGAAAAATGTAGTGGGTTAGTCATTCTCATGCGTTGTCGCTCCGTCCATTCTTATCATAATCATCTATCATTTTACCATACTCAGGGAGCTTGTTCCCAAGGTAATTTTTGAACAAGCTCACATAGGCGACATCGGATAGAATTATTATGGATCGGCTAGTAATAAATTAGGCGATTCTATGAACAGCTGACGAATCAATTCCCTGTAATTTCACGATACAACGACAAATACGCTTTCGCTGATCGCTCCCAGCCAAAATCAAGCCTGCGAACATTGTGGTGCAGCCTCTCCCAATGCTCTTCTTGATGATAGTAGTATAGTGCCCTGCGAATGGTGTGAAGCATATCGGAGGCGTTATAGTTCGTAAAGCTGAATCCCCAGCCTTCACCGGTAAATTCGTTATAGGGATGCACGGTATCCTTCAGTCCACCAGTCTCACGGACAATCGGTATCGATCTGTAACGCATAGCTAGTAATTGTCCAATCCCACACGGTTCAAAGCGAGACGGCATGAGAAAGAGGTCAGATGACGCGTACATTCTTCTCGCAAGTCCATCATCAAACCGCAAGCATGCTCTAACCTTGTCTCGGTTCAGGTACTCAGCATGGCCGAATAAATGCTCATATTGCTTCTCACCTGTACCTAATACCACGAGCTGGATATCCTCTATTAAGATTTCATTCAATACGGCAGCTATTAAATCTATACCCTTCTGTTCGACTAATCGTGTAACGATCGCAATCATAGGAATCTCACCTGATTCCGGCAAAGCTAGTTCACGTTGAAGTGCTAGCTTATTAGCCCTCTTCTTCGTCAACGAATTACGGTAGGGTATCTCTATTGCACGGTCATTCATAGGATCGAATAGTGAGTTATCGATGCCATTCACGATTCCGAAAAGGTCCTCACGCCTCCACCGAAGTAAACCATCTAAATTCTCGCCATATTCTCCTGTCTGAATCTCCTCTGCATAGGTCTTACTCACGGTTGTGACACGGTCCGCGAAGGCAATCCCGCCCTTGAGACAGCTGCTACCACCATGAAGCTCTAATTCACGGACTGAACGATCACCAATGCTAATGCCAACTAAGTCTCTGAGCATATCCTCGCTGAATATACCCTGATACATCAGATTATGAATCGTAAAGACTGAGCGAATACTTACATAGTAAGGATTGTGAAGATACTTCGACTTTAACATATACGGAATTAAACCTGACTGCCAATCATGGCAATGGATCACATTTGGCTTCCAACCTATTAAGGGCAACGCTTCGAGTACAGCTCTAGAGAAGAAGGCATAACGTTCTACCTCATCACCATATCCATATAAACCACTACGCTTGAAGTAATATTCATTATCCACAAAATAGTATGTTATTCCATCCTTGTCCAGCTGTTGAATACCACAATATTGCTTACGCCAGCCCAAGTGCATGGTCCATTCCGTCGTCAGGTTCTGTTCCATCTCCGACTTGAATTCATCTGGAATGTCCTGATACTTCGGTAAGATTACACGAATATCACATCCTAGATCCTTGAGTGGTTTAGGCAATGCACCAATCACATCACCTAAACCGCCTGTCTTAGCAAAAGGTACTGCTTCAGAGCCTACGAACAATATATTCATCTATTACTACTCCCTTAAATAATTCGATTCGTTCAATTTGTAGTTTATTGTCCGATAATGCTCCGCTTAACAGCGAGGAATGGAGAGGTTGGGTCGCCTTGAAGCATCTTGCCCTCTAGGACCTTCACATCTTTGTCAAGAATTGCATTCGTAATTGAGCTCCCAGCATGAATCTCGCCATTCTGTAGAATGATACTATTACGGACAACCGATCCCGCCTTAACCTTAACCCCCCTGAATAGAATACAATTCTCGACGGAGCCCTCTACGATACATCCATTCGCAATAAAAGCATTCTGAACGGATGAGCCTTCTAAATAACGTGCTGGTGGCTCATCCTTAATCTTGGTATAAATTAGACCATTCTTGTAGAATAGCTCTCTACGAACTTCAGGATTTAATAAATTCATACTGTGATGATAATAGCTTTGAATGGTGTTAATGATACCTAGATAACCGGTATATTCATATGTACCGATCTTCAATTTGTCCATATTCTTCATAATAGCGTCCCGAACGAAGTGGTCAAAGCCCTGGGCTAGTGAGGTTTCCACTAAATCTAACAGGAAAGCTTTCGTCATAATGAATATCTCCATAGACACATTATCGCTAACTAATCTACCATTATGATCTTGCATCTCAATTACGCGGCCTGTCTCATCCATACGAATACGGCGGTTACGTGAGAGAGGT
>DFXU01000032.1 GCA_002383285.1 Caryophanales bacterium UBA4100
GGCAGCAATCTTGCCAGTCTTATCACATTTGCTATTCTGGATAGCGTTAATTTCTCTTATGGAATTCCAATGGGTATTGCGATGGTTGCGGGTGCTCTGTTAGGTTCAAAGCTGGCCATCCGTAGAGGAATAGGCTTTGTGAAGCCCTTATTTATTACCATCACAGCCCTGTTGATTGGTAAGCTGCTCTGGGAATTGATGATCTAACACATCTATTCCTCCATCAGCAATACATCGATAATCATTGCCGCTTCATTAACCGCTTCTAGTATGGTTTGCTCATCTGTAAGGATCCGCTCCAGCATGCGTGCGAATACATCCTCAATCTTCGTCCATGCAGGAACAGGCGGACGGGGATTCGCATGGTCTAATTGCTCCAGGTATACATCGAATATTGGATTCTGATTTTTCCCTTGTAGATTTTTAATGGTAGGGATTAATCCTGTTTCCGACATGATTTTCTGTGGTTCCTCGGTTACCATCCATTGTATAAACTCCCATGCTTCTTGCTTGAAGGGGGATTTCTCGAATAGCACCAGGTTCTCTCCACCGATTACAGACGTCCCTATATTCACATCATTGGGGAGCAACCCAATCTCAACTCCCTTCAGTAGCTCTTTGTTCGGCCCTGTTTTATTCACTGTATAGAACCAGTGGGGCTCATCGATCATTAAGAGCTGGCCCTTCAATATACCATCCCACGTTCCCGGTTCTCCGCCAATGATCGATGGGCTTATGATTCCTTCGTCCAGCCCATCCTTCATCTTCTGCAGGGCAGCTATGCTCCCGCTTCCATTCAGAAACCCGCTAGCGCGGGTATAATTCTCATCCATTAAATGCCCGCCAAAGGTCCAGAAGTAAGGAAGCGATCCCCACACATTGGAGCAGCAGATACCAATTCCATATACATCTGGTCGTTGCAGCTGCAATCGACGGGTAGCTTCTTCAAGCTCCTCGAATGTGGCTGGAGGATGATCTAATCCAGCTTCCTTAAGCAGCTGCTTGTTGAAGATGGCTGCACGTGTATTGGCATTAACGGGTACGCCATAATACTTGCCCTTATACATATTCGATTCGAGCAATGAACCGATGAATGTGTTATAAATCTCGTCAAAGTCCTCCATTCTAGATAAATCCATTAACGATCCATTCTTAGCAAACTCGGGCACCCATATGACATCCATCCGCATCACATCAGGCTGTTTATTATCTGCTACTGCCGCCTGTACATTATCCTTCAGCTGTCCTGTATGGTCCTTTCTCACAGCTATAATCTTAATGTCGGGATGCTCCGCCTCGAATAACGGTAATACCCGTGAGTTGAATACCTCTAGCTCTAGCTCACTATACGTATGCCAGAATTGCAATTCAATGATCGATTCTTCTGATTGTAAGGCAGATCCAATAGACTCATCATCAGACACTAGCTTCACTTGCATACATCCAGAAACCAACAATCCAATGACTATCATTAAGGGGATGATCCTATACCATTTTCCCATCACATTAACCCCTCCTTAGTCGTTCGCGATACTCTCCAGGAGTAGCATGAACCATCCTCTTGAATAGCTTTAGAAAGTGCTTAGGACTGTTGAAGCCAGACTGCATGCCGATGTCGACTATTCTCATGCCCGTGGTTTCCAGAAGATGCTTAGCACGATGGATACGCAGCCTAATTACGAAGTCAATGAAATTAGATCCCGTTCGTTTCTTGAATTGCTCACTGAAGTAATTTTTGCTCATATGCACATAGTCTGCGACCTCCTGCAAGGAGATCTCTCGCCGATAATTATCTTGAATGTATGATAAAGCTAGTTGAATTGTGTGAGCACCACCCACATCGTCCGCAGCGATTACAATTTGATCTGGCTCCCATAATCGTCGGAGCTCCTGACGCACATAAGACACGAGCAATTCCAACGTAGGTGATTTCTCAATCAATGTCAGCTTGTTCATCATGTTCTTCATGGCTTCCTCAGTCTGGTGCTTGAAGTGGTGGGATGCACTCATCATAATAAGGTTGCGTGCCTCTAGGATGATATCCTGTCGATGATAATACCGATTATTCCACTGAAGCACATACAGCTCGAAAATTTCCATACATTGCTCCCTGTCGGATGCTGCAAAGCTTCTAGAAAATTTCTCTCGTAGTAGCTTCTGCTCCTGCTGCAGCTCATCTCGTTTAACCAGAAGCTCACTATCGTTCTGTGAAGGTATATTCCCTAGATAACATTGGCCCCCTCCATGGAAGAAAGAAGATTCCAGTGCTTGCGCTGCCCATTCCAGAGCATCTATTACTCTATTGAAGGAATGAATTGAGGGACTTATACCTACTGTAAAGCTAGGTCCTCCATCCCTCGCAATCTGCTGATGATAGGACCTTATCTCATGGTTCGCACTGTCGTTAAGATCTGCGAGTAAGAGGACAATCTCATCGCTGCCTGAGATGAAGGAAACCCCTTGAGCACACCAAGCATTCAATCGGTCCTTCACGGATTCAAGCAACATAATCTTCGGTAGATCGGCATGAATTTCCGGAACATCGTGCTTCCAGACCGCGATGACTAGTGGGGATTGCAGCCAATCCGGCTTCCAATCGATCACTACATCAGTACCGCCTAGATATAGCTTAAGCTTGGATTCGAATTGCAGCATTCGAAGCTTATGCTCTTCATGCTCGAATCTCTCTTCCTTCTGATACCGAAGCTCCTCCACATCTAAACGTTGCTTGCAATTCTGTAGTATCCGAATTAAGTCCTCCGGCTCCATTGTAGGCTTCAGTAAGTAATCAACGACAACACCTAACTTAACGGCTTCTCTCGCAAATTCAAAGTCACTATAGCTGCTTATTAAGATAACCTTCACGTTGGGTAGTAAATCCTTCACCTGTCGCGTTAATTCAAGTCCATCCATGAGTGGCATTCGTATATCAGTAATAAGGATATCCACCGCCTGATCTCTAATCATGCCAAGAGCTGCCTCTCCATTCGCTGCCTCGCCCACTAAGGTCAAACCCTCATGCTCCCAATTTACACAGGAGGACAAGCCGAATCGAATAATGGGTTCATCGTCAACAATCATTACCTTATACGGCATAATTCTCACCCGCCCCTAGCATTAGCTCTAAGCATATCGTGGTTCCTTGACCATCCAAACTATCAATCCAGACTCCACTTTGTTTACCGTAGTAGAGTTGAATGGTCTCATTCACATGATTAAGTCCAATTCCGAACATACCAGAATTCTTCAGGTTGGAGGGCTTGAGTAATCCATCCTTCTTGTGCTCAGCTATTCCTAGTCCATCATCAATGATCCTAATCGCTAGTTTGTCCTCATCCCCTTCTAGCTTACGCTCAAATACAATCCTCACTAAGCCGCCATCTGGCTTCGGTGCAATCCCATGGAATATCGCATTCTCTACAATAGGCTGCAGCAGCATCCGAGGAATTTGCAAGTCTAGCATCGTCTCCGCACACTCAATTTCCAGCCGAATGTTAGCGCCATATCGAAATCTCTGAATGACCATGTACTTCTCTAGTAATTCAAGTTCATCTCGAATAGAACAGAACACCCCCTTCTTCTCCATACTGGCTTCCATAAGCTCAACGAGTGAGGATATGCCATTATAAGCACCTTCGCTCTGGTCGAACTTGATCATCCAACGGATAGAGGCTAGTGTATTGTATAGAAAATGGGGATTGATCTGGTGTCGCAGCGCCCGCATCTCTGCTTCACGCTTCTTCGCCTCGACTTGATTTACTTGATCTAGCAGCATCTCTATCTGCCGGACCATCTGATTGAATCTTCGACTTAACTGACCAATCTCATCCTGTGAGGTGACCTCGGTAAGAGCTGCAAAATTACTCTTCTCAATCTCGCGCATTTGGTCCATCAATTTATTCAGCGGGGATGTGATCTTCCTTGAGAACTGGAATCCAATAACAGATGCTAGAGCGAGTAAGATAGAAGCATAAATCCAAATCGTTTGCTGAATGTGCTGAATATCGCTAATGATCTCATCAACCGGAACAGTGCCTACTATTCGCCAATCATTGTGCATCGTGCGTGTAACCACATAGCTACGTACCTTGTTTAGCTCAAGCTCGAATTCTGAGACCTCCGACTCAATCGTTCGTAGCTTCTGATCTAATGGACTCTCCTGTAAGGATTCACTCCAAAGCTCTGGGTTAGAAGCAATGACGACCTGACCCTCCTCATTAACTACGAAAAATTGCCCTGTCTTGCCCAACTGTATTCTCTCGATAGCCTGTAAGATAACCTTACCGTCAAGGTTGATCACTATTGCACCTATCGCTTCACGGGTTTCCAAATTGCGGAAGGGCTTAACGAAGGTTAAAACGAGCTCTGTATTCTCTCCACCACCACTAAATGGATCGTACTGCAAAGGGAGCCACAGATCATCCTTACGATTATTCACAACATCGTTATACCATTCATGCTCATTCAAGGTGTAACGAGCAACCTTAGACGTATTGAACAGCCCGCTTCCCCAGCTGTTGCCTTCCTCCTTCAGTAAATAGATGCTTCGAACAAAAGAACTCGTATACATTACATTGTTTAATATCGCATCGACTGTATCCTTGTGATTAAACTTCTGGTCCACAGTTAAGCTGCCCCGTGCTTCCTCCTGAATAACCTGCTGAATTCGCGTATCACGGAATATCTGCTGCCCCATGTCGCTCCCTATGGTAAGTAGTAATGTCAAATAATCGGCTGATTGTTTGGCCGATTGCTTAGTGGAAGCCCTTACATTATCTGCAATAATCCCTGCTGAGGATTGATAATACAGTGTACTAATGACAGTTATCGTGAGTAATAGAAGCAGGAGGAGCAGAAGTATCAGCTTCGTAGATAACTGTCTAAGCACCCATCTACGGATTAATTGCTTCATTAACTCACTCCTCCGCATTAAGCTTAATCTTGGATTATCAGATAAATCCTCATTTGGTTTGCGCACATATACATCGTAGTTCATAACGCCGTTGTGTGCAAGATGGCCTCACCGCTGGAGATATTATATAAAATTTTACATATTAGGATACATTTTTAACTTTATTTTTGCACTAGAAAAAGGGTACGCTTGGTACAAGAGGAGGCTACATATGCAAAAGAAAATTTTAGCAATCACAGTTGTACTTATGTTCTTGTTTGTTGCCAACGCTTCTGCCAGATCTTACGAGACAGAGGTTGAGAGAGGTGTTAACTTCAGGAGCGCACCCAATACCAATAGTTATGTGTTTCGAATGATCCCTAGAGGCGAGGACATCCATGTTCTGCGGAAAGTAAACAGCTACTGGTTAGAGATTATTGTTCAAGATGGAACCATAGGATACATATCTGCACAACCGCAATATACGGATTATTCCGGCGGATCAAGCAGCTCAACATCTTCAATATCCTCAACATCCTCAACATCGGCTTGGGAAGTTAAGGCTAATGCAATTATCTCTAGTTCTAAATCATTGATAGGGAAGGTAGATTACCAATTAGGTGTCCGCAATCGGTCACAATTAATTCTAGATTGCTCCTCCTTCACGGAATGGATGTTTGAGAAGCAAGGGATTGACCTGAAGTGGGGAACGAGATATCAGAAGTATGCAGGCTCTTACGTAAGTAAAAGCAATTTGCGAAAGGGTGATCTTCTATTCTTCAGTACCAGCGGCAGTACTATAGATCATGTAGGTATCTATATAGGTAACGATCAATTCATACATAATACCCCATCAAACAACGTGAACATATCCAATTTAGATGGCTATTGGGATAGAAATTATGAAACAGCTAGAAGAGTCCTATAATGATCTCGCTACCTACCACGCCTTAGGGCGTGGTTTTTCTTTCGTATCATTGTCCTTAATCACCAGCCGCTTTTTCCGATTATCCTCCTCAAACCTGACAGTGATCTCTCCATCCTTACTCGAAGTCGGCTAGCGGTAATCAGCAGCTATACTTCGTGAATCCACGACATGACAAATTCCTGATGATCTTGCTTCTCATTATGTAATTGGTGAAGTAGCATGCTGGACATCTCTGACTGTAGAGGCTCTTCGGCACTAATGTTCTTACAGAACACAAAACACTCCCTCCATTTTCATGATGGGAGTGTTTTGTGGAGCACTGTTCACACTACTATTCTATATATTCTGAACCTGTGTCAATACCGACTGTGTTCATTGTCTCATCCCATGTTACATTGAAGTTAATGAGCGATGCGATGTCCCTTAGCTTGAAGTAATTGCTACCTGCAATATTATAAGCAACAAGCTGAGCTTGAGCACCATATTATCTAACCTATTCGACCAACCTTGCCTCGAACACATAGACGGAATGTGCTTTTAAAGTATACATGAAATGGGACGCCTCAGCTTTAACCTCACTTTGGGTTACTATCATGTTCTCAGGATGGAATACATCATTCACACTATCGATATCGTCTCCTGTCAATTCATACACGATCACATCGTTCTTCGCCTCGAAATCGGTTAAACGAATTCCCGTTTCGATAGGATTCAGACTTCGATTGACTACGAATAGGGTCAATACATCTTCATTCTCATTGACGCAGGACACGACATCCAGGTATGGCAGATGATTAAGTCTAGTGTTCTCCGTTTTTCCTAACACGCTGAATTCGTCACATATCACCTCACTGGTTACCATATGAGCTATCTGCCTATTGGCATACAGCTTCATCATATGGTAGGTGGGTGTGCCATATACGACATCACTTTTCCCACTCCATCCAGACTTCTTACCCCGAAATTGATCCGCGTAATAATCTCCTACCCGGATACATCCCCCAAGCCAGCCATTGACCAGGTCGGAGAAGCTGCCAATTTCAATTAGATGACTGCTTCGAATAAATTCATTGAGATTCGCTGCATTAGCCACAGCAGCCTCCAAGGTATGCTCGTTGGGCAAACCCTTGCGTATCGTATTGTTATAATACATGGTATTATGCTCGGTGATAGCAAGCTTAACATGGCCTGCCTTCGGGTACTTGAGGATCAATGCTTCCGCCTCTTCGACAGCGCGTCTTGTAATTTCAGGATAAGAAACAATCGCTTTATACTTATCTTCCCTGCTTACATTACCTCCAATGAAGCCGAAAGCGCCATATCCTTGATAAGTATGCATGGTTAAGTAATCGATATATTCACCAGCGATCTCGAGCACGGTCTCATTCCAATTGGGATCCGTATGCCCACAAGCCAGTAGCTTAATGTCTGGATCCACCTCTTTCATCGCCTTAGCAAAGGGAATATACCTCTTGGCAAACGCTTCAGCTGAGCAATGCCCTACCTGCCATGGACCCCAAACCTCGTTGCCAACCTCCCAGTGCTTGACTCGGTAAGGCTCGGGGTGGCCATTCGAAGTCCTAAGCGCTCCCATCGTGCTGTCAGCGCTTCCGTTGCAATACTCCACCCAGCGTGCGGCCTCCTCAGGTGTACCAGAGCCATCGTTCACGCAGATCAACGGCTCCACATGTAAGTCTTCACAGAATTGTAGGAATTCATCTGTGCCGAATGTCTTGATAGCCATGACATCCCAGGCTTCATTGATCATATGAGGACGCTCATACATAGGACCCACCCCATGCTCCCAGTGATAGGCACTAATGTGATTTCCGCCTATGCGCATCATCCCGCAGTTTAATTCTCGCGCCATCTCAAACACATCTTTTTTAACGATACCTACTCGATCTTCATTCAGCATCGATACATGATCCAGCCACAATATCCCCGAAGCTATGGAGTCTAGCCAGGAGTCGCCCTCCGAGCGGATAATGATGCGAAACTCCGCTTCCGTGCAATCACTCGATGGAGACAGTTCTACCTTATATTCCTGCCAATCATGACTTCTTATATCTACAAGCTTGCTATCCAATATATGCTGTGAGTGCACATCGACGATTTCTAATGTTAACTGTTTAATCTCTATCGATGCCCGGGCAAACAGGGTTACGCTGTAATTGGTTTTGCTCTTCACGGCAATCCTCTGGCCAATCCCTGCATAACATTGATCATCGCTGAAAATTCTAATCTTCTGCGAATGCCCGGAGTGCCTCGGAGCAGCGGGCTCTAGCGCATATAACGTATTACGTCCGTTAGTTATTGGGTACCATGCTCCAGATACTCCCTTCGAGCTTCCGGCTTCCTCCTCGAAATCCATCGTTTTCAGTGTATAAGCAAGCATGGCATCATAATGATCTCTAATATCTTCGACAAAGTGTCCGAAGATATTAGGATTAATCTTATTGTTATTCTTCCTGCTGGCATGAATATGAATGGTTGTAGGCTGTGTCAATGGTAACTCATCCTTCCCTTTTCTGTTATTTATTTAGTTGCTGCAATAATCGATTTGAGTCGTTCGACAAATATTCATAACAGGATATTTTCCCCGTAAGGCGTTGCTTCATCTCAGCCAGTAAAGTCTGCTTAGATGGATCATCAATCAGATTATGAAGCTCAAACGAGTCATTCCCAAGGTCGTATAGCTCATCCGAATCATCCAGATGTGCGACATATTTGTAAGCCTGCCAATACAGCACGCATTGAATGCCCTCATAATTCATGTGTCCAAAGTGTTCCGCCATCAGATCATCCCGCCATACAGGCACGCGTTGTTCCGTCTTTCTCAAGAGCTTTGTTAAACTATCCCCATCCATATGTGCCGGTGGTCGAATGCCTGCCATCTCCAGAACAGTCGGTACAATATCCAGATTAGATACAAGTAGATCGCAGCTTTGACTGCCATCCGTTACGCCCGGCCACTTGATGGCGAGCGGAATAGACATCGTCTCTTCCGTCAGCATGGAGTCTTTATCGAATAAACCACCGTTGGATGCCAGTATATCTCCGTGATCAGCTGTGTATATGATGATGGTATTGTCGGCCAATCCGGTACGCTCTAGGGTGTCCAATACTATTCCCAGCGCGGTATCCGTTTGTTCAAAGTGCTCATAAGCCCTGGCAACGATTGGCTGCCACTCTTCCCAGGTCGTAAACCCAGTACGCTGCCGCCATTCCGCTCTATCTTGTTTATGATAATCTGGCCGATCGGCGAAATCATTACGAAAGTTGGGGTATTCTGGAATGTCTTTAGGGTTAATGCTGTCCTTAAACGGTTCAGCTACCAGATAGGGCTGGTGCGGGCCCCATACATCGACACGCAATACAAACGGCTGCTCGTCCTCTGCCCGTTGTTCAATCCAGTCGGATGCCAGCTGAGAAATGAAATAAGCCTCCGATGTCTCCGCCTGTGTTTGGAACGTTCCTGCGGAAGGATGTCCGATGCCGACCTTTCGATTCGGCTCCAGACCTAGCTCCATCAGCCTGATGTTCTTGTCCAATTCACCATGTGCTCTCCATTCCACGTCTACCACCGGTTCCGGGAGGCTGTGGTTTTCCAAATATTGTGCAAACTCTGGAGATCCGTAGGGATTTCCATATCCAGGCAAGGAGAACCCTTCAAAGCCGCAATCCTGTGCACTACCTGACCCAGCATGCCACTTTCCGAAGTATCCAGTATTATAGCCTGCCTCCGATAAATAACTATTGAACGTTCCCGTCGGTGACCCCTTGCTCATACTTAAGGTTCCCTTCACATTATTGTTCAGAATCCCGTGTTGATGAGGATATACACCGGTCATCATGCTTGCCCTCGCGGGACCGCATAAGGGAATGATCGTGTAAGCTCTATCGAATTTAGTCCCTTCAGAGACAATGCGGTCATACGTTGGTAGGTTGGGCTTAGGACCGCCCGTTTCCTTGTAATGCTTCCAAACGACATGATCCTGAACGAGCCAAACAATATTCGGACGTTTCCTATGATTTAGTTGACCTTCTATCATTGTATAATCCCTTCTTTGTTTAAGTCGGATAGACTCCTAATAGACTCCTACCCCTTAATTGATCCAATCATGACACCCTTAACAAAGTGCCTCTGCACAAACGGATACATGATCAATACAGGTATACTAGCTATGATAATCAACGCATATTTGATACTCTCCCCAAGCAACAGCTTCTCGCTCATACCGAGGTCCCCACCACTCGTATCAATCGTTTGACTCACAATCAGAATTTCTCTTAGAATCAACTGCAACGGGTACAGCTCCGCATCCCGCAAATAAATGAGTGCATTAAAGTATGCATTCCAATGAGATACCGCATAGAATAGTACCATGACCGCCAATATCGGTTTAGATAACGGGAGGATAATGCGAACTAACAATCTTGTATTCGAGCATCCATCTATGAGAGAAGCTTCTTGCAGCTCCCATGGAATACTCGTTTGGAAGTACGAACGCATGACAATCAAGTTGTAGGTTGCGATCGCATTCGGGATAATCAGCGCCCACATCGTATTGACCAGCTCGAGATCTCTTACGATTAGATAGGTTGGGATTAAGCCCCCGTGGAAAAACATGGTGAATGTAATCAGGAACATGAATATATTGCGGCCCGGCAAATCCTTTCTAGATAACGGATACGCCGCCAATGTAGTAAGCACGATATTAATAAAGGTTCCCACAACCGAATAGATAATCGTGTTCTTGTACCCTACCCAAACGCTTCCATAATTAAATACTTCTTTGTAAGCTTCTAACGTAAAGCCTACTGGCCAAAGCCACATCTCCCCATTCATCACCTGCTCAGGATTACTGAAAGAGGCACTCAACACAAAGATTAGCGGATATAGCACGATAACCAATATCATAGCTGCGATTATATTTACACCTGTGTCAAATATCCTACCGTCTGACATTTTTAATTGTGACTGTGATTGTGACATTCCTAGCCTCCTCCTACAGCGTCCGTTACGTTGGACACAATTCCGAACCATTTATTCCATTACCACAAGCTCGTCTCCGCTTTTTTCCTCGCGTAATTATTAATAAGAATTAGCAGGATAAAGTTGATGACGGAATTGAATAATCCAATCGATGCACTATAGCTATAATCCCCGTTCAAGATACCATTACGATATATAAATGTAGATATAACATCACTGGCTCCCATGTTCAACGTGTTCTGCATCAATAGAATCTTCTCAAATCCTACGTTCATGAAATGGCCGACATCCAATATGAGCAGGATCACAATAACCGGCAATATCCCTGGTATGGAGACATGAAGAATGCGCTGAATTCGCGTTGCGCCATCCACCTTCGCTGCTTCATACATCTGAGGATCTATGCCGCTAAGTGCAGCAATATAGATAATGGACTGCCAGCCCATGCTCTGCCAAATATTCGATCCGATAAAAATGGTTTTGAACCATTCTGATTTTTCCATAAACGAGATGGACTCTAAACCAAGCCCATTCATAACGTTATTGACAAAACCGCTGTTCGGATTTAAATACAGGTTGAGCATACCTACAATGACAACGACAGAGATAAAGTGAGGCATGTAAGTGACATTCTGTACCCATTTCTTAAACCTCTTATTCTGAATTTCATTAATTAATAGAGCCAGTAAGATGGGGATGGGAAAAGCGATAAGAAGCGAAATAACACTAATCGACATCGTATTCCAGAGCAATCTTGTAAAATAATACGAAGAGAAAAATCTATCAAAATGTTCAATTCCCACCCATACGCTATCCGTTATTCCTTTGGCCGGATTAAAATCCTTAAAAGCGATTTGTAATCCATACATCGGACCATATTGAAAGATTGCATACCAGAGTAATGGCAATAATAACATCAGATAAAGATCATACCTGACCAAGATCCGTTTCCAAAGCCGACGGTATTCCGATGTAGGTAACAATATTGGGTTCCACTCCATTCTGTTAGAAGTCGATACAATACACTGGGTACACGATTAAGAGTGTACCCAGTACTCATTGATTATTATTGTTTAGTTAAATCATAGGCTTCTTGATAGATCTTCTCTAGCTGATCAATGTTCATACTCTCCATTGTGGAGACATACTCGTCCCACTTATCAAAGCTAATCGAGCCTGTAATAAATTTGGCGCTGGACTCCGTATAGTACGTATCAATATCCTGACGTAAGGTATCAACTTCCTTCGCCGTATTCTCATCAAATACCGGTGCACCATAAACTGACTTCGGCATGTAAGGCGTTAATTTATCTTGAGCTTCTTGTACCTCAGGCGGATTAATGGCCGAAGCATTCTTCAATGTAACGTATTGAGGGGATCCTCCTCCTGGCCAAGGTGAGAATTGTCCGATGGTTACACCGATACCACGCTCGTCTTTCAGAATTTCATCGGTATATTCTGGCAATCCGTCTCCGTTATAATTGAAGGTCTCCCCTTCAATCCCATATCTGAAGAATATTGAACCTTCTTCGGAGAAGAAATGATCAAGCCATCTTATGGTTGCTTCCGGATGCTGGTTGTTAGATGTAATAGCAAATGTACCAAAATCTCTCGCTATAGGCTGTGCATTCGTCAATTGATCACCATTCGGACCCACAACTGGTGCTATACCCATATAGCTGTCCTTGTGATTCGTAAAAGGATCGTTGGCCTGATTATGGAACGTTCCGGCAATACCGGCAGCCATCTTACCAACAAATTCAGATGGTTTCTGAGTGAACACGGTTTTGTCAAGCAAGTCCTCTGTATACAACTGGTTGAGGAACATTAAATATTGCTTATATCTGTCATCGGTCATCCAGATATCCACTTTATCATTCTCAACATTCAAGTTATAACCCATCTGATTGAGCAATCCCCATGAGCCTGACATGGAGCTGATTACATTTGGTAAATCCCACTGAATCATTGGAATTTCATCCTTCGGATCACCGTTACCGTTCGCGTCCTTCTCCTTGAAAGCTCTGAGCACATTAATCAGCTCATCCGAGGTCGTCGGCACCTGAAGATTCAGATTCGCTAGCCATGATGTATTGATCCAGAATTTATTAGTTCGTGCAGCCTCTAGATCCATAATAGCTGGCAACGCGTAAATATGACCATCTGGTGCGGTTATCGATGATAAGATTTCTGGATACTTTTCAAATAAGCTCTGGATGTTGGGAGCATATTGTTCAATTAATTGTTCAAGCGGTATCAGCATCCCATTGGATCCATATCTTACTGCTTCCAGCTGTGTTATTCCAGACTTATAAAGAACATCTGGGAGCTCGTTGGAAGCAAAGAGCAGGTTCTTTCTTTCTTGAAATCCTTCGCTGGGAACATCCTCCCACTCAATTTTCATGTTTGTCATTTTTTCATATTCCTTAAATACGAGCATCTCTGCATAAGGCCCGTTCGGTGGAGCTTTCCGTGCAAATATTTTTAGAGTAATCGGTTCATTAACAATCGGAAAGTCAGCTGCATTAAACTTTGGATTTTCCTGGTCCTCTTCAGCGACATTCGTAACGACTTCGTTTACATTTCCCTTTCCTACGTCTTCCTTTCCACTGTTACTGCATGCAACAAAGGTTGAAACCAACAAAATCATGACTAGGAGCAACAGCAACGCTTTAGTACTCTTCTTCAAAAATATGACCTCCCTTAAATGATATGAACCGCAGGTGAAAGCGCTTCATAAAAAATATACAATGAAAAAGATAATGAAAATCTACGATTTATTGACATAACACTATAAAATATTGCACACCATCATTAAGTCGATCTGGGCATTCACTTGCTCGTCCTACTATACGTATGTGGAGTTACTCCAGTCGTGTCTTTAAATACCTTGAAGAAGTAATTATAGCTGCTAAAGCCTGTTTTTTCATAAATATCTTTGATTTGATATTCCCCGGTTTCAATGAATTGCTTGGCGGCTTTAATCCTCCTATGGTTTAAGTATTCCGTAAACCCACAATTCATTTCCTCCTTGAACAACCGGCTTAGGTATGAGCTAGAAATACCAATATGCTCGGCGGCTTGATCTAGAGATATATTCTCACTATAACGAATATTAATATATTTAACGGCCAATCTCACATGATTTGAATAGGGCTCATCTTCAGAAGCGGCAGTTAATCTTTGTATTAATTGGCTGTACAAATTTTTCAACCAATGAAGTGTTTCATCCAGGTTTTCACTTTGCCTAATCTGATCTCTGGATAAATAGTTACCTTTGTAATATTTATCGTGATTTCCTCTAGATTTCAACCAAACCTTGTTAGCAATATGAATCAATTCATTGACAATGAGCTGGATCGAATCATCATTTGCTTTTCGCACTTGAAAAGGGGAGAACACATCCTCGATAATGGCATGACTGCTCCGCTCATCGAGTAGTTTAACTGCATTCATCAGCTTTCTCTCATGATCCAAGCTTAGTGTTACTAACTGTTCTCCGATTGAATGATCAACAACACCTGTACTACCCGCTGTAAAGGAGCGTTTCTTCAGCAGCATGCAAGTTGTTTCATAACACTGGGGTATATTGTTTAAGCCATGTATCACGTCCGAATACTCAAAGAATATGTTAATATTCAAATACTTTTCGAGCGAGCTCCGAATTTTATGTAGAGTATCGGCAATCTGCTGATGGATGTAGTTTTGGCTGTATTCCTCGAAGAAAAAAACAATCACAAGCCTGCCTTGATCAATATAACTAACAATTCCGAGCTTCAGATCATTCACAATTCGCTTACATAAGTCCATGGCGGTTGTAATAAATTTATTCTTCTCCACATCATCGTATTGCCCAGTGAGGATAATAAAATTTTCGATCTGCAGTGCGGCTACCACGATATGCCGAGACTTTAGGAAAATGTGATCATTCAGAAGCGATTTAATCTGATCCAAAGCTTCCTTCCTGCCAAGAACGAGATCTCTTATGGCACTTTGAGTCACAGAAGGGCTGATGGTTTCCCATATCTTGAGCTGTTCCGCTTCCTCTGTCAGTTCATTTCTCGCCTTCTTCAAAATTTTTAATAATGCCGCTCCGTCCAATTCATGCTTCAGCAGATAATCAATGGCACCGTTCTTCATTGTATCTCTGACATAATCAAACTTGTCATAGCTGCTAAGGACAATTTTCTTAATTCCTACATAATGCTCCTGCATATACTTGCATAACGATACACCATCCATACCTGGCATATTGATATCTACGATAACAATATGGGGACTGCAGTGTTCAATCATCTGGATCGCTTCCAACCCATTGACCGCTTCACCACAGATAATAAAGCCGTGTGCTTCCCAGTCTATTAAACTGTGAATATCATTCCTTACTAACACTTCGTCGTCGACAAGAAGAACTTTATTCATGTGGTTCATCTCCGTCCTCTATGTAGGGGATTACCATTTCGACCGTTGTATACATGCCTAGCTCACTATAAATGCTTAATCCATAGGATTCACCAAACATCATTTTAATTCTTTCTTGAACATTACTAATTCCCATTCCATTAAAACTAAAATTTCCATCCGTATTCTTATTCCGTAACACGTTTATAATTTGAGCTTCCGACATCCCGTTTCCATTATCTGTAACTTCGATCCTGACATTCTGACGATCCTTTTGTATTTTAATATATAGCAATCCCTTATCCTTCAGTGGGCCGATTCCATGAATAATGGCGTTTTCTACGATAGGCTGTATGCTCAGCTTGACTATTTTACAACCCATCAATGCTGGATCTGCCTGAATATTGACCACAAATGGTTCGATATACTTGTATTTCTGTATCCTAATATAGCTCTGAACATAGTCTAGCTCTTCCTCGATCGTAACAAATTCTTTGGTATTACCCAGCACCCCTCTTAACAATTGAATCAAGGATGTGGAAACCTCCTCAATGTTGGCGGCATTTCTTAGTTTTGCTAAATACTTAATGGTGTTCAATGTATTATATAGAAAGTGAGGTCTGATTTGCGCCTGCAGCGCCATGAGCTCCGCCTCTCTTTTTTGCCTTTCCCTGCTTTTCACATCCTCTAGCAACGCCCCAACCTTTTCCAGCATATCTTGAAAGACCACACTTAATTGTCCGACCTCGTCTTTAGATTGGATAGAATTGGTTACCGAGAAATTGCCATCCTTCACCCAAAGCATCGTATTCCGCAGCTTCCTTAAGTTTTTCGTGATTTGCGACGTTACAGCGATAGAGACAACCAATACAACGAGAAATACCAATAACACAACCTGTATGATTTGATTGCGCAACCCGATAGAATCCTTAATCAGCGTGTGCTCGGGAATCATTCCAATGGTCGTCCAACCCGTTACATCCGAAGTGTAGGTCACAATCAAATGATCAGTTCCATCTATATGCATTTCTTCCACCTGATTCGTTCCTATCAACTGTTTAATAATACGATCTTGTGGGAGGCCTGGATTTGAGTAATATACAACTTCACCATTCGGGTCCACCACATATATGAAGCTATCCTCGGATGGACGAATATCATACGCCTTCACAATGACATCATAATCAATATCGATCATCACCGCGCCAATCGACTGCTTCCTATATGTAATGGCTCTACCAAATGTAATGGTCTCATCTCGTCCCGTCTCAGCAGCACTCTGCTTGATATATACCTTCTTGCCTGAAGCAGACAATATCTGATCTAACAACGGATGATTCAAATTCGTTTGGTCTAGATATGGGTCACCCTTAAAGAATATTTTTCCATTCAGCCCGACGACGGATATTCTGGCAATGGAGGATTTATATGCAGATAAAGACGTTAAAAATTCTACGATTTGCTTCTGCTCCAAAAA
>DFXU01000021.1 GCA_002383285.1 Caryophanales bacterium UBA4100
CGCTTGAAGCTATTCTTTATTCTCATTCCAATGTTTCTCAATGTTATATTGTTTAATCCCTATGTTTTTAAACCTCAAAAAAGAAAATGAAAAGCAACATATCATGCTCCTATATAGAGTTGTATGTTAATCTTGCTGTCGTAGTATATAAATAAAGGACCACTCCTTTTTCAGAAGTGGTCCTTAGGATACTTAATATAGAATGCTTTATGGTAAATTCGTATGCCCCATCAGGTAGCGATCCACTTCACGAGCGGCTCCGCGTCCTTCGTTAATGGCCCATACGACCAAGCTTTGGCCTCTGCGCATGTCGCCTGCAGCGAATACACCCTTGACGCTTGTTGTGTACTGACCTTCTGCTGCTTTGGCATTCGAGCGTTCGTCACGCTCTACATTCAAGTCAGCTAGGACTGTTTCTTCTGGCCCTAAGAAGCCCATTGCAAGCAGGACTAATTGAGCTGGCCAAACCTTCTCCGTTCCAGCGATTTCGACTGGACCGAAGCGACCATTATCGTCCTTCTTCCATTCCACTTCTACGGTATGCAACTCCTTGATATGTCCATTCTCATCGCCTACGAATTTCTTCGTCACGATTGTGTACACACGAGGATCACTACCGTACATTGCTTTGGCTTCCTCTTGACCATAATCAAGCTTGTAAACCCGAGGGAATTGAGGCCATGGATTGTTCGCAGCGCGTCCAATGGAAGGCTGAGCCATGATCTCGAATTGTGTAACACTATTACATTTATGACGCAATGACGTACCCACACAGTCTGTACCTGTGTCTCCGCCACCAATTACGATTACATCTTTGCCTTCAGCATTAATATAACCGCCATCCTTATGGTTGGAATCAAGCAGGCTCTTCGTATTAGCCTTTAAGAATTCCATTGCGAAGTGAACACCCTTAAGGTCACGACCTTCGATAGGAAGATCACGCGGCTTGGTGGCACCACCAGCTAGAACAACAGCATCATTCTCAGCCATTAACGTATTAGCAGGCTTATCTTTACCGATCTCTGTATTCGTTACGAATTTAACCCCTTCAGCAGCTAACAAATCAACACGACGTTGAACTACCTTCTGCTTATCCAGCTTCATGTTCGGGATGCCATACATGAGTAGGCCTCCGACACGATCCGCACGTTCATATACTGTCACATCGTGACCTGCTTTATTCAATTGAGCTGCTGCAGCTAAACCAGCAGGCCCTGAACCAACGATTGCAACACGTTTTCCAGTGCGTGTTAGTGGAGGCTCTGGCAATACCCAGCCCTCGCTAAAGCCCTTATCAATAATTTGTTGCTCAATGCCCTTAATCGTAACGGGATCTCCATTAAGACCTACTGTACATGAGCCTTCGCAAGGTGCTGGACAAACCCTCCCCGTAAATTCGGGGAAATTGTTCGTTTTGTGAAGTCGATCTAACGCTTCTCTCCATAAACCACGATAGACTAAGTCGTTCCATTCTGGAATAAGATTGTTAACCGGACAGCCTGCCGCCATACCATTGATCATTAGACCCGTATGACAATATGGTATCCCACAATCCATACAACGAGCGCCTTGTAGGCGTAGCTCTTCTTCTTTCAAATGAAAGTGAAACTCTTCCCAGTCTTTGATGCGCGTAAGCGGATCGCGGTCGCCGGGAAGCTCACGCGTGTATTCCATAAATCCAGTTGGTTTTCCCATGGTGAGCCCTCCTTCTTATTATGATCTGGAACAAGCGAATAATAACTTGCGATAATTTCAGAACAAAAATAGCTAAACCGTCTATATTTTGTTCTGAAAACCGCAACTAGTTATTCGTTGTTCGTTAGTTACCGCTGACCCGAGATACATCGCGCATATTCGCTTGGAAAGCTTCCAGCAATGCTGCATCGCCGACCAATCCAGACGATTTGGCGATTTCAATCTGTTCTAGCATTCGTTTGTAATCCTTAGGAATGACCTTAATGAATTTCTCCACATTGTCGTCCCAATGATTAAGAATACGCTGAGCGTGTTCACTGCTCGTATATTTGACATGACGGCGGATCATTCCTCTAACTTCTTCCATCTCTGCCTCGTCTTCAAGACGCTCTATACTAACCATCTCTTTGTTGACTTCTTTGTTGAACCACTCTTCATCTGGTACGAGTAAGTATGCGACACCACCGGACATACCAGCAGCAAAGTTACGACCTATCGGACCTAGAATAACTACACGACCACCTGTCATATACTCACAGCCATGATCGCCAACACCTTCTACAACCGCGCGAACTCCACTGTTACGAACACAGAATCGCTCTCCGGCTACACCATGGATATAAGCCTCGCCAGAGGTTGCACCATAGAAAGCAACGTTTCCGATAATTACATTCTCTTCAGGTACGAAGGTCGCCTTCTCATTCGGATACACAACGATACGTCCTCCGGATAATCCCTTGCCGAAGTAATCATTCGCATCACCCTCAAGCGATAACGTAACCCCCTTCGGTACGAATGCGCCGAAGCTCTGACCTGCTGATCCACGGAAGTGCAATCGAATCGTTCCATCTGGTAAGCCTTCAGCGCCATAACGACGTGTGATTTCGCTGCCCAGAATAGTACCAACAACACGATTGATATTACGAATTGGCAGAACGGCATGAACAGCTTCTTTACGCTCCAAGGCAGGCTCGCAAATTTGCAACAATTCCTGCTGATCTAACGATCGCTTTAAGCCGTGATCCTGCTCCTTGTCACAATAACGACCAACACTTGCAGGAACATCAGGCTGATACAATAATGGTGTAATATCAACACCTTGAGCCTTCCAATGAGCAACCGCTTGTTTAGCCTCTAAGATATCAGAACGTCCAACCATTTCATTGATCGTCCTGAAGCCTAGCTCAGCCATAACCTCGCGAATTTCCTGTGCGATGAATTGCATAAAGTTAACAACATGTGCTGGATCACCGCCGAATTTCTTACGAAGCTCCGGATTCTGAGTTGCAATACCCACAGGGCATGTATCTTGATGACATACACGCATCATTACACAACCAAGAACGACTAGAGGCGCTGTCGCAAAGCCATACTCCTCTGCGCCTAGCAATGTAGCAATGACTACATCTCGACCGGTCATCAGCTTACCGTCAGTCTCAACTACAATGCGATCCCGAAGGTTATTAAGTAGAAGCGTCTGGTGAGTCTCAGCTAAGCCTAATTCCCACGGCATACCTGCGTGCTTGATACTGGTACGCGGAGAAGCTCCTGTACCGCCATCATAACCACTAATCAGAACAACATCGGCGCGACCTTTAGCAACACCTGCGGCAATTGTACCTACGCCAATCTCTGAAACTAGCTTTACATTAATACGAGCACGAGGATTCGCATTCTTCAAATCATGAATAAGCTCCGCAAGATCCTCAATTGAATAAATATCGTGATGCGGTGGCGGAGATATTAATCCAACACCCGGTGTGGATCCACGAACTTCAGCGATCCATGGGTAAACCTTAAGGCCTGGCAGCTGACCGCCTTCACCTGGCTTAGCACCCTGCGCCATCTTGATCTGAATTTCATCAGCATTAACTAGATAATTACTAGTAACGCCAAATCTACCAGAAGCAACCTGTTTAATCGCACTTCTGCGAAGATCGCCATTCTCATCAGGCGTGAATCGGTCTGGATCCTCTCCACCCTCACCTGTATTACTCTTACCACCTATACGATTCATCGCAATCGCAACACTCTCGTGTGCTTCTTTACTAATAGAGCCATAGGACATAGCACCGCTCTTGAAGCGACGAGTGATTGCCTCAATGGATTCTACCTCTTCAATCGGAATAGCTTCTCGTCCAGCCTTAAATTCAAGTAGACCACGTAGTGTCTTATTCTGCTTATCCTGATCATTAATAAGTCCACTAAACGTTTTGAATAACTTATAATCCGCCGTACGACATGCTTGTTGAAGAGAATGAATGGTCTGTGGATTGTAGAGATGGTACTCTCCATCCTTACGCCAGTTATATTCTCCACCTGCTGCTAACGTTGAGTCCTTACCCTCTTGAAGAGAGAAACCTGCAATATGTCTAGCCGCCGTTTCGTTAGCGACACCATCTATGCCAATCCCGTTAACCTGTGAAGGTGTCCATGTGAAATAACGATCAATGAAATCCTTATTCAAGCCAACAGCCTCGAAAATCTGGGCACCACGGTAGCTCTGAATGGTCGATATACCCATCTTGGACAATACCTTTAGTACGCCCTTTGTAGCTGATTTAACATA
Organism: Caryophanales bacterium UBA4100; assembly: GCA_002383285.1. Classification (GTDB taxonomy): domain Bacteria; phylum Bacillota; class Bacilli; order Paenibacillales; family UBA4045; genus UBA4045. The sequence goes on from DFXU01000021.1 coordinate 4,265, forward strand.
GTTGTATATCGCTTTATCCACTTCAATATTCGTTAACAGATTTTCTTGAATCATCTCTTCGATTGTCTCGAATGCGAGATAAGGGTTAATTGCACTAACTCCATAACCAATCAATAAGGCAAAATGATGCACCTCACGCGGCTCACCAGATTCCAGTAGAAGACTAACCTTCGTGCGTGTACCTTGGCGGATTAGGTGATGATGGAGCGCTGCTACTGCAAGAAGCGCAGGAATTGCCGCTTCCTTCTCGTTCACACTACGGTCAGTGAGCACTAGTAGAACAGAGCCAGCCTTAATAGCCTGATCTGCTGCCTTGAACAATCCTTCTATCGCATGCTCTAAGCCCTTGCCGCCCTTAGCAACCGGGTACACAATTGGTAGATCAGCAGATTTAAAGCCCTCACGCTTCGTATGTCGCAGCTTCGCAAGCTCAGCTGTAGTTATGATTGGTGACTTTAGTCGAATCAAGTGGCAGCTTTCTGGTGTCGGGCTCAACAAGTTACCTTCAGCACCAATTGTCGTACCTGTAGCCGTAATAATCTCTTCTCGCAACGCATCAATTGGTGGATTCGTTACTTGTGCGAATAGCTGCTTGAAGTAGTTATATAGAATTTGTGGTCTTTCTGAGAGTATGGCGAGCGGAGTATCAATTCCCATCGATCCAATCGCTTCAACACCTTGGCCAGCCATCGGACTCAATACCTTCACTTTGTCCTCGAACGTATAACCGAACGCACGTTGACGTGGTAAGATCGTATCTAAATTCGCTGCTGGCACCTGAGGTGCATCCTCAAGATCCTCTAAGCTGACAAGATGCTCTTCGATCCATTCGGCATAAGGCTGCTCTGATGCAATCTGCATCTTGACTTCATCATCGGATATAATACGACCTTGCTCCGTATCAACAAGCAGAATACGGCCTGGACGCAGTCGATCCTTCAATATAATATCTTCCGGTGGAATATCCAATACCCCTACTTCCGAAGCCATTACAATTAAATCGTTCTTCGTCACATAATATCTTGCCGGACGTAATCCATTACGGTCAAGCACCGCAGCAATCCGGAAACCATCCGAGAATGCCATTGCAGCAGGACCATCCCATGGCTCCATAATACAGCTATGATATTCATAGAATGCTTTCTTCACAGGATCCATAGATTCATGGTTCGCCCAAGGCTCAGGGATCATCATCATCGCTACATGCGGCAATGAACGACCAGAGAGAATAAGGAACTCTAGAACATTATCAAATTTGGATGAATCACTACCATCCGGGTCGATAACAGGCAATACTTTGTTCAACTCTGGGCCGAACGCATCCGATTCAACGACCGACTGCCGAGCATGCATCCAGTTCTCATTACCACGTAAAGTATTAATTTCACCATTGTGAATTAGATAGCGGTTAGGGTGTGCTCGTTCCCAGCTCGGGAATGTATTCGTACTGAATCGCGAATGAACCATCGCTAGTGCAGATTCCATCGCAGGATCACGAAGGTCTAAGTAGAAGGTATCCATCTGGTCTGTAGTTAACATACCTTTATATACAATCGTCCGAGCAGACATGCTAGTGAAGTAGAAGTACTCCCCACCCTCCATACCTTCAGCGTAACGAATGGCTTGTTCAGCACGTTTACGTATAATGAATAACTTGCGTTCGAAGGCAAGCTCATCCTTCAGGCTGCTTGCACGCTCAACAAAAACTTGACGGATGAACGGCTCTACTGACTTGGCGCTGTCGCCAAGCAATGTATTATCAGTTGGTGCTGTTCTCCAGCCAATCAGCGATTGGCCTTCTTCTTTAATAATCGATTCTATGATTGCTTCATGCTTCTTTCGAACGATTGGATCTGGCGTAAAGAAAATCATACCAACACCGTAATAGCCCGGCTTTGGTAATTGTAAATTCTTCTTTAAGCACTCCTTAACGAAAAACTTATGTGGAAGCTGAATAAGAATACCAGCACCATCGCCAGTATTCGTCTCACTACCTTGACCACCACGGTGATCGAGATTTGTCAGAATCGTCAGCGCTTGGCGAACAATCTCATTGGACTTCTTCCCCTTAATATTCGCTACAAAACCAATACCGCATGCGTCACGTTCAAATCGCGGGTCGTACAGACCCTGTTTGGGTGGTATTCCTAATTGTCGTTTCATCCTGTGCAACCTTTCTATACTAGTTTCCGCTGCTGCGGTGAGAACTCGCTGTGAACAACCATTATAACACAAAGTGATGTTAAGTATCTTTACTTCAACGCAGAAAATTACATGAAAACGTATAATTATGCGCAAGTAAGCTAGGGGTGCTTCATTCGATTATTTTAACACCACACTATTTGTATAGCAATTTATTATTTTTTATCTTCCTGATTAAATTTCATAATCAAAGAATAATTATTACTTAGGTATTACTTGATTTAAAAACTTTTGGATTTTCATAACACTGATGAGGATTAGGGAATTTACTGCTACTTGCTGCGGGTAATTAAGCTGCGAATCGAGGATTTAGCACTTTCTATTACTTTAACTCCGGGAATATTCATAACCTTCTTTATATACGCGACGGCGACATTGGCCCCAAGATGGCCACCCTCGAAGGTCACTCTCTGTGCTGTTATCCTCGCATCAACCTCAATAATCTTATCTATTCGTACTAGCTCAGAACGATCAATAAAATCAAAGCCCTCGCTCTTTAAACAATCATGGTAGTCGGCAAGGGTGGATATATCATAATAAACATCCCCGTTTTTTGTGTAGAAGACGGTTTCTTTGGATTCTTTAGAAATTCGGTAAATATCATCGAAGTTAATAAAGCATCCAGTGATTAATCCCTTCTCCTTCTTACCACAAAGTATCTCACGGGTCATCATACATCCCCCTTTACCGAACGCTCATATTCTACCATGGTATCAATTATATTCCAGTAAATCAAGGGTTAACTTTTCTTAACTCTGCAGGTACTTTTGGGCTATGAATATTCCAAATTGAAGCTACATTAACGAAAGTCACAGCGATAATACCTAAGACGACAGATGAGAAAAAGGCTAATCGTTTTTTCATGCTATCTCCTCCTCCCCCTTTAGATGAATTAGTAATACTGCTTGTCCAAAAAAAGCGATAGTAAGAACAGGCAGTTGAATGACAAAGTTCATACTAACTAGGACAAACGCAATACTTTTGAGCAATGGATAGTACTTCTTAGGAATATTGGAATGCTGTTCAATGCGGGCAGGTGCATAGATGAGGATTAAGATCAAACTCAATATTGTAATAACTAGTCCCCATGTATCATTAAGAGGAATATGTGGAATTACAATAAAGATTGCACTTGATACGATTGTGCAGGTTATCGAGGATTGGAAGTGAAAGCCACCAGAACAAAAACGTAGTAATACAAAACCCATAATACCTAGTGCTGTTAATAATAATTTTCCTGCTAATGCTCCAACAAAGAGAGCAATTGCAAACGAGGTTAGCCCGTTGATTAGCAGGATCAGTGCAAATGTTAACACTTCAACGCTATGGGTTTGCTCTGGATTAGCTTTCTTAATGGAAATAGCAATACGGTTTGCTAATGTATCCAGCACATTCATAGCGTCTTGTCCTTTCTCATTGATAGGTATAATAAATATACGAGTAAGAATAATAGGATACTTGAAAGTAAGTAGTATCCACTATAGTTGTTAATATTGAAGTAATAATACATAAACCCAATTAATCCTATTGAAAAGACGATTAACACGAGAATACTAGTATTAATTGAGGTCCACTGAATGGATATTCGATTCGTATGTGGAAGGAATGAGAATCCTTTGTTATACCGTTTAATACCTAAATATAATAGCATCGCTACCGTCACACTTATCGATTGAATGGCCATACCCTGGATGGAAAATGCTCTCTCAATATCCGAGCTATTCATCACATTAAACAAGACTAATCCACCGATAATAACCAGTTGAATTAGCCCATAAATTACAAATGAAATTGTAACTGCTATGGCCGAATAGAAAATATGCTGACGGTATAACAATGAGAAGAAAAATATTAATAATAAAAAATGAATTAATGTTGAATAATTCGTTAAATCAAGTCCGTAACGTAATGAAAAAGATACAAAGCTCATCATAAGTGCAATAAATAATACATTTGCATGATAGAAGGGATACTCAAACCTAAACAATGCGAACATGATCGCAAACATGGCTATAACCTCAATAGATGAGAACAATGTAAATAGAATAAAATGCATAAATAACCACCCCTTAATTTACATTATATATCAATTCTAGTAACTTGAATATTGTAGGTGAAAATCAAAATCAGATTTGTCAACAACAATTAAAGAATTAAATGCTTCACATCCATAATGTTGGACTATAGTATTATGAAATTCAGACTATTCTGGCGGTAATATTATCAATAAATATAGTCAACATGAGGTGAGATTTAATGTCCGAAAAAATAGAACGAAGAGCTATTCCTTTCGAAAAGCAGATGAATAAGATCATCAACGATTATGAAGCTAGAACTAACACTTATAAGTCAACAGCCTCTCATATTAATAAGAGCTGTTATAACTGTCTATTCTTCTGTATAGGTGATGATATGATCCAAGGTACCTGTGATCGAAAAATTATTCCATCACCTAAGGTAAGCGGTATCGGCACATGTGATGATTTCACATTCTTAGCTGGCTAAGCTACCGATATCTTATATCGTTTATTATTTTTGACGTGAAATGGTTTCCTTTCCATCCCATACTATCTCACTTTCCACCTTCCTGCTCATAACATCGGGCTCTTGAAGCAACAGGTAAAAGTTCTTCGTAGGCAGCCAACCCAGATCATGCTTGGCGGATAATTGATCAAGGTAAGGTCGCATATTCACCAGATTCGCCGACTTATTCCCTCCGGATGGAGAGAATGCATACAATACGCCAGCTACAGGCACCCTTCTAACACTGAATTGCTCTACCACACGTAAATAGAAGTCCCAATCCCAATAATTGTGAACTGCTTCATCAAAGGGTCCAATTGTATGATGTATAGCTCGTCGATATAAACAGCCTGAAGGAATGAAGGTAGAGAATTTGCGCATTCCTTCCAGACTATTATCATAAGCAAACAGTTGACGGGAAACTGGTATCCGCGCTCCGCTATGTTCACGAGTCGTATATTCTACTATCTCAGCGTCAGAATATACTAAGTCGTTATCTCCAAGCTCATTTACCATACGTTCAATATGACTAGGTACAATAAGATCATCATCATCACATAGCATAATGTAATCTCCCGTCGCCACCTCTAGTCCCACATTCCTAGCATGAACATGCATCTTGTTGACTTCTAAGTCGATATATGTACAATCTAGTTCAGGATACAACTCCACAACTGCTGCAACCGAGGGTCCACCATCATTCACTATAATGACTTGTAAATTCTTGAATGTCTGCCTATACAGAGCCTCAAGTAATTCAGACAATGCTTGTAATCGATGATAGGTTGGAATAATAACCGAGACCAATGGTTGCTTCATTCCTTATCTCCCCTCCGACTGGAATATTGTGCTAATGGACATACCCAAATTATATCATGTACAACTCATAATTCGTAATCGAATTTATGCCTTCTTACATATATTATCGAGTAGTCATATGTTCGGAGGTGAATCGTGAAAGCCAAGAGCCAAAAGCAAGTGACAGATCCCTGGGCATCGATGGAGCAATTATTCAACAAAGGATTTCCCTTCTCAGGAATATCCCCGTCTGCAGCAATGAACCCCGAATGGTTAGAGCGCATCATTCAAGAAGCTACCCAGAACCAATCTACAACTACTCAGGAAAAGGAGCTTTATGAACATACCTTATATGAAACACACAAATCGATTATTGTCCATATCAAGCTTCCCAATTCCCTCAATCCTGAGCTGTTGAGGGTGTATGCTGGTGCTGCTTCTATTCGAATCGAGGGCTTTCCTGACAAAGTTGAGAAGAAGGTCCGATTGCCATGTGAGGTGAAGAGGAATGGCATTCGTTCCTCATACAAGGATGGAATTCTTGAAGTACGCATGATCAAGCTGCTAAACTCGGATCAAGAGCGTCAGATTAATGTTACTATACTCTAGTTTCAGAGGACCCTACCAAACTATCTGGTATGGGTCCTTTGTATATGCTAAATTAATATATACTTCATCTTGTAGTCCTACTCGTCCAGATAACCGCATAAGATAGAGATGGAGAATAAGAGATAGGATTAGGGTGAGGCTTTCTCCACTATCAATACTCTGAATAGCAATAGGTAAATAAAATTCTAGGAGGTTATTATGCTATCTTACGTTTCCCGTTGGAGTTTACATATTGTTACTCTCATCTGTATAGTCTATGTATATCTAATTTTGACAAATCGAAATCTTCCTGATCTGAGCAGCATTATCGTTGGCACGAATATACAAAGCTTTAAAATCATGTTCATCAGCATTATACTAGAAGCCTTTCCTTTCATTCTAATCGGTGTTCTTATATCTGCATTGCTGCAAACATTCGTACCTGAGCAGCTAATCCAACGCCTCGTTCCCCGGAATCCTCTTCTTGGGGTGTTATATGCATGTGTCATTGGAATCATCTTCCCAATCTGTGAATGTGGTATGATACCTGTAATGCGAAGACTGATTCGCAAAGGCATGCCCCTCTATATCGCTGTGGTTTTCATTGTCGCGGGACCAATACTCAATCCTATCGTGTTCGCCTCTACCTTCATGGCATTCCGTTCTCGCCCGGAAATCACTTATTCCAGAATGGGTCTAGCCTTCTTCTGTGCAGTATTTATTGGTTTGATTGTATATCGTTTTGTCCGAAGCAACCCACTCCGAGATGGTGGGCAAGAACATTCACATTCGCATAATCATTCGCAATCACATTCACATTCACATAATCATCAGCAAACACATTCACATTCGCATGATCACTCACAATCACATTCGCATTCACATGATCATACAGACTCACGTAATCATAACCACGAAGAGCATCATCACCATGGAGGCAAATGGAATACCGTACTCAAGCATTCGTCTGATGAATTTTTCGAGATGGGTAAGTATTTAGTGTTCGGCGCCTTCCTAGCTGCATTAGTACAGACCATGATGTCCAGAGAATGGCTCGTATCTGTAGGCGCTGCAGGAGATTTCAGCTCTCATTTCTTCATGATGGCATTCGCATATATCATATCATTATGCTCCACATCTGATGCATTCGTCGCTTCTTCCTTCGCCGCTACATTCTCTGCTGGCTCATTGCTATCCTTTCTCGTATTTGGCCCAATGCTCGATTTCAAGGGCACATTAATGCTCCTTGCTATCTTCAAGAAGAGATTTGTAGTTATGCTATCCTTGTTAATCTTCATTACCGTTCTAGCTGCTTCACTCATTCTTGAACGGATTCTATTCTTGTAAGAAAGGTGTTGTTACTATGGAGTTAACCAATCGTTCACTAGGCTTTCATTATATGATCAGGTCCTTAATCGTGCTAAGCTTCTCCATCTTGATTACATACCTGATAAAGAGTGGCAGCATAAATCTATATATTGCTCCTCGGATGCTGATATTGGTCAAGCTCTCTGCTATTGGGTTTTACATCATCGGCACGTACCAGATGTACGCTGCCTATCGTTATTTACGTAATCATTCATCCGTAGATTGCGATTGTGATCATATACCTACTGGATCGGTGTGGAAACACATCATGATTTATAGTCTATTTATATTCCCTTTACTTCTCGGCTTTCTACTACCGAGTGCTACAATGGGTACAGCACTCGCATCGAAGAAAGGCATGAATCTGAGCGCTTCTTCGACGAGTAGGACAATAAAGGTTCAACAAGAAGCTAACCCCCCTGAGAAGTCAGTCATTGTTGAACCCCCATCCTCCGATCAACCTAATGTTGACACTGCATTAACAGATGAACAATTGAATGCATTATTCATAACCGATGAGTATAATGAGGACTTCGCCCGGCTTTCTAAGCAAATATACCAGGATGATGTAATAGTGGTTAAGGATGAGATTTTCATGGAAATTCTCACAGCCATTGATCTATTCCTCGATAGCTTTGTTGGTAAAACTGTTGAAATAAGCGGATTTGTCTATCGCGAGCCGAATATGACACAGAACCAGTTTGTCGTTGGCCGGTTCGCTATGGACTGCTGCTCAGCAGATGCACTTCCATACGGAGTACTTATTGAGGATACGAATGCGATAAATTATGTCAACGATTCTTGGATTAAGGTCCGCGGACAGATTGATACAACCATATACGATGGGAATAAGATCATGGTATTCAAACCAGAATCCATACAATCTATTGAAGCACCGGATTCACCCTATATATATCCTAATTATGATTTCTGATCAATCGCCTAATCGAAGCCAATAGTAATTAGCTATTCATTCACGCCACTAGGGGCTCGCTTCCCATTAAACACCAAATCAGCTAGCTACAACGAATTAGCTAGCTACAACGAATTAGCGCTAAGAGTTGCGTTTATATACATTACAATTTCGCTTAATCGGGCTGAAATCCCTAATTTCACCCAAGAGCGCCAGTTTTGGCGCTGTAGCGCAGTCCGTGTGGAGCTATTGCGCTGAATCTAGCGTTATTCACCAAGATATTGGCTTTAATCATAAATTTGTATGTTTACGATGCACTACTGCGCTAGCGGTTTCGCTACTATGTGATTCACCAGATTAATTTATGAAAAACCGTTCGGAAGGATCACCGAACGGCACTTTAATGTGTTAATCCATACTGTCGTGTTCTGTGCGGGAATGGATATGAGGTTCCACTGCAGTTGCAGTCGTGTTCTTCTAAATTCAATATGCGGTAATATCACGATTTCAAAAAGCGGGCGTTATGCACCCTTCTGCAATTCATACATCTTGAAGTAACGGCCCTGGGCTTGCATTAATTGGTCATGGTTTCCACGCTCTACAATCTCTCCCTTGTGAAGGACCAGTATCTGGTCTGCTTCGCGAATCGTTGATAACCGATGAGCAATGACGAAGGTCGTTCTCCCTTCGCTTAGGACCTTCAGTGCATTCTGGATGAGTCCCTCCGTCTCGCTATCAACAGACGCTGTTGCTTCATCTAAGATAAGAATAGATGGATTAAACGCCAGCGCTCTAGCGAATGTAATAAGCTGTCGCTGACCTGCAGATAGTGTGCTCCCACGTTCAATAACTGGCTCGTCTATTCCAGCGGGTAGTCGATTCACGAAGGTATCCGCACCTACATCCTGCAATGCTTGCTTTACTTGGTCTGATCCAATGGACTTATTATATAAACTAACATTAAATTTGATATCTCCAGCGAACAGGAATGGATCCTGCAGAACAACAGCCATATGCTTACGCAGCGCTTGCTTAGGGATCGTACGAATGTCGTGATCGTCAATCGTAATCTTGCCCTTCTGTGTCTCATAGAAACCAAGCAGCAGATTCATAATTGAGCTCTTCCCAGAGCCAGTATGCCCAACTAACGCCACCGTCTGACCTTGCTTAGCCTCGAAATTCAAACCCTTCAATACATATTCTTCTTCATTATAGGCGAACCAGATATCCTCGAATTTCACAGTACCCTTCGGTCGCACAAACTGTTCGTTCTCAGCCTCCATTACCTCCCGCCCAGGCTCATCCATAAGCTCGAATACTCGCTCCGCGGATACGAAAGCCCGCTGAGCATTAACCAGCTGATCGAAGATACCGATAACCGGATGGAATAGACGGCCTAGGAAGTCTAAGAACGCATATAACATGCCAAGCTTAATCGACATCTCAAGAGATTGACCGCCAAAGTAATAGATGACGAATGCTGTCATCAATGCGCCAGATAAACCGATTAGGTTTCGAGAGACCATCGAATTGAGTTTAAGTTGCTTCACGTTATTCACAAACCACGTATGGTTCAACTCTTCAAATTCTCGGACCGTTTCCTTCTCCCTTCGGAACAGTCGGAGTACTGGCATTACAACAATAGTCTCACTCAACATGGCATTCATCTCACTTATCCGCGCTCTCATTGCTACCCAGTACTTATTAGAGAACCTCAGGAGACAGTAAACAATACCAGCATAAAAAGGGATTAAAACTAGGCATATACTCGCCATAAATGGATTTAGAATAAAGAGATAAATGAAAATCCCTGTGATCTGGACTAGGCTTACAACAAATGTTGCCATAAAGCTCATATAGAGATCACGAATGGATTCCGTATCATTGGCAACCCGATTAACTAATGCACCAACAGGTGTGTTGTCAAAGTACTTAACTGGAACTCTCTGCAGGTGATTCATAATATCCATCCGCATTCTCTTGATGATACGAAGTGCTGTCGTTTGTAATAATAAGGACTGCACGAAGTGAAGGATTGCTGCTCCTATCAGTATTCCTACATATAAACCAATGAGTTTAAAAATCGGACTTAATTCGAAAGCATCTGTACCAATGAGTGAAAGATGGTCATCAATAACCGTCATCGTAATGATTGGCCCTAATAGCTCAGTACCGACCGCCATAATAAGAATTAATATTGCTGCAATAATACGAAATTTGAATTGGAGTGCATAATGAAATAATCGCCTGATTGTTCCTTTATTCACACTAATGATCTTATCCATTATTATTTCTTGGCTCTGTTCCATATTTAAATTCCTCCTATAGCAATGAAGCCTCGATCTGTTGACGTTCATATTGCTCCATATACCAGCCACCTAAGAACATAAGCTGATCATGCGTACCTTCCTCCACAATCCGACCATCATCCAAGACAATAATCCAGTCTGCGTGACTGACCGCAGACAATCGGTGTGTAGCAATGATCGTTGTTCGACCACCACGCTCATTACGAATGTTGTGCAGGATGGCACTCTCTGTTCTAGCGTCAACTGCAGATAATGCATCGTCAAGAATAAGAATCTCTGGATCAACTAATAAGGCTCTTGCTATACCTACTCGTTGCTTCTGTCCACCTGACAGCATAAGCCCATTCTCACCTATCATCGTTCCCAATCCATCCTTCATCTGTTCAATGTCCCTTGATAAGGAAGCCATACGAACTGCATGATCCACTTCTTCAGCTGTCGCTTCAAGTTTTCCTAATCGAATATTGTCTCGAATGGACTTTGATAACAGCAGATATTCCTGTGGAACATAGCCCATCCATTCATTAATCTGATTCAATGCTATCTGATCTATGGACACTCCACCTATGAGTACTGAATCTCTATTAATTGGATATTGGCGGAGTAATTGCTTCAGCAAGGTAGATTTCCCACTACCCGTTCGACCAACAACACCAAGTGTCTGACCTCTATCTATGTATACTTCGATATCTGACAAGCTATCCACCGATGCACCTGGATAACGGAAGCTCATGTGATTAAAGCTTATTCGATCAGGTATCACAGAAGATACTGGCGAAGCAGCATCAACAACGTCTGACTGCTGAATTAATGTAGAGTTAATTCGATCTGCAGAAGCGCTGCCCCGTTGCATTACATTCATAAACTCACCGAAAGCAATCATCGGCCAGATCAGCATTCCCAAGTAAATATTAAATTTAACTAATTGGCCAAGAGTAATAATTTCTAAGTACATCATGTACGATCCAACGCCTAAGCCAATAGAGAAGCTTAGACCAACCAGTAAGGAGATAACAGGATGGAACGAGGCATGAATGACGGATACTCTAACGTTCTTACGCATCGTATCCTCAGCAACCTTATTGAACGCCTCGACATCATAGCTCTCTTGTACATAAGAGCGAATCACTCTTATTCCTGATATCGATTCTAATGTCTGATCATTCAATGCTCCGAAGGCTCGTTGCGCATCTACAAACCGATTGCGCATTGCCATGCCAAGCTTGCGAATTGCCAGTGCTAAGAAGGGCATCGGAATTAATGCTGCAAGCATCAATCTGTAGTCAACGAAGATGATCATCATCGTGATAACAAGAATACAGCCTACGACTGTATGCACTAATGTCATAATTCCGAACCCTGCAGCGAAATTAACTGCTCTAATATCATTGGTAGCTTGAGCCATCAAATCTCCACGACTGTTGCGTTGGAAGAAGCTCGGTGTCATTAATATGAGATGACGAATGATCTTCGAACGCATCATCAACTCAGCCAACATCGCATTTCGGAAGAGAATATTCACCCATGTAAGCACAATTGCATAAGCAGTAACAGCAATACCCAACAACAGTAACACGTTGTAATTAAGTAGCTCTCTTGTGAGCGTTCCTTCATTGATCATATCTACGAGGTCTCCCATGATAAGTGGTGGAATTAATACAATTGAAAAATCCGCAATCATCGCAATAATGGCCACCGTATAAGATTTCCAGCGAAGCTTAAAAAACCAATTCATGCGCATAATAAATGCCATGCTAACACCGCCGATACATATGAATTATTAGAACATACGTTTCACTCTACCACTGTTTAATATTTCCTGCAATGAAGGAATTCCTGTGTTTTGCGGGGAATTTATTTATAATTATCTTTAGGGGCGTGCACGATATGGAGCATTACTTCCGTTATGATGATCAGCTGCTACCCTTTATTTTTTATTCGATGTCTCATTGGGTTGCATTATTAGTCATTGCCTCAGCTTGTATCCTTCTCTTCCTCCTTCGAAAACCGATTAGACGGCAGAAAAAAGCCGATCTCTACCGTTATGGTCTAGTCGGCTTATTGCTGTTAATGGATATTCTATTGAACATATGGTATGGAACCTCAGATCACTGGGATATCTCACACACCTTACCTCTGCACCTTTGCAGCTTAACTCTTATCTTATGCATGGTTATGCTTATAACAAAAAGTTATGCATTATTCGAATTTAACTATTTTGCAGGTATTGGTGGAGCACTCCAAGCATTATTAACGCCGGCAGCGATATTATCTGGATTTCCACACTTTACTTATTACTATTTTTTCATAGCGCATGGCGGAATTATTATCTCTTGCTTGTTCATGGTATGGATTTATGACTTCCGTCCTAAGCTGCGTTCCATCGGTAAGACTCTCATGTATTTGAACCTACTGATGGTTCCCATTGCACTCATTAATTTACTAACCGATGGGAATTATTTATTCATCATGCGTAAACCGAACGAGCCCTCTCTCATCGACGTCCTCGGCCCCTGGCCTTGGTACATTCTCTCTATGGAGGCTGTCGCTGCGGTCGTGTTCATGATCTTATACGCTCCGTTCCTCTTTCAGAAAAGGTACAGCGCCCTTAGGCGGCTTAACTGACTCCGCTTGTTTCTGAATGCTTTGAATATTGAACTTCATTAGTATTGAGGACAAAAGCGCTACAACAAGCAATATAGCGAATACATAGAATGTCGCGTTATAGCTGTTGGTTGCATCCCGAATAGCTGCAACTGCCATGGGTCCAGCAACCCCTGCGCATGACCATGCTGTTAGCAGGTAACCATGAATGGCTCCTAGCTGCTTGGTACCGAACAAATCTCCTATGAATGCAGGCAATGAAGCGAAACCGCCGCCATACATCGTAAGAATGATATAAATGAAGATGGAGAATATCAATACATTGGATATGCTTGGAAGTAATAAGAATAGAACAAGCTGGACTGAGAAGAACATAATGAATATATTGCCTCGTCCAATATAATCGGATAACGATGCCCAGCCAATTCGCCCAGCTCCGTTAAAGAATCCCATTATACCGACCAATGCAGCCGCAGCCGCAGCCGTCATTCCAACCTTCTCCTGTGCCATTGGTGAAGCAACAGATATGAGCATAATTCCAGAGGAAATATTAATAAACATCATAACCCATAATAACCAGAAACGCTTGGTTTTAACACCCTCATTC
>DFXU01000105.1:0-4730 GCA_002383285.1 Caryophanales bacterium UBA4100
TTGTCATTTCCGTTGATAAGAAAGTAGAAAAACTTGTGGTACGATAAAATTCGATTCATCATGCAGATTCTTGGGAGCGTACATATATGTATAAAAAACAACTAACAATGATTGCTATTATGCTTACGACTACATTCATTGGCTTCGGTATCATCATTCCAATCATGCCGGATTTGCCTTTAGTGACACACTTTCATCTGAATATGATGCTTGCCATATATTCTGCTGCATCCTTTATTATGTCTCCTATATGGGGGGCAATCTCAGATAGGTGGGGGCGACGACCGGTTATCCTGATCGGTCTGCTAGGCTTCTGTGCCAGCTTCGTTGTATTCACCTTCGCTCTTGATCATCTCTGGTTAATGTACGCATCTCGGTTTATGGGTGGTCTATTCTCAGGAGCCGTAATCGCTTGTGCAGTTGCTTATGTGTCTGATATAACGACCGATGAGCAACGTACTAGAGGGATGGGCTTAGTAGGGATGTCCATCGGCTTTGGGTTTATTATTGGACCGGGCTTGGGAGGACTGTTAAGTGTATTCGGTAATCAAACACCGTTCATTGCTGCATCTATTCTCGCTTTAATCATATGGTTACTCGCTCAGTTGTATTTAAAGGAATCACTTCCTAAGGAGCGACGTACAGTTAAGGGTGCTCCTAGACAAGCTAGATGGACAGCGTTTCAAGGGAAGATGAAATACCTGTACGCGCTTGGTTTCTTCGTTTCATTCACCTTAGCTGGGTTAGAGGGGACATTGCAATTTTTTGAGATGGTAAAATTCGATGTAACGACAGTCGAGATGGGTGGTATGTTATTCGCAAGCGGTATTGTAGGAGCGCTTATCCAAGGTGGGGTTGTTCGCCGTTATGTGAAGCATGGAACTGAGAGTAAGGTGATCTTAATTGGCTTAATCTTAAGTGCAGCTGGCTTTATACTCTTGTTGTTCTCTAGCAATTTAATTAATGCTACGATCTATCTATGTGTATTCGCCTCAGGTAATGCTTTAATTCGTCCGTGTGTGACTTCACTGATTACACAGAAAACAACGGTCGGACAAGGTGTCGCGACCGGATTAAGCTCATCTATGGACAGCTTAGGACGAATAAGTGGACCATTGTTTGCCACATTCCTATATTCCTTCGGGATTCATCTACCATTCATCGCTGGAGCTATTGTTTCTATTGCTGCAATTTGGCTCGTTATTCGTTTTGTAATGCTTGATCGTCAGCTGAACGAGCAATCCCATGCATAATCATCTGAATCGTTAATTCAATTTCTTCGTCCTCATTCCAATCTGCCTCGGGCATAAGGATCAGAAGAGTCATAACAAATCCGAAGACTGCTGATATGGTGAAACGGAGAATGGATAAGGGAGGGACGTTAATTAACGCCCCTTTCTGCTGATATTGTTCAATAACCTTAATAACTCGAGAGATAACATGCTTGGATACGAGCTCCTTGAAGTGCTTCTTGAGATCGTCTTGGAAAGGTATTTCTTGCATAAAGATCTTAATAACAGGGAGATTATTACGTGCATATTCTAATCGATTACGAATAATAGCGCGTACAAAGTCCTCGTACGTAGAATATGGAGCATCAATGACCTTGGTAAAGTCACGCAGTATGAATGGTCCAATTAACTTTGACATAATGGGTGCGATAATAGAGAGCAGCAGATCCTTCTTGGTCTTGTAATGACGGAAGATCGTGCCCTCTGCAACTCCAGCCTTCTGTGCGATTTCACTTGTAGAGCTTGCGGCGTAACCCTTCACCGAGAAGGTTTCAACAGCGGCTTGAATAATCCTCAGCTGCTTATCGGTCATTTTCTCATCCTGATCGTTCAATTTTAGTAGTTCCTCTACCCATTGTTCGGGCGGCTGCATGGGATCTCACCTCACAATACATACTTAGATTTTTCGATGCTTACGAAGTGCATAGACGTTAGCAATCATGAAGAAGATTGATAATCCCAGTAGGATATAAATATCCATCGCTATATCAGACCAGCTATCACCACGTACCATAACTCCACGCATGGCATCGGCTCCATATGATAACGGCATCATATAGCTAATCCAGCGGAGCCAATCAGCCATCGTATCCATATTGAACAATCCGGAGAAGAATATCTGTGGAACAACGATCAACGGAATAAATTGGACCATCTGAAACTCGTTATCCGCATATGCTGAGAGGAACGTTCCAAGCGTGAGCGCAGTCATCGCTAATGCTAGCGTACTAATGAGCACCAACCAGAAGGAGCCCACCATGATAATACCAAGCGCATGGATCGAGAACCAAGCAATGATGACAGATTGAATGATAGCAAAGATGCCAAAGCCGATCAAATAACCGACAACAATTTCCCAGCGGCGTATTGGAGTTGCCAATAGCCGTTCTAAGGTCCCGCCTGTTCGTTCCCTGAGTAAGGCTACTCCAGACAATATGAATACGAAGAAGAAAGCGAAGAAGCCGACTAATACGGGACCAAAGTTATCGAATGAGGTCATATCTGCCGATCCGTACAGGTAAGAGATATTTAGTTTAGTAGAACCCTCAGCTGGATTCATCTCTTGGACGATTTGTTGCAGCAGCATGATTACTGCTCGATTGATTGCGGGGTCGCTGCCTTCAAGCTTGATTAATGGGGCACCATTGGCCAAGCTGATAATGGCATCAATGTCTCCATCCTCTAATGCGGCCTCTGCTGTCAGTTGGGAATAATCATGAACAGTTGCCCCATGCTGAATTAGAATCGATTTCACAGCCTCGGTTGAATTAACTAGTGCGACTTCTGGTTTATAAGCATCACCATTAAAAACAAGCCACATAAGCGTAAGGATAAGAATAGGGGCGACGAACATCATTGCGAGTGAACGTTTGTCTCTAAGAAATTGTCGAATGATCCGACTTGCTAATGCTCTAATTCTCATGATGGGCACCTCCATAGTACAAGAAGGCTTCCTCGATGGTCGTTGAAGCTGTCTGTTCCATAAGCTTCTTAGGAGTACCTACAGCAATAAGATTGCCTTCCCGAATCATACCGAGTCGATGACACTTGTATGCCTCATCCATCACATGAGTTGTAACTAGAATGGTAGTGCCATCCCTGCTAAGACGCTCAAGCTCTCTCCAGACCGATTGTCGTAATACGGGATCAATACCTACAGTAGGCTCATCAAGTATAAGTATATCCGGAGAATGGAGAAGAGCAATCGCCAGTGATAGGCGACGCTTCATACCACCAGAATACTGCGAAACCTGCTTCTTCAGATCCGAGGTGAGATTAACTAATTCCATTACCTCGTCTATTCGCTGTTTACATTCTGCACCCTTAAGACCGAATAAAGCTGCGAAGAATGTAAGGTTCTCCTTAGCAGATAATTCCATGTATAGTGCATCGGATTGAGCCATATAGCCAATCTGTCGCATCATGCTTAGCTTTGGCATACGCTCGTTCAATACATCTACATAGCCCGAGCTAGCAACATCAATACCTGCGATCATCCTGACTAAAGTCGTCTTACCAGCACCGGATGGACCTAATAATCCGAAAATCTCAGCCTTCGGAATATCGAGTGATATATGCTCGAGTACAACATTACTGTCAAACCGTTTAGCAACATCGTAGATCTGTATACACGTGGGGTTAGTTGACATGAGGTCACTCCTCTAATAAGGATAATGAGTAATTACTCATTATCAATATATAACAGAAGCTCCCTCGTGTAAAGTGAGTAATCACTCATTATTTGAATTATTAAAAGGAATTACGATATAAAGGCAATAATGTAGTGAAAGTACGCTCAATTGTTTCTTGCAGCCTGTCCGCATCAGCTAGAGTCGGATCATTCTTGTCCAGATGAATACCACACAGCAGCTCTGACTTCTTCACTTGAACGAGCTGATCTGCCATCTTGTTGAAGTCATCTAACTTAAGAGAATCATGACGCATGGCATCTGGCTGCATATGATCCATAGACCACACATAATGGTCAGGAATGCTGCTCTTTATTACTCTTCTCTTCGATCTTAAGTAGTTTGCGATAATCGCTTTATTATCACTCTCGTAAATCACTGCGAACAGAATGAACACATGTGAAGCGAACATTCCTACCTGATAGTGAGGGTGCGCTTTATATCCTCGTTTGTTATTGGACCATGCGACCCAAGTGTCATTGGGAGGATTAATTGTTCTTCTTGCATGCTTCGCAACATGGGCATACATAGGTTCACCAGTCATTGTCGATAAGTATGGCTGGATGACCTCGCCTAATTGATTGAGTTTAGGGCGTACATGCTCAATAATGGATGTCATCCTTGGCTCCAAGCCTGGGATAAGGAATGTATCGAAATCCTGTTGATTAAATGGTATTATTGGCACATTGATCCTCCTGTTCGTAAATAGATGATTATGTCGAATATTAATATATCACATGTAGTTTTTGATACCTAGCAAGTTTGAGGAGCGAAGTGTAGATGAGAATATCTAGAATGCAGCTGTCGGGGAATATATTCATAAAAACTAGGCTATGATGAGACGGGTTTTACGAATAAATAGTAAATAAACCAAGTTGCCAAAACATATGATAAAGTATAAAATAAAATCAACAATGAATTATCTGAACATTCTGTCAAAGAAACCCATCAATCAGCTAGTCATATCCGTTATCAGAATGCCTCAACTTGCCAAGCAGGAGGGGATTGCCGTGAACAAGAGTTATGAGGT
>DFXU01000105.1:4759-7205 GCA_002383285.1 Caryophanales bacterium UBA4100
AAATTATTAAAGCTGAAATTCCAACGCATTGTTAACAAGTTCAAAATTGTAGGCGATTACACGTTGCGGGATGAAAAGCTAGCAGAGGTATTGGAACGGCTTATTGGAGATACAAGAGGGCATGCAGTCGTTAAGCGATTTAAGGATAGGCAAATCCTAATTGAGAACATCATGTTCGGGAAGATTATCCGACTGGTGGAGATATCTGGGGTGGAGCATAAGGTGATATTTCAAAGACAAGGTCAAATAACGGTTGAAGAGATGGTTAAGGCGTTCAAATCTAATCGAGCGAGTATGCGTATTCCAGTAGTCAGACTTGAGCTTGATTATGAATTAGCGCTCCTCCATGAGAAGATGGTTACTGAGAATGTAGAGGGTATTAGAGAATGTAAGATTAGGATTGAGTCTCTTCGCAGAGAGATGTTAACTTTAGAAATGTAATAAGGAATGCTTTTAATATGAAAAGTGCCTATGCAAAAAGGTGCTTTTTTTATTTTTTTGATAAATATTGTTCACGTGTGCATACCTTGTTGTGATATAATGGATACATATCTGATTTTCGAATAGGAGGGGTTTATAGAGTGACTGTAACGATTAAAGATATCGCGCGGCTTGCGAATGTTTCTCACACTACAGTATCAAGAGCATTGAACAACAGTCCTCTTATTAATGATAAGACGAAAAATCGAATCAAGCAAATGGCCGATAAGCTTAATTACACTCCAAATGTGAATGCCAAAGGTCTTGTGACACTTCGTTCATATAATATCGGACTATTCTTCTCTACTTTAAATACAGGAACCTCCGCAAACTTCTTCTATGATGTGGTGCGTGGGGTGAACATGGTGATTAAGGACCAGTACAACCTCGTTGTTAAGAGTATTGATGAGTTTGAATCGAATTATAATCGAATTTCGTCACGACAATATGATGGTATTATCGTTATGAGTCAAACACGCTCAGACCGAGCATTAATAGAGCATGCAATATCGGTGGGAATACCGGTTGTGCTATTGAATCGTGCTGCCGGTGATCTACATGTTGGCAATATCCTATCAGATGATCTCAAAGGGGCTTATCAGCTTGTAGATTACATCATACGCAATGGGCATAGACGTGTTGCAATTGTAGAGGGTAGGGAAGGCTTTCAGTCGACTATTCAGCGAAAGAATGGATATCTTGAGGCTTTGAAGGATCATGGAATTGAGCCTAATCCCAAGCTATGTATCCAGGGCAAATACGATGTTGGCAGCGGGTATGAGGCTATGCGTCAATTATTGAAGGAAGAGCTTAGGCCTACTGCGGTATTCTGCTCCAATGATGACATGGCCGTAGGCGCGATAAAGGCGATCATTGAAGCTGATCTTCAGGTTCCAGAGGATATATCGATTGCAGGCTTCGATGACAACGTATTCGCAGCCTATCTATCACCCGAATTGACAACCGTTAAGCGCCCTATCGACCAGATTAGTCGAGAAGGCGCAGCTATGATCATGAGAATGATTGACCTCAAATTGAAAGCTACTCAAGAGCATGCAATGAGCTCTGTTGAGCATATTACTATTGAAAGCGTGCTCGTCATTCGCAAGTCGGTTTCTACGATTACACCAGCATAGTCATATACAATTATACTTAGGAGGTTTCTCATGTCAGAGACAATTCAGAAGGTGTTAGGAGACATACCTATTCCTCGAATGGTACGTATTAAACAAAGCTTCGATAATTCGGTAATCAGCGATCCTACAGCTGTGACGAAGCAGCAATTACTTAAAGCGGGTACGTTGGACACAATCAAGCCGGGGCAGCACGTAGCTATTGCGGTCGGAAGTCGTGGTATTGCTAATATTGCAGAGGTAACCCGAGTCGTTGTAGATGCGGTGAAATCAGCGGGTGCATTTCCATTTATCGTTCCATGTATGGGAAGCCATGGTGGTGCAACGGCAGAAGGGCAAGCGGATGTACTTCAGCATCTAGGTATAGATGAACGTACAATGGAGGCGCCAATTCGCTCATCGATGGAGGTTGTCAAACTTGATGAGCTGGCGAATGGCCTTCCGATATATTGTGATGCAATAGCTTCCGAGGCGGATGCCATTATTGTAATTAACCGGGTGAAGCCTCATACGGCTTTTCGAGGTCGAATCGAGAGCGGTATGCTGAAGATGGTTGCTATTGGGCTTGGCAAACAGAAGGGTGCAGAAGCCTGTCACCAGCTGGGGTTCAAATATATGGCCGAGAATGTTCCAGCTAAGGCTCGAATTATGATCGACCGATTACCGATCGTCTTCGGCATAGCATTAGTTGAGAATGCTTATGACCAGACTTACTTGATTGAAGCGATTCCTGCTCAGGAGCTGGAGGCTCGTGAGCCCGCATTGTTGGAGCTTGCGAAGTCACGCATGCCGAAGCTATTCTTCGAGCAGATCGATGTGCTAGTCATAGATTA
>DFXU01000090.1 GCA_002383285.1 Caryophanales bacterium UBA4100
TGTCCACTTTCTTGACGGAGCTCCACATATAACGTTAGATCATCAATATCGAGATTCAATCAATCACTTTATTCTGTAGTTTCAACTTCTTCACTTAAAGTTACATATACAGCGACAATACAACCAAGCTCAGGCTTGTCTTCTGTTCCTCCTGTAAGCTTCTTAATTTCTCCTGTCGGGTTTTCGGCAGTACTGAAAAATTGTATATGCTGGGCAACATCATAAGGAGCGAGATAGCCAATCATTCCGAATTTGGTCCACACCTCAACCACATTAGGGCGTTCCTCCGTAGGAAGATGCTTTAGAGTAACAACATCCCCTCGATAGCATCGTATGAAGATATCCTGCCTATTCTTACCATCCTCATTCTGATCGGTAACTCCAATGACTTCGAATTCCTCCGAATGCTCATTCACAAATTCAGTATGTGCTTTCTCACTAAATTCATTTTCTTTTCGCTTCCTAACATTCCTTCGCCAAACTAGAAAAACAACGAATAAAACAAAAGCAATATAATGTAGATCTAATAGCAGGAAGCTTGCAATCAATATTAGTAACCATTTTGTTATTAAAGCTAATATTCGCAGCATATTCTGTACCTCATCTCTAAATTCTCTCTGCAACAAGTTTACCAAAGGAATGCCTTGTTTGCTAGCAAACTTAGCAGGAATAGTCAGATGAATTTGAGGATTTCATCTTCTATTAAGCTTGGTAGGTTACACTTAGAATAATTCAGATAGAGATGAGGATGCCCTATGAACTCAGTCCGTAGAATGATCATGGTCGGAACTATAGCTTTTGTCATTACACTAAGCTCAGGAATGTGGAGCAATACCGCCAACGCTAACCAAAGCTTAAGCCTCGAAGAACTAGAAGCACATCGGATGTTACATAGCCATCATTGTGATCCGGAAGATGATGATGAGATACTTCAACTGCTTGGCTTCGACTCAGATGAGGAACTACATGAGGCTACCTATAATTATGAGTCTTTAGCAAAGATTGCGTATAATCAAGATGTCGATGTGCAGAAGATCATTGATCTACAAGCGTCACAATTGATGGGCCAAATGGATTTACGTCTAGCGAATGGACATCTAACTTTACACGAATATAACACCCTTACCTCAGAGATACCGGATATCATTAAGCGGAGTGTCTATGGCGAATGAAGCTAGTTAGCATTGTCAGGTGAGCAATCAGTTGAATCGGAGAGTGTCCATAATAGGTAAGTAACCCGTTGAATCGGAGAGTATTCATTGAATAGGTGAGTAACCCGTTGGGACAGACTATGAGTATGATTGGTTTCATCATCTTAGATTTCAAGAGGAGTACGTGATTATATTGAAGAACAGTCCAATGGATAAGAAGAATGAAAGATTGCAGAAGCATAATGATGAAGCAGAGAAAAGCAAAGAAAAAATCAATGATCCTAATGAGAAGAGACTTCATCAGCCTAATCGCCCGTCAATCTAAAGGAAAAAACGTTACTTAGTGTAGCAGATAATCGAGCGAACAGAGGCTATCCCTTAGGTTCATGAACCTGATGGGATAGCCTCTATTCAGCATGTCCAGACTTGAGACAGCCTAGATCATCTTATAAATTTCAATGATGTTTCCATCAGGATCACGGAAGTGTGCTACACGTGCTCCCCATTCCTTACGGTCAAACGGCTCCGTTAGGAATTCGATCCCCTTCTTACGCAGACGGTTATAGCTAATATCCACGTCTTCTACTCCGAAATCGAGTATGAAATTTGACGAGCTTCCAGCTTCTATAGGTATATTCGCTTCTCCAAGAACCTCTGCCATCGCTTTCCTGGATAGAAGCTCAATTTTCGTCTCACCGATATCGAAGAGTGCATATTCCATGTCCTCCTGATACCACCGCACCTTAAATTCCAGCATGTCCCTGTAGAATATAACGCTTTTCTTAAAATCCTTAACCACGAGTCTAACTTGTAGCAGCTTCATTAATGACGCCTCCTAGATCTATCTCATTCAAGATTATACTACATTATCCCTAGGAATTGTATTCGTTATCCCGCCAGCTGTGTTGCGGTGTAAAGCCAAGCAGACGAACGGCCTTGCTGCAATCGTGAAGCGTGTCGTTACCAGCGATTTGTACCCGAGGCTTAATATCCGGGAAGAATCGTGAGATCAGCTCCATTGAAGGAACCGTTGCACGAGTATCGAGAGCAGTAATGTGAATAACTTCATGCCCTGGAATATCTGCCTCAAGCGCCAATCGGAATGCCCTTGCACAATCACGAACGTCGATATACGTCCATAGATTATCTGTCACACCACGTGTGGGATTCGATAAATCAGCGATAAACCAATCGCTCTTATAGATTTCCGTATTCAATACCGCGCTAATTCGCAGCGAGATGATCGACATAGCGAATCGCTTCGCCATTCCTTCAGACACTTGCTCACCTACAATCTTGGACAGTCCATAGCTATTATCGGGGGCGGTTGGGTGTAGCTCATCAATGGGAAAATATACTGGAGCCGTCGGCTGATGACTAAACGTTATCCCTAACACACAATCACTTGATGCGACAACGACCTTCTTGATATTCAAATTTCCTGCGGCTAACTCGACATTGAAGACACCCATAGCATTCGTCTGGAATACCCTCGAATCCTGCCCAGGTATAGGGTGCGTTATACCTGCAAGATGGATAATCGCATCACATCCTGAGAATGCCTCATAAACTTGCTCGTATTGAGTAATATCAGCAACCACATTCTCTGTTGGCGATTCACTCCATGGTGCCATTGAAATCGCTCTTACCTCATATTGATGCTGAAGTAACTCCCTTACAACATATTGCCCTACTCTACCCTCTGCACCTGTCACTCCAATTCTCATGCTAACCGAGCCTCCCAATAGATTATTGAAGAATGCACCACTTACACCGATAACGACTTTGCATGCATGAGCAAGTCTTTATACATGTTGGGTAAACCATGCTTGATTAAGAATTTGAATCGCTTCCTCCATTGCTTCTTCATGGATCGCTCCAAATCCAAGCATCACATAAGAGTTAGGGCAACTAAGAGGCTCCAGCCATTGATCTCTAGGTGAATACACCTTTATCGCATGCTTACGCGCTTGCTCTATCAATTGCTCGCTATCTCTTCCCTTTACATCTAGTAATATATGCAGTCCAGACTTGTGTCCAATGACATCAACACGATTACCCATTAATTGAATAATAGCACGAATTAACGCGCTATGCTTCGAGTAATAAATTCTTCTCATCTTGCGTATATGTCTAGCGAAATGCCCGCGCTGCATAAACAAATATACAGCCCTCTGAATTATCGGCGATACAGACTGGTTGTAAGCTTGTAGCTCCTTATAAACCTGTTCCATCTTCGAGGTTGGCAATACCATATAGCTTAATCTTGCTGCTGGCAAGAATGACTTCGAGAATGTACCCAAGTATATAACTCGACCACTAGAATCGAGTGCCTTCAATGCAGGAATTGGCTGCCCTACATAGCGAAACTCGCTATCATAATCATCCTCGATAATAAGCGCATCGTTGTCCTCAGCCCATCGTAGCAATTGATTCCTCTTCTGAATGGGCAGAATCATGCCCATCGGGAACTGATGTGAGGGCGTAATATAAACAGCCTTCGACCCCGACATAACCAATTCATCTATGGACAATCCATCATGCTCAAGAGAAATCGGGGTAACGATGCAGCCATGATTACTAAGGACCGTCCGTACACCATGGTAGCCTGGATTTTCTATGCCTATTCGCTCTCCACGCAGCTGTAATAACTGGCATAGCAGCCCGATCGATTGCTGTGTTCCCGAGCTAATGATGATCTGATCTGGATGACAGACCACACCTCTAGATTGGAACACATAGCTAGCAATTTCCGCTCTTAGCTCGGGGTCTCCCTGCTTGTTGCCGTATCCTAAAGCTTCGAACGGTTTCTCATATAACGAGTCTGTGAGACACCTCGCCCATTCGCGCATCGGAAACCGATCAACCTCAATATCTCCATAGGCAAAATCATACCGAGCTTCCGTATCGTCCTTCGACTCACAGACCACAGGTGGTGACATCGTTGGGGGAATGGCAGTTACCTCATCAATAGGCAGAACGTAATAACCGCTTCGCAATCGATTATCCACATAACCTTCAAGCACGAGCTGCTGATAAGCCGCTTCAACCGTATTCTTGCTTAGCGTTAAGTGTTGGGCTAATTGCCGAATCGAGGGCAAGCGTGTATTTACCGTGATAGAGCCCGCTTCGATCTCACCCTTCATATATTTGTATAGCTCGGAATATAAGGATTGGCCCTTCTTCCTATCCAACCACGGTGTTATCTCAATCATCATCCATATCTGTCCCTATTAATTATTCGAATACTGTCACTTTTCACATGTACACAATTGACTTAATATAACTTTAACACAGAAGATGAGGTTCGTAAAAAGAGGAGTGCGGGACCATGATGAATGTAAGATATGCTGCACGTGAATGTACGGATGAGACCAAGATTGAGGCTTTTCTAGCTCAAGCCAAAACTGGATTTCTTGGTATGTCCGCCAATGATATTCCTTATGTAGTGCCACTCAACTTTATAAGATTGGGTCGATCAATCTACTTTCACGGAGCTGCAGTAGGTCGGAAGGTAAGCTATATCCAGCATAATAAGCAGGTGTGCTTCACCGTAAGCGAGGAGCTTGGCACAATGACTAGTGTCATTCCAGCGCATACGGATACCGCCTATATGAGCGTGATGATTTTCGGATATATGGATTTCGTAACAGATCTAGACGAAGCAACTGAAGCGATGCAGGCGATGCTGCATAAATACGTGCCCGGCTATTACAATCAGCCTCTATCCAAAGCACATATTGACAAGTATAGATCGTCACTTGGTAGCAAAACCCTCGTATTCAAGCTCAATCAGACTCATCTCTCAGCGAAGGATAATGAACCTCAAGCTGAGCGTATGTTCTCTGCGGGTAGAACTGTTCAGCAGGATCATACGTAAGCTTCCTTGAGCCTCTCCTGCAATCACATGCTCACAATCTCACAATCGTACGTCCGCGAATTTTCCCTGCGAGAATATCTGCCAAGCATGCTGGTAGCTCGTCCATGGTAATCTCCTTCGCAATGACATCGAATAGGTCTTGAGCAGGCTTTAAGTTACCTGCCATACGAGCCCATAGCAACGTTCGTACACGCATGGGAGTCTCAACCGTATCGATGCCTAGTAGATTAACACCTCGTAAGATAAAGGGAAAGACAGTTGTAGGCACATCTCCTCCACCCGTGAGACCACTTACTGCAACAGAGCCTCCGTACTGGGTAGAGCTCAATATGTAAGCGAGTGATGCTCCACCTACTGGATCAACTACCCCTGCCCAGTGCTGTTGATTAACAGGCTTAAATTTCTCTGGTGTCACATCGGATCGACTTCGTATCTCCTCTGCTCCAATCGATCGTAAATAAGCATGCTCAGATTCCTTGCCTGTGCTCGCAACGACATGATATCCGTTCCTCGCTAGCATCGACACAGCTAAACTGCCTACTCCTCCTGTTGCCCCAGTCACAAGAACAAGACCTTGGTCAGGTGTTAATCCATTATCTTCAAGTCTCTGAATGGACAGCGCAGCTGCTAGACCAGCTGTTCCCAGAACCATAGCCTCTCTTAAGGTCAGCCCTTGAGGAAGTGGCACAACCCACTCTGCAGGAACTCGAGCGTAAGAACTGAACCCGCCATAATGAGATACACCGAGTCCATAGCTTGTGACAATGACCTCATCCCCTTCATGGAAGCGAGAATCCTCCGACGCAACTACCGTCCCTGACAAATCAATGCCTGGTACCATCGGATAACTTCTGACGATTCGTCCATTCGGAGCACAAGCTAAGCCGTCTTTATAATTGACGCTTGAATAGGCAACACGTATCGTGACCTCACCTTTCATTAGATCATCGATCGACAGCTCCTTCACATTCATAGAATGCTGACCCTCTACTACATCAACAACTAACGAGCGGAATGTATTCATACTGACGCCTCCTGTATGTAATGATAGTCTCTCCAAAGCAAAATTAGTGTCGCACATACAACTAAATCAAGTGAAATCCTCATCCGATCAAATAATTATTGCGAAACCACTAAGTCCCACCTGCCACTGGATTTAGTTGCATATACGCACTAAGTCATTATACACCTGGAAGCATAATTCCTAGAGGCCCATCCTCCAGTACAATATCCTCAAGCGAATATACGGAGATAGGGAACATGGGGAAACCATACACATAGGGCGTTAAGTCATACAGCTGGAAAAATATAACCAACGATTTGTCCGCCACATAATAATCTTGATCAGGTGAGATGCCTTTAAAGTCATCGTCAAGCAAAGGCACATCCCTTTCCTTAATTTGGGCTTGGATTAATATGTTAAGTCGGGTCATATAATTACTTCCCGGCTTGAATAATTCACCTAATGTATATACTTTCCCAGTCTGCACCTGGAATGTCAAAGCCTTTAACAGGGTTATGCCATGTGCGGCAGGAGGTGTATACGCATAATTATATTGAGTTAAGCTTAATATACTGCGTTGATTATTCTTAATCTCATACGATCCCGTCATCTCCGTGTTTCCGGGCACTTGATTGTTTAATTGTTCACGAATGATCATATTCGTCTGATTAATTATTGTCAGATTGATCGTTTGTTCCACAAGCGTGTTACTTAAACCCCAAACCTGCGGATAATCAATTTCCACCTGAGCATTGCGATAGGGTATTGTTCGAATTGAGACAGGTAATCTAGATGGGTCTGCCATTGTCCACGTTCCTCTCACATAGTATGATACATTAGCCTATGCGAGCGTAGTATTATAGTTCCTTTGTCACCAAGTTTACCGCTGTAATTTACCCTGTAACCTATTAATGTCACTAATGACCTTCTCCTCATCTATCGTTAGACATTGCGCATTCCGCACAACCTGCTGACCTCGTATGTATACGTCACATACGTCTTTACCGCTCACGGAGTATACTAGATGAGACAATGATTCCCGTATGGGTTGAAGATGGGGTTTATTGTACGGATCAATCGTGATAAAATCCGCATACTTATTCACCTCTAGTGAGCCCGTATGAGACATGCCCATCGCCTCTGCCCCAGAACGGGTTGCTAGTGATAGAACCTGTGGTGTGGAGAGCTTTGTTGCATCTTTGTACAGGCCCTTCTGCAGCAAGGCAGTCGTGCGTAATTCCTCGAACATATCATAGTTATTATTCGAAGCAACACCATCTGTACCTATGCCCACCTTGATGCCTAGATCCAGAAGCTTACTAATATCCGCTATGCCAGAGCCTAGCTTTAAGTTACTAATCGGATTGTGTGTCACTCGAGCATCATGCGCCTTTAATATAGCCCGCTCTTCATCATCCAGTATAACTCCGTGAGCGATGATCGTAGGTTGGTCGAATATTCCTGATCGTCGAACATGTTCAACCGGACGCAAACCGTAGCGCGCCTGAATATCTTGAACCTCATGATCCGTCTCAGACAGATGAATGTGAACCATGAGATTATTATCTTGGGCAATTCGCGCACTCTCAGCCAGAGCATTAGGAGAACACGTATAGGAGCTATGGGGTGCAACCATGGTCGTTAGTCGACCATCCGCCCATGATTTATAGCTCTTAGCAAATTGCTCAGCTGCTCGTAAGTTCGCACGCTGCTCTTGCTCCGAACCGAAGCTGAAGATTGTATGCGAGATGGCTCCTGTGATTCCGGTAGCACCTATCGCATGCATAACAGCATCCACATCCATTCCACTTGGATTGAACATATCAGAGCATGCAGTCGTGCCTGATAACAGCATCTCTAATATGCCCAGCTGTGCACTGACCGTCGCGATCTCCGTATCATATTGCGCTTCGAGCGGGAACACCTTCGTCTCTAACCATGGCCTCAGTAGCATATCATCACCAATACCGCGTAGAATCGTCATCAGGATATGGCTATGTGTATTCACTAGTCCAGGCAGCACCCACTTGTGCTTAAGATCCACAATATCAGCTTGCTCTATTAATTGATCCGCAGCATATGGACCGATATATTGTATGATTGCATTGTCCACAATGAGCATGCCAGCTTCAATAATCCGATTGTCGGATTCCATGGTGAAGAATGTACCGTTTATATACGCTGTCCTCATAATCGCCGACCTCCTACTATTCACTAAATTTTACCCCTTCGGACTACTAGGATGCAACTTAGATTGCACAATATTCCCACAAGCTTGTACTGTGTTATGATAGAGATACATCGAATCAGACGAGGAGCGCTCATATGGATATTATTAATATTGCTATGAATTTGATTGACGAGGATACAGACCAGCCCAGATACCAATTCGACGAGGAATCATTACAGGAGTTAATGAACAGCATTAATGAATTAGGCTTGTTATCCCCAATAAAGGTTAGAACAATGCCTAATGGAAGATATACAATCATCTACGGAAACCGACGATACAAGGCAAGTAGAATGCTGAACCGCCCTACAATTCCTTGTATCGTGTCCACTGTCACAGATGAGATGGAGATTTATCTAGAGCAGATTGCAGAGAATTTAACAAGGGAAGGCTTCTCACCCATAGAGGAGGCTGAAGCCTTCCACAAATTATTGAACGACCCTAAATTCAGCAGCTCGACCAAATACTTATCTAGCAAGCTTGGTAAGCCAGAAGCCTACATAAAGCACAAATGTGACCTTCTGAAGTTCGGCAATAGTATCAAAAAGTTAGTCGTTAGCGGTACAGAGATTAGGAAGGATAGGCTGACAGAAGACCAACTAATGCCTCTAAAGGACCTGCCTATTGAGCATCGGGATCCGCTAGCCTTGATCGTTGCAAGAGACGAGCTGGCTGTGAGTGATGTGAAGAAGATCGCTCGTCTATTCAAGGATAATGGCATTACAGCCGGCACCAAGGACAAGCTATTATACAAATCAGGACGTGATCTAGTAGAAACCTGGTCCGTGTATGAACAGAATAAAGCGGAGAGGGCTAAGCTCAAGGAACCAAAAGAACCAAAAGAACCAAAGGAAACGAAGGAGTCAAAAGAGTCGAAGGAGTCAAAAGAGTCAAAAGTCGATGTTGCTACCACCGAGATGGATGACAATTCAGCCAAAGCGATAAATTCACAAGCTAAAGCTCAGTCCGAATCAATGGCAGTTGCCGATTTAACGCGGGAATCAGCAAAAAGCTATCCGTCACAAACTACAATTGAGGGCAAGCTGCAGCAGCTGCTTACTTCTCTGCCTTCACCAAACCCATTGCCTCCAGAAATCATGTATTCATCCGAGGAACTGATCATAAGCAATCCTGAAGGCTTCATGAATGATGTGGACAAACTCATCAATAGCCTAGAAAGACACTTAGTCGATTGGCGGAAGCTTCGGGAATTGGCGATGGCGAAGACGAAGGTGTGAGTATCCCTTTTAAAGCCACTGAAAAGCCTCATAAAAATAAGGCATAAATCCCCACGTCATTTGTGGGGACTATGCCTTATTTTTGATTTACTGAAAACAAACTATATACAAAACTCAGTCAATAATGAATAGTGGAAACCATTTCCGTTATCCATTGTTTTTTATCTAAATCGGGAGTAATAGCGGAAATCACTTCCGTCAATTGATAGATTTAGGCACAATATCAATAGATTATGGGAATTAGCGGAAATTCCTTCAGTTAGTGATTTCGATTTATACGTTTAATTAAACAAAAGGAAATTATCTCCGTTAAACCCTTGAAAGGGCAAATACATAGGCGTTAATTCATACTTTCATAGCGAGGGTCTATCTAGACTAAGGTGATACTTCCATAAAGATCGGCATGATCATCGGTTCACGCTCTGTACGCTCGAAGAAGAATGAGCTCAGCTCGGAGCTTAGACGCTCCTTCCAATTCTCCACCGTACCCTCCTTATGCTCAATCATCCTACTAACCGTACGTAAGGCCAGTCGCTCAGCTGTTCGCATAAGATCTCCAGAATCTCGGACATATACGAAGCCTCGACTTACAATATTAGGTCCAGACAGAATTTGATTAGTGTTCTTGTTAATTGTAGTTACCACAATCAGCAATCCACTCTTAGATAGCTTACTGCGTTCACCTAGAATCTCACTGTCTACCTTACTAACTACTCGTCCTTCAACGAACACATTGCCTGAAGCAACATTCGCACCTAATTGTGCCTTTGTTTCTGAAACCTGCAGAACATTACCTATATTAAGAATGAATATGTTATCCTTCTGAACGCCTAGCTGTTCGGCAAGCTTCGTATGCTGAACAAGCATGCGGTGCTCTCCGTGAATAGGTATAAAATATTTGGGCTTCATTAAATTCAGCATGAGCTTCAGATCCTCTTGGCAGCCATGGCCTGAGGCATGAATATCGAGAATGGAGCCATGGATAACATCCGCTCCTGCACGGAACAAGAGATCAATACTCCTATACACATTAATCGCGTTCCCCGGAATCGGAGAAGCGGAGTAAATTATCGTATCCCCTGGATGAACCTCCACCAATCGGTGTGAACCGTGTGCGATTCGCGTGAGTGCCGCGTTCGGCTCGCCTTGGCTACCTGTACAGATAATGACAACCTTGTCCGCAGCATACTTATTCACATCTCGTATATCAATGATCATGCCTTCTGGCACTCGGATGTAACCCAGATCTTGACCGATCAAGAATACCTTCTCCATGCTGCGTCCAATAACAGCAATTTTGCGATCGCATAAAATTGCTGCCTCCACGACCTGCTGCAATCGATGCACATTAGAGGCGAATGTTGCGAATAAGATTCTTCCCTCGCATCGGAGGAACAGCTCTCTGATTGAGTCCCCAACAATCTTCTCAGAGGGTGTAAACCCTTCCTTCTCACTATTCGTGCTATCCGACAATAAAGCTAATACCCCATTCTTGCCTAACCGTGCCATCTTCGCCATGTCAGATGGTTTACCGAATGGAGTAAAATCGAATTTGAAATCGCCCGTCTGTACAATCACACCTTGCGGTGTCGTAACTGCCAAGCCGAATGAATCTGGAATACTATGATTTGTTCGGAAGAAGGCGACCGATAGATGCTCGAAAGCAACTACCGTATCGTCGTTAATCACATGAAGCACCTGGTCACTAAGTAACCCATGCTCCTCTAATTTAGCTTTTACCAATCCAATTGTCAGCGCAGCTCCATAGAGTGGAGCTTTAATCTGCTTGAGCACATAAGGCAGTCCACCAATATGATCCTCATGACCATGTGTTAAGAAGACAGCTTTAATCTTGTGTTGATTCTCGATCAGATAAGTGACATCAGGAATGACTAGATCGATCCCAAGCATCTCCTCATCGGGGAACTTAAGACCCGCATCGATCACTATAATCTCATCCTGATATTGAATGCAATACATATTCTTACCAATCTCATTAAGCCCACCTAGTCCAAATATGGACACATACTGTTCCGTCAACATTGTTCATCTCCATTTAATAAATTCGATTGCTTACACTTTCCACATCAGTACATACTACTTTCCAATAATAATTCTCAGCAAAAATAAACGGATCTCTGTCCCAATTATCGATACATACAGACGCAGCTATAGCGTTATAACATAAAGCCCTATTCACCCTTTCTATACAAATATTCTTAACCGTTTCTTTATAATTTACTTCAGCTGACCTAAAGTCCGGAAACCGTTGAAAGAACCTGGCCGGATACTGAGTGGTAACGAGCTGAATAGATTAGCGGGTTGATTACGTTTAAACCTCGTCTTATTATAATAACACGAATGAAATAAAAAACCCATTCACCAGTACGAGCCCCGCAAGAAGCTCCACATCAGTGAGTGGGTTGATCTTAAGACATATTAGACTGTTTATATTATTTGGTTGACCTCTCCTCGGTTCAGTCTGGCTTCCAATGTTCGGATCACTCTAGGCTGAGATTCCTCATCAGTTAATTCACTACATTCATGGAATGCATGATGCCTGCAGCCTATACATTCGGCATAGTCGAGCATGGTTAGTGAATAATCGATGGCTTCCCCTGAATGCTCGAAGAAATTCCCTTCACCTATGATCGTATACAGGCCCGTTCTCTTCAGAACATCCAGGGGCTGCCTCTGAATACCAGATATTAGAATCGTACCGCCAAATTTCTCGAAGTGTTTAATCAGGCTAGCTAAGTTTGATTCACCTGTCGTATCCATAAAAGGAACCTTACCCATTCGCAGCAGCAGTATTCGTGGTCTCATATGGATAGTATCCATAATCGATTTCTCGAACATATTAGCTGCTCCGAAGAACAAGAGACCTTCAATTGTATATATGCTAATCTGTGGACAATCGTGGCCTTCAGTTACCATGTGTGCACCCAATTTCGCATGCTTGACTCTGGGGTCTGGCAGTACCTTAGCAACGATCAATGCCTCACTCATCCGTTTCATGAATAGTATAACCGCTAGGATTAATCCGACGGTCACAGCAATTGTTAAAGTCGTAAGCACAGTAAGTAGAAAAGTAATGACTAGAACAATGGAGTCACTTGTTCTGGTTTTCAGAATATAGGCAAATTCCTTCTTCTCGCTCATGTTCCATGCAACCAGCATCAGGATTGGAGCCATGCTTGCAAGAGGAATATGTGAGGCATAGCGTGCGAATAATAGAAGCACCAATAGAACAACAACTCCATGAATCATGCCAGAGATAGGCGATACAGCACCATTCTTAATATTGGTTGCAGTACGAGCGATTGCCCCAGTAGCTGGTATACCACCGAATAATGGCGTAATCATATTAGCGATGCCCTGACCGAGCAGCTCCCGATTACTGTTATGCCGATCTCCTGTCATCCCATCCGCCACTACAGCCGAGAGCAAGGATTCAATCCCACCCAGCATCGCGATGATCAGTGCTGGTACGAATAGAAGCTGTATGCGTTCCCATGTAATGACCGGTATTTGGAATGTAGGCAGATGGCTTGGGATAGGACCGAAGGTTGATCCAATAGTCGCTACATGATCTCCGAAGAAGAGAGTCGCAATGATACTAGACACCAGAAGAGCCACAATGGATCCTGGAATCCTCGGTAATATTCGCGGCGTTAATAGGATTACAGCCAAGCATATGGCGCTCGTTAGGACACTATAATAATGAATGGTAGAGAAATGATCGACAATCTCTTTCATATTGGACAAGAAATCTTCATGCTTCTCAACATCTGTTAGTCCTAAGAAATTCGTAACCTGCCCACTGAAGATAATGACAGCGATACCCGCTGTAAATCCAATCGTTACAGGTCTAGGGATAAATTTGATCAATGTACCCATTCTGAATAAGCCCATAAGTAAGAGCATAACTCCAGCCATCAGCCCAGCAATTAATAGATTCTCATATCCATACTCGATCACAATCGCGAACAGAATAGGAATGAATGCACCTGTTGGACCACCAATCTGAAATTTGGAGCCGCCAAGCATCGAGATGAGAATGCCGGCTATGATCGTCGTATAGATTCCATATTCGGGCTTCACTCCTGAAGCAATAGCAAATGCCATTCCTAATGGAATGGCGATAATACCAACTATTAGACCGGAGATAAGATCCTTGCGAAGAGCTACAGCGTTATAGCCTTCGAATCTACCTGTCCATCTCATGTAAGCCTACCTTCATTTCTTCATATATTTGATTATTTGAATATATAGGGAATAATACGCCCTTAGTGCTTGTATTGTCAATGCAAAAAAAGTGGGTCTATTCGTTACGCATATCTTCCAATAAGGAGATCGCATCGACCAAGTGATTATCGAATATTTGCTTAGCAACAGCAAGTAAATCCTTGATTAACGGATCTCTTAACGAATAGATGACTGTAGTCCCGTCTTTCCTGCCATAGACAACATTCCTATTACGCAACACAGATAATTGCTGCGATACTGCAGACCCCTCCGATCCAAGTATGCTCTGCAGCTCATTCACATTCTTATCACCAGCGCTAAGCACTTCAAGGATTTGGATTCGCATCGGATGTGCTAATGCCTTAAAGAAATTTGCTTTAAAATGCTGGATATTGTGACTCATAGCCTACTCCCCTTACTTGCAAACTTTTGAATATATGAATATAGTAGCATATAACAGTGGATGATTGATACCCAATTTGGAAGCCCATCAAGCTACTAGGTCCCTGCCGTCAGGTTGTTATCCGTTTGGGTCTTCTGTATAATTTTTATT
>DFXU01000022.1 GCA_002383285.1 Caryophanales bacterium UBA4100
CGATGGATGTTATTCTAACGGACGACCCATATTCGCCAGCAGCGATTGAGACTCTGCAATTAATTAAAGCTGAGGTTGCACGAATGGTTGTGGACACTCCGTTCGAATTTGTAGAAATCGCTTTTGGCGGGATCACAAGCATTAATAGTGATCTCTCCGATATCTCCTCGAACGACTTCAAGAATACGGCAACAATTATGCTAATAAGCTTATTCGTAATCTTAGCCTTCTTATTCCGTTCATTGATTATGCCAATGTATATGCTGGGCTCCCTATTATTAACGTACTTCACCTCGATAGCGATAGCCGAGTTCATATTCGAGAATGTACTCGGTTATGATGGCATTACCTGGGCGGTTCCCTTCTTCGCATTCATTCTTCTCGTTGCGTTAGGGGTTGACTATTCCATCTTCTTACTCGATCGATTCCGTGAGGAGACCATTCGTGGTATTAGTGTACGCGATGCAATGCGCTTCTCCATGGCGAAGATGGGCACAGTTATTATCACTGCTGCTATCATTCTGGCAGGTACATTCGCGGCAATGATGCCTTCAGGGGTGCTTAGCCTTATGCAGATAGCGACAATCGTTCTAATTGGCTTACTGACGTATGGACTAATTATCCTACCCTTACTAATACCTGCTATCTCCGTATCCATAGAACGATTTATATGGTGGCCCTTCGGGAAGAGGAAACAATAAGCTGGGGTAAGAAGAAGATAGTTGTTATGAGAAGAAGTAAATATGGTATGAGCTAGATAAGTAAGGTGTTATCCACAAAGTGCAAATAACGAAAAAAAGAAAGTGGAATGTGGGATTAGACCCTCGTTCCACTTTCTTCGTCATTAATCATTTATTGGGCCTGCTTAACGATTGCTTCTAGCTCTACTAGTGGGCGGAGACCAACATAAGTACCAATATCCACACCATTCTTGAATACCTTCAAGGTAGGGATACTCCTGACTCCATACTGACCAGCCATCTTCTGATTCTCGTCTACATTGAGCTTAGCAATCGTTAATGAACCACCCATCTTCGCGTTAAGCTGCTCCAGGATAGGAGCTATCATCTTACAAGGGCCACACCAAGGTGCCCAGAAATCAACTAAAACTACACCTTCTTGAATTGTCTCTTTGAACGTAGCGTCAGTAATGTTGACTATTGCCATTATAATCTCTCCTTAAACTTAGTTAGTGTATATGTTTCAGATGAATCCGTTGCAATTGGAGACAATGAGTTCATCGTAGCTTGTAGTTGCTCAAACCATTCCTTGTCTTGGGTAGCAAGTGCAAGCTCAGTCAAGCTCTGAATTTCCTCACGCGAAGATGGTTGGCTCTCGGTTAGCCTCTTCACCTTAGTCATTCTCGCTTGAATCGAGGTGCCCACGATGTCTTCACGATCGCTCTGAGTCGCCCATACCTTTATTGTTCCCTCATCATTGACAGATTGGACGAAGCCGATAAATTTCTCATCCAGCTTTGTGGTACCACTTATCCAATCGCCTTCTTGCACAGCTTGAAATTTCAATGCTGTCATATCTCATCACCACTTTCTAAAGAAATAGTATCTAGAACAATTATTGTGACAGTTTGATTATTATAAAATTATTTCTGCAATTGTGCATCACGCACACGTTCTAGAACATGAATGATCTTGGTCTGTTCCAAATGGATAAGAAGCTGCTGTTCAGCATCACAGAATATTTGATCCATCACCTCGGCCATATTACACGCCACCATACACTCTGTGTCTACCTGTCCTGAACACCACGATGGCTTCATAGTTCCAATTGAAGTTGCACGGTATATTTCGGCTAGTGAAACTTCATCAGGATTGCAGTTAAGTATATACCCGCCGCCTAAGCCTTCCTTCGTAGTGATGTAACCACTCTTGCGCATACAACTCATTACCTTACGAACTCTTGAAGGATGTGTATTCACATTATGAGCGATCATATCACTCGTCGCCATATGATCGGGTCTATAGGCAAGTAGTACAAGACTGTGTACGGCTATCGTAAATTCACTGTTCACCACTACACCTCATCCTCATATGCATACTGTTATTATATTTATTACAGTTTCATTTGTCAACACTTCATGCTAAGAAATGCTAAGAAAAAAAACGCACAATAATTTGTGCGTCATCACTTGAGCTCTCTAACTAACTTTTTCAACCTTGAATACATTGTCTAATTTTCCATCGAGTCTTTTCTTAAGAGGAATTTTGATATCTCTACCTAACTCCCTGAAGAATAAATCAACATCACATTTCACATTGTCCAAGATTACTGTTAGATTGCCATCACCAATAATATCCAGATTCAATTCATTCGGAATGGAAACCTCCAGCGTATACTTCTTCAGCAAGGTATTCGTGTATCTCCTGAATATCTCCATCAACTCATCATTAGTGAAATTACCGATAGCTACTTTTCCTTTTGTAGTAAATATTAAATTCAATTGCACATCAAATCCCCTTTTATACAACCTTTTATATTAAAAAAAATATCTCTTACTCTAATCATACCCTTATTCGATAAATTAGTACAATTTAATGGCTAATATCTATATGGTAAAAAAACCCGAAGATCCAAGGTGGCATCATTCGGGTTGAAAAGGTATTGAGTTATACCATGATCTTACATATATCGTTCGTGAATTCTACTGGATCCTGGATCGGCAAACCTTCGATGAGAAGTGCTTGATTATACAAGAGACTTGTATAAAGATTAAGCTTCTCCTTATCGCTTTCGAATGCTCCCTTTAGCTTCTGGAACACTTCATGGTTAGGATTAATTTCTAGCACCTTGTCTGCCTTCACATTCTGACTGTCAGGCATCGACTTTAGAATTTTCTCCATCTCTATCGTTAACTCACCTTCGGATGATAAGCAGACAGGATGAGTTTTCAGTCTCTTACTAACCTTTACATTCTTCACCTTATCAGCCAGAATATTCGTCATATAGGTGAATAGCTCTTTATTCTCATTGTCTTCTGCATCCGAATCGTCTGCATTGTCCGTGGCGTCTATCCCTAAGTCTCCGCTTGATACGGATTTAAATTCCTTGTCCTTGTACTTCATGATCATCTTAATTGCGAATTCGTCAATCTCATCAGTGAAATACAGCATCTCATAACCCTTGTCCATCACAAGCTCGATCTGAGGCAGCTTCTCAATTCGCTCATTTGATTCGCCAGATGCATAATAAATGAACTTCTGATCTTCAGGCATTCTAGATACGTACTCATCTAACGTTACAAGCTTCTTCTCTGTAGATGAATAGAACATCAATAAATCCTGCAGCACCTCTTTGTGGCTGCCATAATCGCTGTATACGCCATACTTCAGCTGTCTGCCGAAGGATTTATAGAACAGCTCATACTTCTCTCGTTCATCCTTCAATAGGCTTTGAAGCTGACTCTTTATTTTGCTACTAATATTCTTGGCTATAATCTTCAACTGACGATCGTGCTGCAGCATCTCTCTCGAGATGTTCAATGACAAGTCCTCCGAATCCACCATACCCTTCACGAAGCTAAAATAATCAGGCAGGAGATCAGCACACTTATCCATAATTAATACACTCTTGGAGTATAGCTCTAAACCCTTCGCATATTCCTTCGTATAATAATCGAACGGAATGTTCTCTGGGATAAATAAAACGGCGTGGTACACAACAGCACCATCAGCATTAATATGCAGGTGCTTAAGCGGTTTATCGAAGCCATAGTGCTTCTCCGCATAAAAATTATCATAATCCTCTGGTGTCAGCTCACTCTTATTCTTCTTCCAGATCGGTACCATGCTGTTGACGATATCTTCTTCCATCTTAATTGGATATCGGATGAAATCGGAATATTTCTTGATAATCGCCTTCAGACGATATGCATCTAGATACTCCTCATAATCCTCATCTTCCGTGCTTTCTTTGATCTTAAGTATGATCTCTGTACCAACTGAATCCTTCTCGAATGGAACAATCGTATAACCATCGACACCCTGAGACTCCCACTTGAATGCTTCTTCACTACCTAAAGCCTTGCTGATTACTGTAACCACATCGGCAACCATGAACGCAGAATAGAAGCCTACACCGAATTGACCAATGATATCATGACCGTCCTTAGCTTCATTGTCATTCTTGAAGGCAAGCGAGCCGCTTTTGGCGATGATACCCAAATTATTCTCGAGATCCTCCTTGGTCATTCCAATACCTGTATCTGTAATCGTTAAT
Organism: Caryophanales bacterium UBA4100; assembly: GCA_002383285.1. Lineage (GTDB taxonomy): Bacteria > Bacillota > Bacilli > Paenibacillales > UBA4045 > UBA4045. The sequence continues at coordinate 4,237 of DFXU01000022.1, forward strand.
GTTCGGTTATCCTTATCTGCAACCACTTGTACGTAATAACTGTCCTTGTCAAAAACTAACGCATCGTCGGTTAATGCTTTGTAATATATTTTGTCGATAGCATCACTTGCATTAGAAATTAGCTCTCTCAGGAATATCTCTCGCTGTGTGTAGATGGAGTTAATCATCATTTCCAATAATCTCTTGGATTCTGCCTTAAACTGTTTCTTAGCCACTTATTATCTCTCCTCTTAAAATTTATCAAAGCTTGAATTTGCAATCGACAATCTTATTCGTATGCATATGCTATGTAATAATTCCACGATATTAGCACTCTGATCGATCGACTGCTAAAATACATTTTTTCATAATATCGCCTTACTGTCAAATACTCTGACCAAACTAATGTGGTATTGACAGAATACGGGGTAGGTATAACATCTTCTAGAGCGGCTAATTCAGATTAAATGATCATCTTTAATCGTTTTACCACTTTTGGGGTGGTTAATTGAACCATTTCATCGCACATCCGCTGAATACATACATATAACCACTCGATATAACGTTAATCTTGATCATGCTGCAAGTCTCAAAGGATTAACCACTCGATATAACGTTAGATCATCAACAAGCCATGCTCAGGTCAGGTCAGATATATTTCGTTGGAGAATTGAGAAAAAACTTATGATTCTGATCTGAAAAAAAAAGACCACATTGGATTGTGGTCTTCGCATTGCACATAACTACTCGTGGAAATTCATGCCGTCTGTTGTTGCTTTAACGATACCAGCACGGATGACAAAATCACCAAAGTGCTCGCCTGTATCTCGTTCCTGCGCAAATCGAGTGAAGATGGGTGTCAGAGCTTCTAAGATCTCTTGCTCACCAATGTTCTCACGGTAAAGCTTATTCAGTCTCTCACCAGCAAAGCCGGCTCCGAGATACAAATTATATTTACCCACAGCCTTACCAATGAATGAGATTTCACCCAATCCCGGTCGAGCGCACCCGTTCGGACAACCCGTCATCCGGATGATGATCTCTTCATCACGAAGACCAAGCTCATCTAAGATCGGTTCTATCTTGGTAAGAAGAGTTGGAAAGTACCGTTCTGATTCAGCCATAGCCATACCACAGGTCGGCAAAGCTACACAAGACATTGAGTTCCTGCGTAACGCAGAATCCCTTAATCCATCGCTCAGCTCATATTTCTTGACTAATTCCTCAATCTTACGTTTCTTCTGACTCGTCACATTGCTGATGATGATGTTCTGATTCGGAGTAAGCCGGAAATCTCCAGTATGAATCTTCGCAATTTCGCGTAACCCTGTCATTAGTAAATATCCATTCTCATCTAGTACCCGACCATTCTCGACGAAGAGAGTCAGATGCCACTTGCCATCTGTTCCTTTCACCCAGCCATAACGATCACCATTAAGGTCGAATTTATAAGAACGTGCAGCTTCAAGCTGCCATCCAAGTCTATTGCTCAGTTCGTCAATGAACCACTCTATACCACGATCATCAATCGTGTACTTGAACCGTGCATGCTTACGCACGGATCGATCACCATAATCACGTTGTATCGTTATTGTCTTCTCTGCCAATTCGACGATCTTGTCCGGTGTACAGAAGCCAATTACTTTACCAAGCTGTGGGTAGGTTGCAGCATCACCATGAGTCATCCCCATACCACCGCCTACAGTAACATTGAAGCCCTCTAGCTGGCCATTCTCATAGACAGCAATAAACCCCAAGTCTTGGGAGTAAACGTCTACGTCATTCGTAGGGGGCACAGCAATACCGATCTTGAACTTACGTGGCAAATATACAGGTCCGTACATTGGCTCCGTACGGTCATAATCCTCCTGAGTGTCCACTACCTTCTCACCATCGAGCCAAATCTCATGATAGGCTCGAGTGCGAGGAGCAAGATAATCGCTGAGCTTTGTAGCCCACTCAAAAACCTCAGAATGCGCCTCTGATTGAAATGGGTTCGGATTACACATCACATTACGGTTCACATCACCACAAGCTCCTAATGTGGTAAGTAATGTATCATTAATCTTACGAATCGTTTCCTTCATGTTCCACTTTAGGATTCCGTGATATTGGAACGATTGTCTAGTCGTTAGTTTAATTGTACCTCGTGTATATTGGGTAGCAATATCGTCCAATTCCAACCACTGCTGCGCTGTAACCACACCACCTGGTGCTCGAACTCGCACCATGAACTGATAAGCTGGCTCCAGCTTCTGTCGATGGCGTTCGTTACGCAGATCCCTGTCATCCTGCATGTAGCTTCCATGATGCTTCATCAAGCGATTGTCGTCCTCTGGAATGGAACCAGTGATTACATCCTCAAGCGTCTCAACGAGATTACCTCGCAAATATCGGCTCGAACTCTTAATATGCTCAACCTCGCTGTGCGGGGCATTCGACGGGGCAAATCGATCTTGAGTCATTGTGCTATCTCCTCGCTTTCGTTCATAAGTCTAAGTTGCTCCCTAGTAAACATCACGCTGATATCGCTTCTGTTGCTGCAAGTCGGCAAGATAGGCTGCTGCCTCATTCGAGCTCATACCGCCCTCTCGTTCAAGAATCGTTACCAGAGCCGCATGGACATCGTGTGCCATATGCTTCTCATCACCGCATACATACACATTCGCGCCTTCCATTATCCACTGGAACAATTCCTTGCTCTTCTCTAGCATGCGATGCTGAACATATACCTTCTGAGCGGTATCACGAGAGAAAGCAACATCCAATCGTGTTAAGACACCGTCTGCAAGCCAGCGTTGCCATTCAATCTGGTATAAGAAGTCCGTAACAAAGTGCTGATCGCCATAGAACAACCAGGACTTCCCTTCAGCACCACTCTCTTCCCGTTCCTGTATAAACGCACGGAAAGGAGCAACTCCCGTACCGGGACCTATCATAATAATCGGTGTATCCGGGCTAGCAGGCAGCTTGAAATTCGGATTCTGATGGATGTAAACCGGCAATTTATCACCAGCCTGTAATCGTTCTGCGCATTGTACGGACGCTACACCATAACGGTTACGTCCATTAGCCTCATAACGAACCGTTCTAATTGTAAGGTGTACCTCATCTGGATTCGCCTTCGAGCTGCTTGCAATTGAATAAAGTCGAGCAGGTATCTTCCGAAGAATGGATACGAATTCTGCAGCAGCCACTCCTTGGAAGGAGAAGTCCTGTACCAAATCCAATAAATCCCTTTCCTTCATATATGCTCTTAGATCTTGCTCACGTCCTGAGACCAGCAGCTCTCCCAAGCTACTAGAGGAGGATAGCCTTGCTGCTTGCTCCATCAACGGCTTGGTTAATACAGTAATTTCGTAAGTAGAGAGCAGTGCTTCGCGCAACGAGCGCACATCACCTTGCTTATTTATTTGAACTGGCTCATCTGCTTGCCAGCCCATAAATTCAATGATTGTTTCAACTAAAACTGGATCGTTCTCTGGATATACACCCAAGCTATCACCCGGCTCGTATTGAAGATTAGAGCCCTCAAGAGATAACTCTAGATGCCTTGTTTCCCTGCTTGAACCACGACCGTTTAGATTCAAATTCTCAAGTACCTCGGCTTCAAAAGGACTTGTGCGTGAATATGTCAGTTGACCAGCCGATTGTCCATTCTCAACCGCCATATTGACTGAGGTTGCTTGGGTCGGAGCAGCTTGAGCTCCAGTCAGAGCGCTTAATACATTCTCCATCCACTCTCCAGCAGGCTCGTCATAATCCAAGTCACAATCGGTTCGTGGTGAAAGTCTTGTACCCCCTAACTCAACTAAACGTTGATCAAAATCTTTACCAGTTTTGCAGAAAAACTCATAGGAGCTATCTCCCAATGAGAGTACAGAAAACCGCATATCTTCTAACTGCGGTGCTCGTTTACTATAGAGAAACTCGTAAAAGGGAAGTGCATTATCCGGTGGATCCCCTTCTCCATGAGTGCTTACCACAATCAGCATATTCCGAACCTTCTTGATCGTATTAGGCTTGAAGTTACTCATAGAAGATAGTGTAANNTGAAATCCTCGCTCTTCTAGCTTGCCAGATAGGACCTTGGCCAATCTCTGACTATTACCGGTCTGAGAGCCGAAGAGTACGGTCACCTCTTGAGAAGCTACAGGTTGACTAATTGGAGTTGCAGCAGGAACAGCTTGCAGGTTAGTATCATTAGACATGATAGCTCCTGAGCTCTGACGAGCTGCAAGGTAACCCCCTAGCCATATCTGTTGAGTCTCCGACAGAGTGGGTAGGAGGCGATTGAGAAGATCAACCTGCTCCTGGTTAAAAGGACTGTTTATAACTTGAAGTTGCAACGATACTCACCTCACTATAGAAATATGATAATTATAATTCATAGTATCCGCATATGGATTAACAAGATAAGTCGAACTTTCGACAATTTTATGAATTTTGCACATCAATCCCGAACAATTATAACATATGTTCGACGAAACGGTTGACATCAAAATATGCATAAAGCTTATCGCTGAAGGAATTGGTCACCATTCGGATATTCTAAACAAGGATAGATCAAAATAACTCAATAGAAGTGGAGGTGAAGAATGTGGGAGAAAGAACAGAATTCCGACCTGGAGAGAAAGCACCGAATTCGGCTAATTATATTGAAATTGGTGAGAATGATCGTATAATGGGCATAAATAATCCTCAGAAAATTACATTAGAGGCAGGCGAGGAATTCCCTAATACGTCCAACCACAATCGCAAGTGGACTAAGATGGAGAGCAATTAATGAAGTGCATTGGAATGCTTACAATAATAAATAGGGCCACCCCTCAGAGGGTAGTCCTGGTATTCCCGCATCCGTCAGATGGGGTACAGTTAAAACCGCTGTACTCCGGCTACGAGAATAGCACCCTTCCTTCAAGCACGCGTGCGGTAACGACATCTGGTCTTTCAATATTGGATATCGTAGGGAATAGAGAGAAGGCTGCATCCTCGATATATTGCTCAATGTAACCACTGTCTAATACTGCATCGATATGTATGCGTTCAAGTCTATTGTTGACTCAAGCACAATTTCCGGTACGGCAATCCCCTCCAAATAAACAATTGCTACTTCCGTTTGCGTCATCTCTCCCAAAACCATCTTCTTGACTTGAAGCTTAGGGTTATGAATGATGCGACGTAACATCGATGTATTTGTACGAGGTGTCTCTACGAATCTTTCCCTCGAGCCTCTAACGCTAGCTTCAGTAGCAGGCTCTTCAATACCCCGCATCTCCCAAGCGCTCGCATTTAGAACATACTATTCTATTCCTGCTAGAACACCGTTTATTAGATTGGTGCAATATTCACAAATAAATTGCTACTGTTTTACATACTGTTCTCATACAATTTAAGAGCAAAAGTGTTATCATATAAAGATGAACTAATACTCTTATAATGAGGTGATTCGATTGAGCACTAACAAGAACAAGCTTACTACCAGTACAGGTGCCCCTGTAGGGGATAACCAAAACTCGATGACAGCAGGTTCACGTGGTCCAACACTCATTCAAGATGTCCACCTGCTAGAGAAGCTAGCTCATTTCAATAGAGAGCGTGTTCCTGAGCGTGTTGTTCATGCCAAAGGAGCAGGAGCACATGGTTATTTTGAGGTTACCAATGACCTCTCGAAATATACCAAGGCTAATCTCTTCTCTGCAGTAGGCAAACGTACACCAATGTTTATACGCTTCTCCACAGTTGCTGGCGAGCTTGGCTCTGCCGACACGGTTCGTGACCCCCGTGGTTTCGCTGTTAAGTTTTACACTGAAGAAGGAAACTATGACCTGGTTGGCAACAACACACCTGTATTCTTCATTCGTGATGCGATTAAATTCCCTGACTTTATTCATACTCAGAAGCGTCATCCGCAGACGCACTTGAAAAACCCGAATGCTGTTTGGGACTTCTGGTCCTTATCCCCTGAATCCTTGCATCAGGTAACGATTCTTATGTCTGATCGTGGTATCCCTGCCACATTCAGGCATATGCATGGCTTCGGAAGCCATACGTTTAAGTGGGTGAATGCTGAAGGTCAGGCTGTATGGGTGAAGTATCACTTTAAGACCGAGCAAGGCATTGAGAATTTGGATGTAGATCTTGCAGCTAAGCTTGCAGGTGAGAATCCCGATTACCACACTGAGGATTTATTCAACGCAATTGATAAGGGCGATTTCCCTGCTTGGAGGCTGTCTGTACAGATTATGCCAATCGAAGATGCGAATACATACCGATTCGATCCATTCGATGTTACCAAGGTATGGTCACAGAAGGACTATCCACTTATAGAATTAGGACGTATGGTTCTGAATAAGAATCCAGAGAACTACTTCGCCGAGGTAGAACAGGCGACATTCTCGCCTGGGTCGTTCGTGCCAGGTATCGAGGCTTCCCCAGATAAGATGCTGCAGGGTCGTTTATTCGCTTATGGCGATGCTCATCGTTACCGTGTAGGCGCGAACCATAATACGCTGCCGATCAACCGTCCAATTGCAGAGGTCAACAACAACCAGCGTGATGGTTCGATGCGAGCTGATGGAAACGCAGGGACATCACCCACCTATTACGAGCCTAACAGCTTAGGAGGAGCCGCTGAATCAGCCGCTGATAAGCCTGCTCCGTTCGAGGTGTCTGGTATGGCTGACAGTGTTAGTTATGACCATGATGATCATTACACACAACCAGGTGACTTATATCGTCTGATGAGTGAAGCTGAACGCACTCGTCTGGTAGCTAATATTGTTGGTGCAATTACACCAGTGGAGAATGTCGAAATTAAACTTCGCCAAATCGGACATTGGTTTAGAGCAGATCCTGAATTCGGTACACGTATCGCTGAGGGGCTTGGGTTGTCAGTACCAGAGTAAGACACGCAATTATGCTGGGCGATACACATAGCAGAAGAGGCATCCTTCGTCGGATGCCTCTTCTGCTGTACATCTGCTTATCTTAATGATGCCTGACTTTGCTATTTACGATAATGGACTTGCCGTGTATCTCCGAATTGAGTTGGCTAGCTGACTCCAATGCTTACATCTGTCAAAGTGAAACGATTCAGGAAGCCTGAGTGCATCCTTCCATGGCAGGTCATATAGAAATGGCTTTAAGTTCTGCTCCACACAGATCACCTGCATCATCGTTCTCATCCGGAATTGCAGAGGATAGCGCAGCTCCTCATCGATGGGTCGGAAATACGTATTGGCCATGTAATCGACGAGCTCCTCTCCCTTCGCTTGCTCTTGCTGCTGATTCCAGACCTTCCTTATGGAGTCGGTCAGTTGACGCCAAGGTGTGTCCTCCTGCGGATAGACAATCCCCATACAAGCAGCATCCTTGTACGTCCATAATGCCCACCCTACATCGTTCGCTTCACAGAGATCCAACATATCCTCGATAATATTAACCTGGAGCTCTATGCCGTCTGACTCCAGAATCAGTCCTAATTCTCCACACCATACCGGCCTCTTATACTTGTCTCGAATACTGACTAGCTTATTAAAAGCAGCAGCAAAAATCTGCTTCCGCTCAGCGGGATCCATCTCAGGAGTAAGTACAGCAGGCTCATCTACGAAAGGATAGAAGTGGAACGTATAAGCTACCTGTGGATCATCAACTGGATCAAGCATAGAGAAGTCAGTTGTGAAATGATTACCCTCAATGAAGATAATATGTTGATTATCTACCTTACGGATTGCCGCGATAACCTTATGGTAAAACTCATTGAATACTTCCGCATCTGTAACCATCGACGGCTCATTGACGATATCGTAGGCCGCTATCCAAGGATTATCCCGGTAGTGCTCAGCGATGTATCCCCACAATCCAATCACACTTTCTCGTAGAGCACCATATTTCCAGAACAGAGGCAGTCCACTGGCTGTATCACAATGCCAGTCTGGATTCTGTCCTCCTGGTACAGAGTGCAAATCTAAGATCGCATAGATGCCATGCTTCTCGCACAGTGAAACGATGTGATCCAGATACTTAAAGCCATCCTCCTTGTAACAAGTCGGATATCTGTCATCAATGAAATACTTATAGTTGAACGGAATTCGCAGCGAATTAACCCCTAAGCCTTTTAAGAATAGAAAGTCCTCCTCACTCACGAACTCCATCAGAAATCGATCGAAGAATTGCTCGCTCCGCTCCTGACCGTATACCGCTGAGAATGCTTCCTTAATCATGGTGTCGGTGCCCGGAAGACCGATCATAAAGTGCTCCAGGTTCATCCACGATCCCAGTCCGAAGCCTCTGAATACAATGCTCTCTCCATCAACTGTGAATTTCTCTCCCGTTACCTGAACAAATTTCTGTGTCATATTCTTCTCCCCTCGTTAAGTAACCATTTAGTTTTTCATACCTGTCGTGGCAATTCCTCTAGTAAAAAAGCTCTCACCAACTAAGAAAACAATGAGCATCGGTATCGTCGCACATACCGTACCTGCCATCATCAACCCATAATCCATCGTATGCTCCGTTTGAAATATCTTAAGCCCCAGCTGCAGCGTCTTCAGAGCGTCATCATTAATATAAATGAGCGGTGCTAGGTAATCATTCCACATAAAGGTGAAGGTGAATATCGCCAACGTGGACATACCCGCCCTAGACAGCGGCATGATGATTCTCCAATAGATCCCCCACTCGCTGCAGCCATCGATCCGCGCTGCTTCGTTCATCTCAATCGGAAGGGTCATAAAAAACTGACGTAACAGAAAAATACCGAATCCGCTAAACAGTTGGATTAGAATATATCCCGTGTGTGTATTATAAAGTCCTAGATTGCTCACGATTGAAAACTGCGGCACCATAATCGAGTGCCAAGGCACCATTAAGTTGGTCATAAATAAGATGAAGATGAAGTTCTTATACGGAATCTTAAGCCTCGCAAAAGCATAAGCCGCCATCGAGGATATCAGCACCTGCACAACCGTGATCGTAACGGTTAATTTAATACTATTATAGAAGTATCGACCAAATGGAATTGTAGACCAAACCTCAATGTAATTGTTCACATACAACGATTGCGGAATCCAGTTCATTGGGTTTCTGAAAATTTCGATATCTGTCCTAAGTGAGGCGGAAATCATCCATAGAAAGGGGAATAGCATGATAACAGAAAATATGGCCAATATAAGAAACAACATTGAATATAGTAATCGTTCTCTATGAAGACGACGAATAGTAGATTGCATACTCACTCCCTCCTCCTTAGCTAATAGGTCACCCATTTTTTTTCAAGCCTGAACTGGATAATAGACACGATCATAATAATGATGAACAGGATCGCAGACATGGCAGCAGCATATCCCATCTTATAGTTAACGAATGCTTCCTGATAAATTCTGAATACCAACACATTGGTAGAACGTCCAGGTCCACCGTTGGTCATGATCGATACAAGATCGAATACTTGAAAGGAATTGATAATGGTTAGAATAAGCACCATGAATAAGGTAGGTGACAGCCCTGGAAGGGTAACATACAGGAACCTCTTCCACGCGCTTGCGCCATCAAGCTTGGCTGATTCGTACAAGTATTCGGGTATACCCTGCATACCTGCTAATAGAATGATCATATAGTAACCAAAGCTCTTCCATACGGAAACTAGAATAATCGCTAAGAGTGCCCATGCTGACGACATTAACCATTCCGGTGGATTGGCTATCCCAAACCCTTGTAGCATGATATTAATGGGTCCGCGTATTGGATTCAGCAACAATCCCCACACAATTGCTATCGACACCATGGAAGTAATCTGCGGGAAGTAGAATACCATGCGGAAATACTTGCGCAGATGAATAACATGGTTCAATGCGAGTGCCGACAATAGTGCCATTAGCATGGTCAGAGGCACGAATAGTATCGTATAAATGGCATTGTTCTTTAGAGAAATCTTGAAGTAATCATCTCTTAATAGTTTCGAATAATTATCCAGCCCAACAAAATTAGCTTTGATATTAAAGCCCCCGTAATCTGTAAAGCTCATCATCGTGCCATAGATAAGGGGCAGCAGAATAAACACAGCGAATAACACTAGAGCTGGAAGGATGAATAATGTGCCTGTCAAATAGGGTTTATATTTTAATCTCCACATATTCACAATAGCACTCCCCTCATAAAGAAATACAGCAGCCGCATTGGTCCAAGCGGCTGCCGATATTTGATATCGTGCTATTGATCAAGAACCGTCTTTCGCTGCTTTTCAAATTCTGTAATCGTCTGATGTATATCCTGCTCTTGGAATAAATACAAATCCCGCTGCTCACTGAAAACTCTATTCACTTCATCAATTTGTTGGATCGGTTGGTTCTCTACGACTGTCTTCGCTTCGAAGAAGTAGCTGCTTCCCTGGATTCCTGTAGCATTAAGAAAGGATGATTTGGTCTTCTCACTTGAATAAGCAGGAAGCACGCTGGATTCTGCGATTATGGATTCACCCTCATCACCTGTAAGAAATTGAACAAATTTAAAGGCTGCATCGATCTTACTGCTAGCTGGGTTAATGCCAATAAAGGTACTGACTCCTCCAACAGTTATTGGTTCACTAACTCCACTTGGTAATGGCAATGGAGCCATGTCAAATTCCATATCGGTGCTACCAGCTGCGATATCAGATTTCAGCATATTAATCGTCCATTCCCCATTGATTAGCATGGCAACATTGCCGACCTCGAACTGTTTAATCCAATCAATGCTTTCTGCTTTCATTTGTTTATAGCTCATGTGAGATTGATCCTGATAATAAATTTGATCCAAGTACTCAAGCCAGCTTCCTACATTATTCAGGCTATCATCTAATATTGTGCTGCCGCTCTGTAATGCACCTAGAGGTGCAGTTATCCAATCCGCATAGTATCCGCCCCACTGCTTGTCTGCTCCTTCGCCTTTCGTTAATTGCTTGGCAAGCTGTGCATATTCCTCCCAGGTCATCTGCGAGGTCGGATAATCGACACCTTCGTTGTCAAAGATTTTTTTATTGTAGAATAGTGCCCATTGTGAAGTACGGTACGGTAATGCATAATACTTGCCCTCAGTCAGTACATTAATAATGTCCTGATAGCTCGGACCATATGCTCCGATTTCTAAGCCTGCATCCTTGATCCGATCCGACATATCCAGCAACTGATTTTTGGAAGTATACAGTCCAAGACTCGCCGTTCCGTTAATACTGAATATATCCATCTCCGAACCACCAGATAGGTTATTCATAATCTTCGTGCTGTATTCATTAGCGTTATTGCTGATTGTATTTAGCTTGACCTCAATATCATTATTCTGAGTATTGAAGGTGTCGACCACCTTCCTCATGTATTCCTCTTCGTCAGTCCAAGTGTAATACTGTAATACAACCTTCTGATCCCCTAGATTAGTATGATTCACATTTGCATTGTTGGAGCCACAACCAGTCATAATAAAAACTAGAACGGCTGCTATCATCATACTGACTAGTTTACTTGTAACTTTCATTGTTAACCCTCCTTGTTATGTTATATCTCTATAGTAAAACTAACTTAAGGAATGTATAAGGTTGAACTTTTATGAACCCCATATTCACACAAGTGATTGAATGGCACTATAAAAGCTGTGAACAAGCAGCAAGGGTTGAAGAAATTTCAACCTGTACATTGGTATATATATGATTTAAAATATTTGGATTAATAGAAAGTCGAAGTGTGGGGCAACTATGTTTATACTTCTTGTGTTTATCCTCTTTATCGCATTCTCTATATTTCTCTATACGAGTCAAAAATACACAAAGTCCACTTTATTCATGCTTTTAATGGGGCTTTCATTTTTATTTGTCATGTCTAGTATTTTCATCTATCTGTCCAAGGATGCCTACTACTATAATAGCTTATATTCCTATTTCAGAATTAGCCCCACGATGCAGAATCAGCTCATGTTTCTACCTATATCTAGACACTATTTGATTCGAATTCTTAACATTAGCAGCATGCTATTCCTCTACTTCGGGCTTCTATCTGCAATATTCTTCGCCTTCAATGTTCCTGCTAGAAAAGTTCGACAGATTATGCTCCTGCTAGCAATCCCTGCAGTGATTCAAATCTTACTTTACGACCCTTCCATTTACACTTATTTGTATTATGGGCTATATCCGAACGTTATGACGTCCCAGAGCCTTGCTGCCACATATGAAATCATTCATCGCATAACCTATAGCGTGAATACCCTATATGTCGTTGTTGGTATTTCCCTATTCATATATGCGCTATATGATGCGCCCAAGGTACGACAAATCCGCAGTAATATTCTGATGATCTTGCTATGTTACATTTCCATTCAAATTGTTTACTATTATATTAACTTCTGGGCACCCAATATATTAATCGCGGTCTCGAAGGCCGCTCACTTTATACGTTACAAGCCGATTATTCTCCCAGGCAATCCAACCATGTACACCCTTCTTCCATATATCGCAACCTTCTGCCTCATTATTAGCTTATATGGGATATACAAATATTCGCGCATCCACAATAATATCAAAAATCAGGAATTGGTTATCTCTAGGAATATCGATTCAGCGGTGCTAACCTCGAGGGTGTTCAGCCATTATATGAAGAATGAGCTTCTAGCCATCATGGCACAAACCGAGTTCTTGGAGCAAATGTGTGAGAAATCACCTGATGTCGTTCAGGAAATCAACGTAATTGAACAGCGATGCAGGCAAATATATGAGCGATTGGATGACGTTCATCGTAAAACTGCGAGATCCAAGCTTGATCTGAAGCCCACCTCCTTATATAAGCTTACTGAGGAATTACTGGAGCATATGCAGATGGAGCTTAAGAACGTGAGGGTTAACTTTACTCGTCGCCAGCCAGCACCGCTTATAATGGCTGATCCTTATTACTTCACCCAGGTCATCGAGAATTTAATAGGAAATGCGATTGATGCCTTGGAGAATATTCCCGAGAAGGTTAGAACAATCGACCTTCTGATCAACATTAAGAATAAGTGGGTTGAATTCATTATTCGTGATAATGGTATCGGTATTCCTGAAGAGAATTTAGAGCTGATCTTCCAGCCTTTCTTCTCATCCAAGCCTACCTCAAGAAGCTGGGGAATGGGGCTATCCCTTTGTCATAGCATAATTACATCACATGAAGGTAAGATGAGCGTGGAAAGTCGCAAGGGGGAGGGTACTGCCATTCACATCATCATCCCCTTAATTGCCGTCTTGGAGGATCAAGAGCTAGAAGGAGAGCTGACATGAGTGAATCGATCATTAAGGTATTAATTGTAGAGGACGATAACCTGATCGCCAAACGTTATCAGACGATTCTATCCAAAGACCCTGAAATTCAATTCGTTGGAAGAGCTTCAAACGGCTACGAGGGAACTATGCTAGCCGCGCTATATAAACCAGATATCATTCTGATGGATATTGAGCTGGAGGACAAGAAGGCAGGCTTGAGAGCTACTTCAGAAATCCTATCCTATATGCCCGATATTAAGATTGTGATGCTTACGGTTTGCGAAACGGATGAAACCGTCTTCCAAGCATTCGAGCTAGGTGTGACCAATTATCTGCTTAAGAATATGACTGCTGAGACTATAATTAACGGGATCAAGGATGCGTTTAATGACAAGCCATCCTTGCATGCTAACATCGCTGGCAAGATCACACGGGAATTCAAGAGGATCAAGACAGTAGAGCACAGTCTGCTGTGCAATTTCCATATTATTACCCTCCTTACACCAACCGAGCTGGAGGTTCTGGATTTATTGATGCAAGGATATTCTCGACAGGAGATCTGTAACGTCAGATTCGTTGAACACTCTACCCTTAAATCGCAGGTTAACAGTATTCTAAGAAAATTCGAAAAAGACAGCATTCCAGAGGTAGTATCCATTCTACGCGAGCTGCACATCCCCGAAATCCTATCACAGCGAAAAGGACGGGATCTGCCCTCACCTCTACAATGATCTTACTCTCGTTTTCTCACCCTACAATACGTCTAACCAGCTTAATCAATTCATTCACAATTAAGGGGACTAACGCTAATACGAAAACTAGACCCCAATCACCTAAGCTGAGATTGTGTACCTTAAACGCAGAGGCCAAGAATGGTATGGTGATGACTGTGAATTGTAGAATCAAACCAATCACAACTGCACCTACTAAATACAGGTTTGAGAATAATCCAACTTGGAATATCGACTTCGTAGCACTTCTCATAGTGAAGGAATAGAGGAGTTGCGAAGCTGCGAGGACGACAAACGCCATCGTTCTCGCGTAAGTCATAGCTTCTTCAGTAATATCTCCAGCACCTAAATGAAATCCATGCTCCCTTAATCCTACATAGAAGGCGACCAAAGTCATAATACCTATCAAGAATCCCCCTATGACTGCCCTTAATCCTGCTCCATTCGCGAAGAAGCTTTGCTTAGGATTCCTAGGCTTCTGCTTCATCACATCTTCCTCACCAGGATCGACACCAAGTGCGATCGCAGGTAAAGTATCCGTCACTAGATTGACCCAGAGGATCTGAGTGGCTAATAGTGGAACTGGCCAGACGAATAGAATGGATGCAAGAATCGCAACAACCTCTCCGAGGTTACAGGATAAGAGGAAGATGACAGCCTTCCTAATATTATGATAGATGTTCCTTCCTTCTCTAATCGCCTGTACAATCGTTGTGAAATTATCATCGGTTAAGATCATATCACTCGCACTCTTGGAAACATCTGTGCCAGTTATACCCATGGCAACCCCAATATCGGCATATTTCAACGATGGCGCGTCGTTCACTCCATCGCCAGTCATGGAAACAATATTCCCCTGTTCCTTGAAGGCGCGAACGATCTTCACCTTGTGTTCAGGTGATACACGAGCGAACACACGGATGTTGTGGATTTTCTGTGAGAACTCGTTATCGGTCAGTTGATCGATTTCTACACCAATCATGCTCTGCTCAATTGAGTCAGCAATTCCTAATTGCTTCGCGATCGCAACAGCTGTGTTCTTGTGATCACCAGTGATCATCACAGATGTAATTCCTGCTATACTTGCTTCCCTTATTGAATCCTTCACTTCAGTTCTTGGAGGGTCAATCATGCCTACGAAGCCTAGAAGAGTAAGTTTCTGCTCCATCTCATCTGGATGAATAAGCTGATCCGAATTCTTATATGCAGCACCAATTACTCTTAATGCCTCATCCGACATCACTTCAGCAGCATTCATGATTTCCTTCTTCATCTCTTCAGATAACTCAACAACCTTACCTCCCACTAGAGCAGTCGTTGATATTTGAATGAGCTGATCAATTGCACCCTTCGTATGTACACGATAACCTGCTTCAGTATGATTCAACGTGGACATCAGCTTTCGATCAGAATCGAATGGCTTCTCTGAAGCTCTCTTATATTCTGCATCTAAGGATTTCTTCGACAAGTTGTTCTGTTCACCGAAAGCGACTAATGCTACCTCCGTTGGATCTCCTGTACCTTGTCCATTCTCGAAGGTAGCATCCGAGCATAATATAAGAGCTCTCATAAGCTCAACAGGAGCTTCTTCTGATTGAGACTCCATCGTAAAGTGCTTTACTACAGTCATCTTATTTTGTGTGAGTGTTCCCGTCTTATCCGAGCAGATGATATTAACTGAACCAAGGGTTTCGACTGCAGGTAATTTTTTTACTATTGCATTAATTCTGGACATTCTTGTCACACCAAGCGCCAATACTATTGCTACAATTGCAGGAAGACCCTCCGGGATTGCTGCTACCGCTAAGCTAATAGAAGTAAGGAACATCTCGAATAAATCTCTGTCTTGAATTAATCCGATAATGAATATGAACACACATATTCCAATCGCCGTATACCCTAATATCTTACCAAGCTCCTCCAATTTCTTCTGTAGTGGAGTCATTTCCTTATTATCTTCATCAAGTATTCTGGCAATTCTGCCCATTTCCGTATCCATCGCTGTTGCTACAACTACACCTTCACCCCTACCATATGTTACTAGTGTAGACATGAAGGCCATATTTGATCGATCTCCAATTGGTGTCTTTGGATCTTCATGAAGTTCATTAGCATCCTTATCTGAAGGTACAGATTCACCTGTTAATGCAGACTCCTCAATTTGTAGATTAGCAGCCTCTATTAATCTTAGATCAGCTGGAATGTACCTGCCGGCATCTAATATGATAATATCGCCTGGCACGATGTCCTCAGAGTTAATCTCCTGAACATCTCCGTCACGTCGAACTAGCGATTGTGGAGTTGTCATATTCTGCAGAGCCTCGATGGCTTTCTCTGCCTTGTGCTCTTGGATTACTCCAATAGCCGCATTCAACACGACCACAATAAGTATAATAATGGTGTCCACATATTCGCCAATCGCGAATGTAATCACAGCTGCACCTAGTAGAACATAGATGAGCATATCTCTAAGCTGGGAGAAGAAGAGTGCGAACATGCTTTTCTTCGGTTTGCCCTTCAGCTTATTCGCACCATACTGTTCCAATCTGGATTTTACCTCTTCTATAGATAGCCCACTAGCAGCATCTACTTGCAGCTCTTGCAGAACTTCCTCTTGTGACATAGAGAACCACATCGTCAACACCCCACCATTGTAGTGTTATTCGTCATAGAAATAGACCGCGCCTCTTAGGTCAACGGTCTACCGCATTGACTTATTATATTATAACCGAGCTTGGTTCATACATACAAAGAGATACAATATCACGGTTGTCATTCCGAATCTGTTCCTTTAGACTTAAAAGGCTATTATTCTCAACGATATTACAATTTGCATAAAAAAAAGGGGGATGAATCAAACAATGAGTTGGTGGGACCAATTATACAATGCAGTCGAACAGTATTTGACGTTAGGATATTGGCTATCTGTGTCAGGGGTGGCACTAAATAAAATCGGCGTTATTGCGCTCGTGCTATTGGGAACCTGGTTAGCGTTGAAGCTGCGTTTGCTTGTGATTCGAAGAATATTCATGGTGGCCCGATTAGGAGAAAAGCAAGAGAAAACACTAGAATCGCTTCTGCTATCCTTTACCCGATATGTATTCTTCATCATTGCAGTTCTAATGTGTCTAAGTAATTTGAATGTTGAAGTAGGACCAATTATTGCCAGCGCTGGTGTGATTGGCTTAGCAGTCGGATTCGGTGCTCAAACATTGGTCAAGGATTTAATTACGGGCTTCTTCATCATATTCGAGGATCAATTCTCCGTGGGAGATTATGTAACGATCAATAATGGTGAAATTAATGGCACTGTGGTCAGTGTGGGTCTAAGAGCGACCAAGATAAGAACCTGGGCACAGCATGTCGTCGTTATCCAGAATTCTGCGATTACAATCAGCCAGAATTATAATCGTGACAGAATGAGAGCAATTGTTAACATAACTGTTCCTTACGAGATAGAGCCTGGTGAAATTGAGAAAGCAATCAATACCATATCTTATCGCATGACTCAAGAGCATGCTCACCTCTTCCTTCTAGATGGAGTAGGACAAGTCATTGAGCCGCCTCAGCTATATGGCATTACCGACGTTGAGAATAACGCCTTAGGCGCCAAATATACGGTTATCTGTCTAGTAAGTGATCTCCATTATTGGACGGCATGTAATATCATGCGCAAGGAGCTGCTCCGCGAATTACGAATGAGCGGCATTCAGATCTCCTATCCTCGCCGAGTAGAACGACGTGATTTCGACGAATTTAACGGGAATTCTATAACAATACAAAATCCTTAATTATTGAATAATAACGGTCATATCAGCTTACGATCAGCTTGAAAAAGGCAGTGCANNTACTCAAGCTATCCCACGTTTTCTGGAACGCCTCAAGCAGCTGCTCTTTCGACATTTGTTCCCCTACATAAGCTTGCATTGCATCTCCAAACTCGTTACTGGATGCTTCACCGCCAGGGAACTTGAACCAGTTCCAGCTCAATGTCTTGCCAGCTTTACTATATTCAATAATATCTGCTGCAAGCTGTCCTAGAACCTCTTCATCCGCTTCAATATTCTTGAATGCAGGAATGAATTTGAATTCCTCAGTAATATATCTTTGACCTACTTCATCGCTAACCATCCAGTTTAAGAAAGCCTTCGCTTCTTCCTTCACTGCGGAATTCTTATGCACAACCCAGTTATTCGGTACGCCTACAGGCAATTTATCCATATCTGCTGCGTTGTTATTAATCGGCATTGGTAGGAAACCTATGTTGATATCTGGACTAGTTGTCGAGATAGCCACTTGTGTCCAGTTACCCTGCTGCGTCATAGCAGCTTTACCTGTTGCGAATTCAGTTACCTGTGTGTTGTAATCCGTCTGTAATGGATTCTTGTTCCCATATTTCAATGTTAAATCGAATAGCTGTGTCCACTGATCGAATGCTTCATTACCTGTGATCTTCGCAGTGCCTTCATTTAATCCCTTAATGAAAGCATCGGGATCAGCCTGTTGAGCAAATGGAATATTCACGAAGTGATTACCTAATACCCACCACTCACCATAACCATTGACGAAAGGCGTGATGCCAGCTGCTTGTAATTTCTCAGCTGCAGCTTCTAGCTCAGCCAGAGTTGTTGGTTTATCCGTGATACCTGCTTGCTCGAACAAATCCTTGTTGTAGATAAATCCATAACCTTCAAGGTTCAATGCCTGACCATAGAGCTTACCATCCTTCGTCATTGGCTCCTTGGCCACATCGACTAAGTTCTCCACCCATGGCTGATCAGACAAATCCTCAAGGTGCTCAAGCCATAGGTCCAGGTCTGTAAATCCACCATTGTTAAAAATATCGGGCTTGTCATTAGAATTAAATTTCGCTTTAAGTGCTGCACCGTAATCAGCACCGCCCCCAACGGTCTCTACTTCAATATTCACGCCTGGGTGAAGTGACTCATATTCCTCAATCATCTTAGTAAGCTGCTCAGCAATTTCAACCTTAAATTGGAACATCTTGATGGTTACCTCTTTAGCTGGAGCCGGTTTCTCTCCTGTGTCTTTTGCATTTCCCGCGTTCTCATTGTTATTAGCACCACAACCTGCTAGAACGATGGATAGCAGCAACACGATTGCCAAAGCTACAAAGCTTAATTTTTTCATTTCTGTAGACCCTCCAAATTTGTATTGTATTATTTGACCACGTATTAATTATAAGAAATATAAGAAAATTGAAAAACTTATAATATTGAACAAATAGGGGTAACTATTTGACTTCAGTGCGAGTATTTGTGAACCTAAACCAATTGCGTGAGCTGAATTCAACTATCCTTTTACAGAACCGGCTGTTATACCAGCGATGATGTGCTTCTGCATCAGCAGGAAGAATATGATAATCGGAGTTATGCCCATCACTAGCCCTGCAAGCGCTAAATCCCACTGCTTCGTATATTGTCCGAAGAAGGAATAGGTTGCCAGCGGAATCGTCCTTAAACCTGGATCGTACAAGAATAGTAAAGGCAGCAAGAAATCATTCCAGATCCATAAGCTGTTCAATAGAACGATCGTGACCGTCATCGGCTTCAATAGTGGGAATACAATTCTCCAGAATACACCATAAGGACTGCAACCATCCACGACAGCGGATTCTTCGATTTCCTTAGGAATTGATTTGATAAATCCATGGAATAAGAAAATGTTAAGCGATACCCCAAAACCGAAGTAAGCAATAACAAGTCCCCATATACTATTCATCAAATTGAGCTCACTTGCAACCTTTACCAGAGGAATCATAATAGACTGGAAGGGAATAACCATGGCCGATACGAATAAGAACAATAACAGCATATTGAATCGACTAGGTTTTCTCACCATACGATAAGCAGCCATAGAGCTGATTACGATTAACCCCATGTTGCTTAACACTGTAATGAGCAATGAATTGGTAAAGGCGCTCGGGAATCTCATGATGTCCCATACACGCGAGTAGTTATCAAAGCGGAATACCTCTGGCCAGCCTGCCGCATTCGCTAATAAATCACCAAAGCCCTTAACTGAATTAATGCCTACGAAGTAGAAGGGGACTAGGAATACGATTGCAACTATCCAGCCAACGGCTTCTAATCCTAAGAGTCGTGGAGAATATTCTCTCATTATGCTTCCACCTCTCTCTTCTTGGTAAAGTACACCTGCAGCATCGTTATGACAGCCACAATGATGAAGAAGATCAATGCCTTCGCTGTACCTATCCCATAGCGGTTATTCCGGAATGCTTCTTGATAAATATTGAGTGCAACGGATTCCGTAGAGCCGAAGGGCCCACCTTTTGTTAACGAGAGATTCAAATCAAATACCTTAAAGGACCAAGATATTGTTAAGAATAAGCATACTGTAACTGCAGGCATGATCAGTGGAACGATGATACTACGCAGCAATTGGAGACGTGTTGCACCATCAATTCTGGCCGCCTCCATTAGCTCTCTTGGAACATTCATAATCGCTGCAATATAGATAACCATCAGATAACCGGACAGCTGCCACACGCTAACGATGACAATTCCCCAGAACGCCGTTGCAGAGGTGCCTAGCCAAGGAAGCTGGAAGAAACCAATATTAGTCAGATCCCCCACTGCCGCGAATCCCTTGACGAAGATGAATGACCAGATAAATCCAAGCAGTAGTCCACCAATTACATTCGGAAGGAAAAAAACAGTTCTTAGAAAATTACTAGTTTTTAACGATTGGGTTAACAACAATGCCAATAGAAAACCGACTACGTTCGTAAGAACAACAGCTGCAATCGTATATCTAGCTGTGAACCAGAATGATGTCCGAAAGCCATCATCCTCCATGATTATTTGCTTGTAATTATCGAAGCCTACCCAAGTTACTAGCGATGTCACGCCATTCCAGCTCGTAAACGCGTAGTAAATGCTAAGCAGAAATGGAATTACAACAATAATGGCAAAGAACAGCGTTGCTGGCCCGACAAAGACGAGCTGCTGTATCCGCTCTGATAGCACTCTTTTGTTCGTGTTCTCCATAATCATCACTCTCCCCATCTCATCCTAGTATAAAAAGTAACACCATCTTTAAACACAGATAATGATGATCGATTAGGTGGAATTTATTGATTCCACCTGCTACACTTGAGGTGCTTACTCAAAGTAGTTATTGAACAGGCTTTAGTATACACGTCACGTCATGAATCTGAGGGGATCTGCCATGAAGCTGTATCGGAATAGTCTAAGGAATAAGCTTGTTATATTCTTGCTATTCGCTATTATTATTCCAATTTCCACGTCCATTATTCTGACGTATAATTATACCAAGGAAACAGTAAAGGAGGATTATATTCAAGATAATACTACGTTGATTTATCAGGGGAGCACGAATATTCTAAACTACGCAAATCGGATAAATCAAACCTCATTGCTCCTATATCAGGATTATTATCAGGATATTGACTTCATAAGAAATATTAGGAGCCTACAAAAAATGTTCCAGTACGGTCTTACTAGTTCAAAGGAAAAATCTGAGATAGAGCGAATTTTGCAGCAAATGGCCAACTCGTTACAAGAGGTTAAGCAGATTCATCTTTACATGGACAAAGAGGATATTTCATTTCGTTACGCTTATAATCTGCCTAGAAGCTCACAAGGTCAAACCTTTGATCCTGCATTTACTAAGCAAACAGATGTATATATCGAATCAACTCATCCCAGCCACCCATATGGCATTAGTAAATTCCCCTTCGAGACGCAGGAAGCTGTGATAACGATTCACAGGAAAATTCTCGATGCACCTTCCAGTGACAGCCTAGGGACGCTGTCCATCGATATTAAGATGGATATGATCACAGAAATCAGTGAAATGCTCTATACGTTCGGTGCTGAGCAGCTATATTTACTTAATCAGGATGGCTCAATCATCTATTCATCAGAAGCTAATGACATGACGAACACAGCCTCTTATCCGTGGGTTGATGCCATATTGAATCAGCCTGCTTCGTCAGGCAATTACGAATACCAAGATGCCAATTTTGACGGTATTCATCTGTACCAAACCATATCTACACCATTCGCTGAATGGACATTGGTGAAGAGAGTACCGTATGAACAGCTATATAAGAACGCTAGACAGCTTACGCTTATAAACAGTCTTGTTGTCTCCATATTCCTGATTATTGCAGTTGTTGCCACATTATATATCTCATTTCACTTCACCTCACCGATCAAGCAGCTAATTCGTTATATCAATAAGATTGAATCAGGCCAATTGGATGCACAATTAGATACGAACAGAGCAGATGAGATCGGTATTCTATCCCGTCGATTCCATCAGATGATGCAACGATTAAATCAGTTGATTAACAAGGAATACCGGCTAGAAATTGCGAATAAGACCAACCAATTGAAGGCTCTGCAGGCGCAGGTCAACCCCCATTTTATGAACAATGCACTACAGTCTATAGGAACCTTGGCCTTGCAGAATAATCAGAAGAAAATCTACTCACTTATCTCCTCATTGGGTAAGATGATGCGCTATCAGATGAGTACGAATGAGACGCTCGTCCCATTGTCAGCAGAGATCGACTATGTGAAATCTTATCTTGATCTACAGTCCCAACGCTTCGATGAGAAGCTCCAATTCCATGTGGACATTGAGGAGGAGACGAGGCGAATTCAAGTACCTAGAATGATTCTCCAGCCAATTGTGGAAAATTGCTTTAAGCATGGGTTTGTGAAGCAGAATAATGTCGGAGAAATTCGAATATCCGCAAAGCTACATGGTAACAATCTCCTAGTGGTTAGCGTTGAAGATAATGGGGTTGGAATGGATAGTCAACAGCTAGAATCGATACAAGCTCTATTAAACCGTCTCCATACTTGGGATGATGGTCTTGGAACGAATAGCATTGGACTGATCAATGTAATTTCTCGATTACGCCTGTACTTCAGTAAGAATACACAAATTACAATGGATGCTAGGCAGCCACAGGGTTTGAAGGTAACTTTAGCTGTCCCCTTAGAAGAAGGAGTTAATCGATCATGAAGGCACTCATAGTGGATGACGAGAAGCATGTAAGAGACGCAATACGAATACTAGTTGACTGGAGTAGCTATGGGATTCATGATGTTCTTGAAGCACCAGAAGGGCAGACAGCAATTCGAATCATAGAAGCCGAGTCACCCGATATTATATTTACGGATATGCTAATGCCTTTAGTCAGTGGGTCTGAGCTGCTTGAGTGGATACATCAGCATGCACCGAGCAGCAAGACGATCGTGATTAGCGGTCACGACGACTTCGACTATGTGCGCCACACCGTCAAGTATGGCGGTATGGATTATATTCTCAAGCCTATTGATGAGGCGGAATTGAATGAAGCTCTTCTTAAAGCAATCAACGCCAGAAAATCGGACGAGCTCATTCGCAGTCAGAGTCAGAATCAGAATATGACGATCAATCAGATTAAACCAATTTATTGGGATAAGGTGTTCTCCAATCTTATGGAGGAGCCAAGTATTTACCCGACTATTGCTAATGAGCTTATGGCTGAATTCTCTATACATCCTCATACGAGGCAGGGAAGAGTTGCAATTCTCAGCTTAGAAACGATGCAGAAGAAGATCAAGGATAAGTTTGCTTCCAATCTTGATCTGCTCTGCTACTCTATCGCTAACATAACCAATGAATTCTTAAGAAAGGATCAGGTAGGCTACGCATTCCGCAATTGGAGTAACACACATGAGCTGGTAATCATTGCGTGGCGTAATGTGGAGACCTTACCTGAACTCATTAAGGATATAAATGAAGGCATATATCGAACATTTGCCGTACGATTTGACTTTGGCATTGGAACCGTTAAGAGCTTTCCCTTAGACATTCCTGCGTCATACAAGGAAGCTAATTCTGTACTGAAGCAGCGGAACTTATTGCAGCGTGGTAATCGGATTTACATCTACACTCTGAATGATCATCCTAGAATGACAACACTTCACTTCAGTAAGCATCAGGAGAAAATTAGATTAGCACTCTTGAGCAGCAGTCATGAGCAGATTCAAACTGCGGTTAATGATTGGTTCAAGGATATTAGGACAGTTGAAGCTATAACAACAGAGCACCTGGATCTATGGATACATGAATTTACTGTATTCAAGTCTCGTTGCTTGAAGGAGTTATATTCGGAGGAACAGGTTGACAAGCTCTCAAGCCCTGTTATCGTTTCTAATCCCTTCATCATACCTGTTGATGAGGAAGGTCGATTATCCATTCCATTATGGCAGGATGAATTTACTCAACTCATGCTTAATTTATCTACCTTCCTCACCAATCAACATGCTAGAAGTCATAATATCATCTATGAAATTGCAGAATACATTCAAGATCATTATCAGGAGGATATTGCCTTACAGCATATTGCAGAGCGGTACTTTCTCAGTAGAGAGTATATCTCGAGGAAATTTAAGGTAGAGATGAATGAGAATATATCGGACTTTATTGAGCGCATACGTATTGGTAAAGCCAAGCTGCTCTTGCTTAATCCTCTGCTGAAGATCATCCAGATAGCTGAGATGGTCGGCTATCAGGATGAGAAATACTTCAGCAAGGTATTCAAGAAGACAGTGGGTATATCTCCTAATCAATATCGGAAGGATCAGGCTCGTGCTGCAAAGATCAATTGAAATTCAAATTACTTGAAGATATCCTTCTACGCTGATCGTTACCCTTCAATAAAACCGTATACACCGAATTCCACTCCGGCTTATCGGCTACGATCAGCTCGAGTGTTATTCTCATACTATCCAAATCAGGTATTAGGTATCTTGCGGTCGGTCCTCTTCGGTTCTCATTAGGAGCCAAGCTAGCATAATCCCATGTCAGTAATAGCTGTCTATCGCCTGAACCTAAGGTCATATACGCTTCCATTCGTCCCGTTTGAACATGATTCGGACTATCATTGAGTAGCCAAAGCTCAGGCTCGAACCATTCGTCTGCCTTCCACTCAAATTTTGGTAAACGTAAGCTTGCTAGTATTGGCCGACACGAGGCTTGAACCGCATAATAAGAAGGCTTGGGCTTGGCCGGCCAGCTGACAATACTGTTGTTAGCTGCGGTAGGCCATGGTTCATTATAGCACCAGTTCAACGCCATGGAGCATCTGGGCTTCTGCCTTCTCGCCTCTTCATATATGCACTTGTAACCTTCCGATTGAAGCAGCTGTCCGCATTCGACTAATTGCTCTAACGTTTCATATGGGCCAAAATAATGCTCTATCTGATCAGCCATCAGCCACATATTCTCAGACAAAGCGTTAAACGCGTGGTGGCTTTCCCATGATGTGCCCGGTTTTGGCGGGAATAGCTCGTCAAGGGGGATGAAGCTCTTTAACTGTTCCACGGACGAAGGTGAAGGAACACCAAATTCCGTATAGGCCGTATTCTGTGCTTTGGGCATCGCTTGCAATACATCTTCAGTCGGACTGTATTGGAACATATAGTGTCCATGTCCCATACCATCCAGTGGTGATGTCATGATGAATGGTGTCTTCGGGTCCAATTCATAACAGTTCGCATTTAGCAACCGGAGTGGTAACGATTGATCTGTCATCCTGGACCATGCATTGAATAATTCATTACCGCCGCACCACAGCACCACAGAAGTATGCTTGCGTAAGCGTGTAATGATTGAGCGAGATTCTTGATCGAGTACCTTCAAGTAAGCTGGAGAATCTGGATATAGATTACAGGCTAGTGGAAACTCCTGCCACACCATCAATCCCATCTCGTCACAATGCTCAAAGAAGGACTCCTTGTTAACAATCCCTCCCCCCCATATTCGAAGCATATTCATATTCGCTGCCTTAGCCAGATCCAGTAATACCCGATAATTCTCTGTAGTAATGGTCCCCGGGAATATGCTCGGATGAACCCAGTTTGTCCCTTTACAGAAAATATTCCTTCCATTGATCTCCAATGTAATAGGTGGGTTGCTGCGGCTCTTAGGAAAGCTTGATGGCTCCTTCCATGCTCCTTCATGCATGACCAGCCTTACTTTTCGGAAGCCAATCCTCTGACGGTAACGTTCTGCTGACGGTTGACTATCCAAGGACGATTTAATATATACTTCTGATGTGTACAGCGACTGTTCACCGTGATCATGCGGCCACCATAATTCAGGTTGATCTATAGAGAAGTTCAGCGTGCATGTGTTAGACGACAGATCACATGAACGCTCGAAAACCGTCTCATGGTTTGGAGCAATCAGCTTCCAGATAAGCTCCCCTGATACGACATGGTTAAAGCTAGCCTTGAGATTCACTTCTACTTGATCCATGGTATCATTCAAATCGTAGAAGACTTCACAGGCTATAATATGAGTATTAGGTCGAATGACTAGATAGGTATCATCCCATATCCCAAGCGGGATTAATCGGGGATGCCAGTCCCAGCCATAGCTGACCGCTGGTTTACAGGAGTTGTCCGCTTGAGATCGGCTAATCGGTGCATCCACCCGCTTCGGGGCAGGCTCAATGACTATTTCGATTTCCGTACCCTTGTGAATCTGATCCGTAATATCCAGTTCTACTGGTGTAAACATACCTTCCTGTCGAATAAGCTCAATACCGTTTAATCGGATAGTAAAATGATAGTCAATGCCCCGGGAAATAAAAAACAATCGTTCCCCTTCAGACAAGGTTGGGTGATGTAAACGTGCACGATAAGTCCAATACTTATCCTCCATCCATCCATACTGCCGCCAATTCTCACCATAAGTATGATCGTCCCAATGCTCCGCCTTAGCCCAATCCAATTGGACCGCACCCGGTACTACTGCTGGCACCCATCGGCTTGGGGGCTCATGCTCATTATCACTCCAGCCCACTTCCCAATCTATGGTATGCATCATATTCAACACCTCATTTGTATTTATTCTCATAACTAATCATGTGCATGCAAGGTTCGCTTCAGTGGTCTTCTCCCAAAAAGTCCGTCCACTAGGTACTCAGCGGTGCACGGAATATCACCGTACGTATTCACGATCGTATCAATAGAAGCCTCATATTCCTTATGAACAAAAGGATGGAAGTGTGAGACGAAGATGACCGGCGTACCCAGCTTGGTCCATCCGCCCATCATATTCCTAGCGATTTCGTCGTGCAGTCGAACCACATTAAGTCCATAGCTGAGCATACTACCAATTGAACATATCACTAGATCGTAGGCTTGCTCACACATAGCATTGTATAGCTTGTCTGGACCAGGGTCGATCATCAGAGTAACTTGCTCAGTATATTTCCCAATTTCCTGCTTCATCTTGTCATATAGCTCTGTGTACCGTTCATAATTGTTCATAATCACCACAAGTAATACTCGCGTTTGCATCGTTATTGGGAATGGAACAAGTCCTTGTCTATCCCTGACGACTGTTATGCTCTGAGCTACAACCTCCTGTGCCGTCTCAAGATTACGAATTTTATCAGGTACATCGACGCTTTGTTCCTCATTAATGAGTAACCCCATCTGAATCTTGAGGGAAACAATTCGGCAAGCACGCTCCTTCAAGGTGTCGATCGAGAGCATACCAGACTCGAGTCTCCGTTCCATCTCCATGTAGAAAAACTCATCCATTCGTGGGAACAGCAAGACGTCACAGCCATTCTCAAGCGCCAACGCACATGCGTCAAAATAGTTTATATAACCTACAAGTCCACCCATCTCCACGGCATCGGTCACAATCAATCCCTCAAAGCCAAGCTCACCCCGGAGTAAATCTTTAAGAAGCCTCCTAGATATGGTAGCGGGCGGGTACATGCCTGTAGCTTTATCTATATCGTCGAATGCAGGCAAAGCGATATGACCGGGCATAATAGACATGGCTCCATCATGAATGAGCTCCAGAAATACCTTGCCAGGACCTGCTCTCCATTCATCCTTACTCAGAGGATTAATGGGTGTCGTTAGATGTTGATCGTATGAACCGTAGCCATCACCAGGAAAATGCTTAATTGTCGCCATCATGCCATGATCCTGAAGTCCATGCATGTAGGCAGATACAATCTTAACCGCATGCTCTGGCTGCATACCTGCACTTCGCATGCTGACAACCGGGCTATCAGGATTGAACGCTAAATCCGCAACAGGAGAGAACGTCCAATTGTACCCGATCTCCCCCGCCTCCTTCGCAGCAATGGCTCCAACCTCATAGGCAAGCTCCTGGGAGTCAGTCTGGCCAAGCGCCATCATCGATGGAAATTCTGTTGCTCCGAGAACCATATTACCCGCACCACATTCGAGATCGCTCACGATGAATGGGGGGATTGTGCAATTAGATTTAAAGCGTGCTATGTTGGTTTCCAGCTCACCTCGATCACTTGGGTGAAAGAACATGGATCCGAATTGTTCTGTACAATCAGGACCTATTCTCATAAAGGTTGGACAGCACACCTGATTCAACAGCTCTCGGAATGTCAGGGCTTCCACTAGCTCTGCTGCTATTGGTGATTGTATAATGGTAAACTTCATCTCTTATAGAGCCTCCTTATTGTATTTCACCCCGTGCATAGTAGGTACTATTGCCTTATGCTCCCACAACAATTGCCTAATTTCCTCAACATTCACATGTCGAACTGATACATCATGGCGTACTGCTAACGCCGCAGCCGCCCCTGCTGCTTGCCCCATAGCCATACAGCTTGCCTGAACTCGGTAGGCCGAATGGGCAACCTGATCTCCAGAGATGCAACGACCCGCTGCTAGCAAATGCTCACTTCCCTGTGGAATCAACGCCCCATAAGGAATAGTTGGAACCACACCCTCAGCAAGTGGACGAATATCGGTCGTATTCGAATCATGCCGATGAATGTCAATTGGATAGTAGCTGTAGCATATCGCGTCCGGCCACTTGCGTCCGCTTATATAACTATCAGCATCAACTAACTCCTCACCGACAATACGCCACGTCTCACGTATTCCACATTCAATGGCGAAGAACTCCACATACAGCTGTTCACATCCGGGAACGCTTCTTAACAGCGTGTAAATTCGCATCAATGCCTTACGCGCCTCTATTTCAGCATGTGTTTTGGACATCGAAGATGAGCCGTCTATACCAGTTATATGTAACGAGCTACTACCCTTACTTATAAGCTCCCTATATAACGGAATTTCTCCGGGTAGATGATCAGTTTCCTTAATGTCCCCTGTTCGGTGAGCGATTAGATAGGCCTCTTTCAATTTGTCCTTATCGACCTCATCTAGCTGATAGCCATTTAGCCTATATACTAATGTACCAGGCTGCAGCGTATCACCCTTCTCCCGTGGATAACCCATCAACTCAGTCATATTGGCGTCGCCAGTCGCGTCCACCATCTTATTGAATCCCAGGGTAATCAAACCTGATTTACCAGCCGTAAGAAGCCGACGTTCATCACCCTCAGCATATACAGCTGCAGGCATTTCGTGGTATCTCAACGCCACTCCAGCTTCAAGACACATCTCTTCGAGTACGGTACTGTAGACAAACCGATTAACCCTTACCTGGTGCTCCCAGTGTCTCTCCCCTACAGCTATTGAGAAGTCTGGCAACACAGCCCCACCTTTGGCTACTGTCCGCTCAATGGCTTCCCACCCTATTCCAGCAATTACCTGCTTGCCTTGCACATGGAACAATCCCGGAAAATCTACCGCTGCAACCACCGTTGTTCCGCCTAATATACTGTTCTTCTCAATGAGCGCCGTCTTAGCTCCAGCTCTAGCTGCTTGGATGGCAGCAGTAAATCCAGCAGCTCCTCCTCCGACCACTACTACATCATAAGAAACCGTTAACGGAAAATCCTTCATCCACATTAGTATGACTTCCCCTCGAGAAATAGATTTATCGCATATTATTACATGATACTTATCAAATCTTCTTCTGAAAATGATGAATTCTACGATTTTGTTGAACAATTTTCAGTTTGACCCATGATAAGGTTGAACTATTTCATGTTGGAAGGGAACCTACTTTTATTCAATGTAACATGCACGTTAATTTTGCAGCTGTAACAAAAAGAGATGTCGATTAGACATCTCTCATCATGAATTAAGAATACTAAACTAAACAAGCGGTGCACTTACGCTTTTGCATGAATTTCATGTACACATAGTCAACGCCATCTTATTGTATTGTAACTGCATCAATAAAGTCCGTATTATCTCCAGAGGTACTTGTCCCCACAAACTTGATCGTGTGGTTTCCGGCTGTTGCTGTAAAATTGTTCGTCGTATAGGCTATGAAGCTTCCTGATATTGGTGTATAAGAGCCAATCAACGTAGCATCATAGAACACGTCGAACGACTGCGTCCCTCCAGAAGTTGTACGTTTAGCTGCTTCAAAGCTTAAGGAATAGGTTCCCACATCGAAGGCTATAGATTGACTGATTTCTCCATGAACACCATTCACGCTCTGTAGGAAAGCAGTTTGAACGCCCTCAGGTGCTGCAGCAGCGCCAAAAGCTCCACCATTCTTCTGAACACCGGCTTTATCATTAAACGTCCATCCGTGCGTCATTGGACCCTTCAAGTAGCTAGAGACACTAGGGGTTTCAAAGCCATCATTGGCTATAACAATTGTAGACGGGTTCGGCGGTGTTACCAATTGAATCGTTACTGCATCAATAAAGTCCGTATTATCCCCAGTGATACTCGTTCCGATAAACTTAATCGTATGGTTCCCTGGTGTAGCTGTAAAATTATTCGTTGTAT
>DFXU01000102.1 GCA_002383285.1 Caryophanales bacterium UBA4100
TACGATAGTCCCATTGAAATTATATCCGACCAAGCTCCCGCCACTACTAACATTACCTAATGCATAGCTGTTTGTAATCGTTGAATTCGCACTCTGTCCAACGAGCCCACCCGTATTAGAGGGTCCCGTAACATTGCCCGATGCATAGCTGTCAGCTATGGTTGCGCCACTATGAAGGTATCCGACCAATCCAGCAATATAATATCCAGTACCTGTTACAGAAACTGCTGCAGAGCTGTCTATTATTGATCCACTGCTGCCTCCTGCCAACCCAGCTACAAAGTGGTCACCCAATACGATTCCTGACGTATGACTATCTTGAATTGTACCCGACTCATGCTTTCCAACTAAGGCACCAGCATAATCCGTTGCGGACACATTAGCATTGCTAATGATGACCTTGTTGATGCTTCCTTTGCTAGAGCCAGCTAACACACCAACGTTGTTGCTCCCAGCCATCACTGCACCGTCTATAGCAAGATTCTCTACCACTCCCGCTAAACCAATAGCGCCGAATAGACCTATGTAATCTGAAGCCGTATTAATAGATAGACCCGTAATCGAATAGCCTTGCCCATCCAAGCTCCCTGTAAAAGAGTTCGAGTCCGTCGCGCCAATAGGTGTCCATGACACACCGGTTAAATTAATATGATTCGTGAGAACATAGCTCGCAGATAAATGATTACTCATAAATTGAAGATGCGCTGCTGTAGATATTTCATATGGACTTCCGAAGGTGCCTTCTCCAAGCGGAGTAGGATCCACATAGAACACCTCAAGCTCAACAATTCCACTGTACGAACCACTACTGTTTGTAAATACGACTCTTAATTGATCAGATACAACGGTATCGAAATTCACCGTATTCAATGTATTCTCTTCTGTTGCAATTGAGTTTAATGCGCCCGTTGGGGCTCCAGGGGATTTGACTTGATTGGTTGCATCTACCCATGTATCACCAACCAAGTACTGGACATTATAGCTTGCTGGAGGCTTCACGCCACCACCATCGTTATATACGTATAATTTCACCTGATTGAACGTTGTTGGAGAGCCAAAGTTAATAGCTACCCAGTCCGTCGCATTCCCGCCGTAATTGGTCCATCGATTCATGGAGAATATACCATCAATCGTATACAATGGATTATCCTGATTCTGACAGCATGTGAAGGATGCTGAGACGCTTGGGTAACCAATTCCATCTGAATTCAAGGCAAGATTGGTTTCATTAGTTGCATTAGCCCGATTACCAGCAGGAACCATAGCTAGTAGAACAGCAATACATATAAGCAAGAGCAACACATGTTTGTTAAGCACAACTTTAATAGTGATATAAATCACTCCCCATGAATATTAAAAAAATGCCTAGCTCGAAACCAATTTATTCATATCTTAGAGCATATTCACTAAATTAGTATACACCGAAGAATGAGACGAATAAAGCTGCAATACAGGCTATACCCGATAGAGGACTCATGAGGGCCTTCTCTTTCTTACTCTTGGATGCCAAATTCCCCAATGTGTTTAAGCCTAGAAAGATGGTAATTACCCACACCAATAGATGAGTAGGTAGATCAATGACTGTTGGTAGAACCTTCGTATGTATGAGAAAGATATAACCCATGACTAGAAGAAGGATTGCCGAGGGTAGACTCATCATACGTAATCGCCGTGGCAACACCTCCCCATACGTCCCGCCCCAGCTATATTCCCCATATGGAAACCCTAAGAAGAGCAGAATCTGGAATATGGCAATACCCCCTGAGATAATAGCAACGATAATGGCTGCAGCTTGTATAAACATTTCGTCCATTCGAAAAACCTCCTATTTAGGTAAATTACGGATAGAACACCCTATTCTGACACACTATATACAAACATCATTGTTGGAGGAGATTGTATGATAGCTAAGACTATATTATGGATGATGCTTATCGTTCCCTGGATTTCATTGTTCTTTCTTAAGAAAGAACGTATCAAGCGATTCATGCCAGTGGCCATATTCGCTTCATTCCTAATGGTCCTATATAACCTGATCGCCTATAATCAGCAGCATTGGGAAATCAAGGTAGCCATACTGCCTTGGCTGAAGCCCGCCTTTACGCCAGGTATACTAGGTGGTTTCCTAATCATTACTATATGGATATTCCATTATACTTATGGGCGATTCCGGGCGTATGTAGTAACGAATGTGATATTAGATTTCATGTTCACCGTATTCCCCTTTCATTATGTATTCCAGGAGAAATTAGGGGTTTATCAATTGATTAACATTACTCCCTGGGGGCGCTTCGCTCTTCTTGTCACTCTATCGCTCGTCATCTATGGATACCATACGTGGCAGGAGAGTATCTTCAAGATCGAATAAAGTGGAGAAGGTATTCTGGTTGGACAATTACCTCCTCTACTTGTTCGATATTCTCCCAATATTCTTCAATTGAATGGATAAGGTGCCATCTGTATTGTTAATAAACTCAATATATTCTGTGTTCTGATAATAATCGGCCGGAATTGATATTTCGATCCCTGTATCCGTCTTGATTTTATGATTCTTATTCGTACGTATCGCATAAGACTTATCAATCATCACTACTGTGTCGGGGATACCTGCGTTCTTGATTTCTTCTACAAACTCCTTCTGCATGATTGCTGATGATTCGAAAATCTCTTTACCAAGCTCTTCTGGTTCTATGCGATCAGAGGTCTCTAGATTTTCCATGACCAGATTCTTGGCCTTAGATATAGCGAACACACTGCTCTGTCCGTGGTTTTCCGCCACCTTCTGCGCAATCGAATTCATTAGCTTTACCGTGCTCTTGGGGGACATCACTGTACTGCATTCCAGTACAACATCCGGTAGGATGAACGCTTCCTCTCCATCAACAAGCCTCTTCTTGTCAACGAACTTAATGCTCGATGTTTCCACATTTATGAATGCATAGGCATCAAGCTTCTGTGTAATACTCGGCAGAATGGCATGATGGTTAACAATATCGTTGTGAATCCCATCTTGATCATTCGACACCTGATGTGTAAACGCAGGTCTGTGAGCACACTCTAATATACATACATATCGAACAGTGTCTACACTAAAATCGCAAACCAATAAATCCATGGAGTGTAGCTTATCTGATTTTGCTACCGATGCATGCATCAAATTCGCAATATATGTTGAAAATTCGATTAAATTCAATGTGTCACTTACATATTCCGTTAGTTGTTTGTTGAATGTGCTATTGTCCAAGAACGAGCCTGACTGTGCACCTGAATCACTAAAGGACTTTTCGATGTGCTTTCTTAGGAAGGTAGCTACACTCTCACTGTCCAAATTTAACTCTTGCTCTGAGAATACGGTTATCCCCGAGTGGAAATCAAGGATATGTAAGATTGCTTTATTCAGATTGATAATCATATAATACCTCTTCCTCAATAGTTCTACTACCCAATACACATCCGCACCATACTGGTTATTTTTTTCGGCCCAAGCTTCGCCCGTTTGTTCCTACAGCAATGAAGATCCCACAAACGATAGTGAGATCTTCATACCAAATTTTATAGCTTAAGTAACTGGATCTCTTCAACGGTTAATTCGGTCAACTCAGCAATTTCAGAAACCGTCAGACCCTTTCGCAACATTGCAATGATCAGATCAGCCTTTCCTTCAGCTTTTCCTTCAGCCTTGCCTTCTTCCCTAGCATCCCATACTAAGCTGTTCCGATCGAATAGTGCTTCCTCACGGGCTTGGTACAGTCGAATCATCTGCTCATCTCCACTGAGATATGCCAGTCGTTCTTCTGCTGTCCGAATCAATGGGTCCACATCCACCATCTCCTTCAATTGTAGTAAGTGTAATAGAATATATGGAGATTGGCTAACTCTACTGCCCCACCGCATAATACCTAAACCCAAGCTGCTCCATCACATTCCGCTTGTAGATATTCCTTAAGTCGAAGAAGAACGGCTCATTCAAATCCTTCATCACACGGTCCAAGTCCAGATTGCGGAATTGGTTCCACTCGGTTATTATCACAACCGCATCAGCACCTTGAATCGCCTCATACTCATCGCCACAATACATCAGCTTATCCTGCATATTCACGAAGCTTCTCTTCGCCTCATCCATCGCAATCGGATCATATACCCTGAACGTTGCTCCCCTATTTGCCAGCTCATGCACAATCGCAATCGAAGGCGCATCGCGCATATCGTCTGTATTCGGCTTGAACGCTAAACCTAAGATCGCCAGAGTCTTACCCGTGAGACTGCCCATAGCGAACTCAATCTTCTCCGCCATCAGCCGCTTCTGATGCTCATTCGCTAGGATCGTCTGCTCGATAATCGTAATCGGAGCCCCATACTGCTTGCCAATCTCGGCCAACGCCTTCGTATCCTTCGGGAAGCAGCTGCCGCCATATCCAGGACCCGGATGCAGGAACTTACTGCCAATTCGACCGTCGCGCCCCATTGCCTTCGCCACATGCTGCACATCGGCTCCGACCTTCTCACACAGATTCGCCACCTCATTAATGAACGTAATCTTCATCGCGAGGAAGGCATTGGACGCATACTTAATCATCTCCGCCGTCTCGATATTCGTATCGATGAACGGAGTCTCATTCAGATAGAGCACACTATACACACGCTTCATAATCTCACTAGCCCGAGCAGACTCAGAGCCAATCACAACCCGATCCGGATGGGCAAAGTCATGCACAGCCGACCCCTCCCTCAGAAACTCGGGATTCGACACAATATCGAATTCATAATCAACGCCTCGCCGTAGCAGCTCCTCCTGGATCCAGCCCTTCACACGCTGTCCCGTACCAATAGGCACTGTGCTCTTATTTACAATCACCTTATATCCGTTCATGTGCCTAGCGATATCTCTAGCAACAACCTCAACATATTGAAGATCAGCACTCCCATCCGCAGATGGCGGCGTACCAACAGCAATGAAGACCACTTCATTATCTGCAACAGCTCGCTGAATATCCGTAGTGAACTGAAGTCGCTTATAATAGACATTCCGCTGTACGATTGGTTCCAGTCCCGGCTCATAGATAGGGATAACACCGCTCCGCAGCTTCTCTACCTTACTAGCATCATTATCAACACAGGTAACATTCAGACCGAAGTCCGAGAGACAGCTTCCTGTCACTAAGCCCACATATCCAGTTCCTACTACAGCAATCTTGTTCACAGTCAATTTCCCCCCACGGTAAAACTAACCCAGCATCTACACGAGTCGTCTATCCATTTGTGCTAATGAATCGATTATACCTTGTAATAATCTCGATACCACTCAACAAAATTCGCCAACCCCACCTCTAGCGGTGTAGACGGCTGGAAGCCAACATCATGCATGAGCTCGCTAACATCAGCGAAGGTCTCCTCCACATCACCAGGCTGCATCGGCAGGAACTCCTTGATTGCTTCAACACCCAGCTTCTCTTCTAATATCGAGATGAAGTCCAACAGCTTGACCGGACTGTTATTGCCAATGTTATACACCTTGTAAGGTGCGTAGCTGCTTCCTGCTATCGGATTCAGGGCATCCCATTGAAGATTAGCCTTCGGAGGCTTAGGAATCAATCGAACAATACCCTCGACGATATCATCGATATAGGTGAAATCCCTCTTCATGTTGCCATGATTGAATATCTGAATCGGAGTACCGGACAAGATCGCCTTGGCAAAAAGAAAATAAGCCATATCCGGTCTCCCCCATGGGCCGTATACGGTGAAGAAACGTAGGCCTGTTGTTGGCAGACCATATAGATGGCTGTAGGTATGAGCCATAAGCTCATTGGCCTTCTTCGTTGCTGCATATAGACTAACTGGATGATCAACAGCATCGGCAACAGCAAAAGGCATCTTCCGATTCGCTCCATAAACCGAGCTCGAAGATGCGTAGATGAGATGTTCGATCTTGTGATGACGGCAAGCTTCGAGAATATTGATGAAGCCTACAATGTTGGAATCAATGTAGGCATAGGGGTTTTCTAGGCTATAGCGGACGCCAGCTTGGGCGGCTAGGTTGATGACGACAGAGAAGGTGTTCTGATCGAATAATTGTTCCATAGACGTTCGATCTTCGAGAGCTATATTGTGAAAGGTAAAGCTAGTATGGGCTTGTAGAAGCTGCAATCGTGCTTTCTTCAGGTTTACATCATAATAATCGTTGAGAATATCTATACCGATAACGGAATAACCCGCGCATAGCAGCCTCTCTGTTAGATGATAACCGATAAACCCGGCACAACCGGTGATTAATATGGGATTGATCGTGATCATAAGCTCACCCTCTTAAATTCGTCCTTACTCTGTATCTACATCGGATAGTGATACCATTCAAAAATCCGAAGTACTCTTCCTTAACTCATAATGAACAGATTAACATAATTAGGAATCACTTGATACCTCATTATGTTAATCTTGCCCTATATGCTGAATGAGGGGACATGGTCTGACGTTGTCAGAACAGTAGCCACGCTTAAGAAGTTAATACAATATGCCCATACAGAAACCGCATATACTGGCTATTAATCCTTCTTATCACCGTAATAATAATAGTAGTATTCCTTCTGGTCGCGATCCATGTTATTCAATACAACCCCAAGAATTCGAGCTTGAACATGATCAAGATTACTCTTCGCCTTCAATGCAGGTCCGCTCTTGACAGATTCTGAATCAATAACTAATAATACGCCGTCACATAATGTGGAGACGATCTGAGCATCCGTCACAGCTAGTGCAGGCGGAGTATCAATAATAATATAGTCAAAGTGGTGTAATAATTCGGCGATTAAATCCTTCATCCGCTTCGAAGCAAGCATCTCCGATGGATTGGGCGGAATTGGACCAGAGGGTAATAGGAATAGATTAGGTATACCCGTCTCTATGATGACATCCTTCGAGGAGCTCTGGCCTGTTAATATATTAGATATACCCATACGATTCGAGACTGAGAACGTATGATGCATCGTTGGTTTTCTTAGATCTGAATCAATGACTAGAACTTGTTTGTCAGATTGTGCATAAGTCACAGCAAGATTCGCAGTTGTTGTTGACTTGCCTTCACCCGGGCTCGCTGATGTAACCATGATACAGCGAATGTCATGATCAATAGAGGAGAATTGAATATTCGTTCTTAATGTACGATAAGCTTCCGAGATTGGCGATTTCGGATTATTCAATGTAATTAAGGGGCGTCTAAGAGTGGACCTTGGCACGTTGTAGCTCACCTACCTCTCTTGTTGTCACCAATACAGGAATCTTGCTTAAGTCCTCAGGCTTTACTTTTGGAATCATTGCTATCGTGGGTAGATTTAGATACCTCAGTACATCCTGCTCCGATCTGACAGAATCATCGAAGTATTCGATCAAGAATACAATGCCTACCGATACCATAAGTGATACCACGATGCTGATTGCTACATTAAGTACTGGACTAGGCTTAACAGGCTGGGGGGTGGCTAATACCTTAGCTTCACTAAGCATGAATACGTTATCTACCTGCATCAATGTGGATATTTCCTCGATGAACACATTCGATATCGCATTCACAATATTCGCGGCTTTACTCTGTGACAAATCCTGCACTACTAATGTCATAACCTGGGTGTTATTCACTGATGAAACCTGTACCTTATTCACGAGCTGCTCTGGACTCAGCTTCCACTCTGGATGCTGCTCAGCAACCTTGTTCATAATGGCGGGTGTCTTAATAATCTCTTTATAGGTGTCAATTAAACGTATATTCAAATTTACGGTGTTAATATCTAGCTCAGATAGTCCAATATCGGTTCGACTCTGATTCACGATCAATTTCGTTGAGGCCTCATAAATGGGTTCAAGAACGAATATACTGACTAACCCAGTAATCAACGAAGTAACAACAACAATGGACAGAATCAACCATATTCGTTTTCTAATGATGCGGATGTAATCTCTGAGGTCTAATTCCGTTTCCACACTAATGTCCCCCCGGTTCTACTATATCAAGAAAATAATCCCCCTCCCCACCAAGGGAGAGGAGGACTACGATCATTCCACACACAATCTTTATTGTAAATCAATCAAACTCTTAATGACTACAGCCGCTTGTGCACGAGTAGTAATACCCTTAGGATCAAACTTACCTGCGTAGCCGTTAATAATGCCTTGATCTACGACTAGAGCAGCAGACGTCTTATACACACTGCCGATATCACCAGCATCAGTGAAACCAGTAAGTGCAGCATCTGAATCATCAACATCTACTTCATTCAATGTTAATTTCAATGTTCGAGCAACCATTACAGCCATCTCTTGTCTAGTAATCGGAGCATTCGGATCGAAGCTATCTGTCGTTCTGCCTGCAATAATCCCCTTGGAGACAGCAGCTGCGACATATGGCTTATACCAATCCGTATCCTTCACATCCTGGAAGTATTCCTTCGCATTGTTATCGAACAAGCTGAATGTGGATACGAGCATCTTAGCAAATTCAGCACGAGTTACGTTCGCAGATGGGTCATATACACCTTCACCACGTCCGGCGATTATACCCTTGGCAGCCGCTACCTCAATCGAACGACCTGCCCAGCTCTTCACAGAGGCTGTATCGTTAAATTCCACCTTGTTCTCAACAATTGCGTAGGTCGAGAATGAATTGCGTTTTCCTTCGAAATATTTACCTTCGCTGTTATATTTACCACCATAGAATTCAAGCTTACCATTGATAATCTTAGCAAGGGTTAATAGATCTGTATCATAGTCGCTAGTATCAGCAATTGGAAGCTTAAGGGTGACAGGTTTCTTGAATTCTATAATATCATTACCACCCGAAGTGAATTCAAAGTTGTAATAATCAGACGCTACTGGCTTACCAGAATTATCCCCAGACTCTTCTTTAGATTTCTTCTGAATGCTAAGTGTTGTATCTTCTTCAAACTCATTGGAATCAACAGTGATCTCGACTCCATTGACTGCTACTGCGACTGTATCAACACCTTCATCAGACATATCATCCATGAAATCTTTACCCAATGGAATTTCGACATCATCCGTTTCTACCGTGCCAAGATCCATTGTAAATTCGACCTCAGCCTTCTTACCACCTGATGCTTCAAGATCCTTGTTCAATGTGTCAGCAAGAGCCTTGGCTTCCTTGGCTTTATTCACAAGCGCTGCAGTATCAATCGTAGGTTTAGATACCCCTCCGGTTACTACAACAGGAACTGTGGCTTTACCTGCTTCCTTAATCGCTTTCTCTACGGCTTTCTCTGCTTTCTTCACTTCTGCCTTCTTCTCAGCAGGAGGGAGTGTAGCAAGCTTATCAGCTAGATCCTTCAGAACTTCCTTGGCCACCTCAGAAGCTTGCCCTGGGAGTGTTGGAAGAACAACAGGATCTGGGTCTGGATTTGATGTACTAGGATTGTAATTAAATGTGATATCCCCTTGGAATAGCACAAGATGTTCGCCAGTATACTTCTCAGTCGCAGTTACAGACACTGTCTTCGAGCCTGTTGATGAGAATACAAAGCTTGTACCATCATGTGATACATTGCTGTCATTCTCACTCCAATCAATAAGAAGGTTCGGTATATTAACACCTCTAATAACTAATTGTGGTGTTAAGCTATTACTTGTCGTCGAATTGACCGCTAGGGCTGCTTGGGTACGGATATAACCCAATCCTAGAGCCTTTAACGCTGCATTGTCAGGATCTACTGCCCCTAGGATATTATTCTTTACCGCGATAACTTGTGCGCCAGTTATACCATAATGCTCATAAATTTGACTTATCAAATAAGTTTGGTCTTGCATCATTGAATGAATCGCTTCATTAGCTACATCTTCGAGAGCCTGGGCTAATCCGGAACCACTTATTAAGGTAGCTAATAGTGTTGTTACGTTAACCTCACCTTCAAGAGCAGAAGCATAAGCAGTAATATCCGTGAAAGCTGCATTATCAACCCCGCCGCTTACACCAGCAGTAACAAGCAGTGTATGAATCACTTGGCGGTTGTGATTATATATATCTAGCATATTACCCCCATCCGCCTGATAGGGAGCTGTCATCATATCTACCATTAAATCGAATAATTGGTATTGAACGGTTATATCATTTCCTAGAGCACCACTAACCTGTGTCCAGATTGGTTCAATATGCGCAAGATCAATCGGATCATTGGGATCAAGGGCCTCAGCTAATGTTCTAGCTGCTCGAATATCAGCTTTTTCACTATCACTAAGCTTTCCATGAACAGAAGTCATCAAATCTACTAGCGGTTGTGCCGAAGCAGGTAATTCAGTAATCTCATCAGGAATCACCGCCGCAACAGCAACCGATGAGAACATACCAACTACCATTGCTAGAACCATCGTCGAGCATATCCCTTTTATCAATAGCTTCTTCATTAACTCTACCACCTCAATATTCTATTATTTTACTAACAAAATGCCTATAAATATGTACTATAGAAACATGTCGAACTTTGTTGATATAATCCGTATGTTATCACATATTATGGAATTCATCAATTATAAAGTAGTCCAAAACTCCTACAAATAACTCACCATCTCCCTACGAATGACTCACCACCTCTGGTACCAGCGCTTCTCTCGACGAGGCTCCCAGATATTGATCGGCAGGTTCTCGAACACCGCCCTCGCATTGTTCTTATAGTAGTTTACGTGGGAATCTCCTAATTTCCGTTGGATTAATGTGTAGGTCTCAGTCATGCCGAATGGACGCTGATCCGCATTATGCGCATCGGAGGCGATGATATGGACAAGCTGACGTTGGCACATCCTAACCGCGATCTGACGTATTCGGTTCCCGTATACGTCAGA
>DFXU01000057.1 GCA_002383285.1 Caryophanales bacterium UBA4100
CCCCAAGCTGCGGCATCATCGCGAAATGCTTGACCTTCAATAACGACACAACCACCCAACAGTTCGGGATCGTAACGCTCGGTAAGCTCAGCATTCTCTGCAATCGAGAGCGAATTTATAGGTGCACCATTATCAATCTCTTCTAGCGCATACACGAATGTGCCGCGTTGAATGGCTAATTTACCTGCATTCGCCCGCACCTGAGGATGAGCATACATCTTCTGTATTGCCATATCCAGAATCAATTCGATCTGATCACCATTCCGCCATGTCCGAGTTATACACGCGTATCCGTCCTGTTTAAGGTCTTCAACGACTTGCTGTTCACCATTCACGGTCAGACTCGCTTTCGAACACCAGCCTGGAATACGAAGCGCTAGTGTGAATGACATGTCCTGCTGTAAGGAAACCTGCAACTTTATAAGACCATTCTTAGGATATTCCGTCTGCTGCATAATCCGGATATTGCTCCCATTAACGCTCACATCAGCTTCACCGCCAATGTAGAGGTGCGTATATACAGTATCATTACTTGCAGTATAAATATACTGACCTAATGAAGCTAATAATCTCGCCACATTAGGCGGACAGCATGCACATCCGTACCACTTCTGACGGACAGGCTTGACGTGGTGCTTACCCGGATTATGTTCACAAGCTTGTGGCCATACTTCAAGTGGATTCACATAGAAGTAGTGCTTGCCGTCTTGGGACATACCCGCAATAATCGTGTTATAGAGCGCTCTCTCCAACACATCCGCATACTCACCCTTAGCCTCAATCTGCAGCATACTATGAGCGAAGAAGACTAGACCAATAGATGCACAGGTTTCCGCATAGACGGTGTCATTCGGTAGCTCGTAGTTACAGCTGAACGCTTCTCGCTCATGATTTGAGCCAATGCCACCAGTAATATACATCTGCTTATGCACCGTATTATTCCACAATCGAACGCAAGCTTCATAGAGACTTGCATCTCCTGTATGCTTAGCTATACTCGCCATTGCTGTGTACATATAAACCGCTCGAACTGAATGACCAACCGCTTCCAGCTGCTCCCGTATCGGAACATGCGCTTGATGATACTTAAGGTCTAGCTTAAACTTATTACCATTCCAGAATGAAATATGACCTAATTGCTCATATTCCCGTTCCATGAAATTCGGCTGTTGACCACGTTCCTCGAGAAAATATCGACTAAGCTCCATATACTTTTCTTGTCCAGTTGCACGATATAATTTCACGAGTGCAAGCTCGATTTCTTGATGACCATCATATCCCCGCAGCTGACCCTCCTCAGGTCCGAAAACCTCACCAATATAGTCTGCGAATCTGCACATCACTTCAAGAATCTTCCGTTTACCCGTTGCTTCATAATAAGCAACCGCCGCTTCGATCATATGACCGGCACAATAAAGCTCATGGCACTCTGTTAGGTTTGTCCAACGTTTATTAGGCTCTTTAATTATAAAATAAGTATGCAGATATCCATCAGCCTGCTGAGCTTCTGCGATCAGATCAATCACTTCATCTGCAGCACGCTCCAGCTCTGGATCCGGGTGTGTTGACAATGAGTATCCAACCGCTTCCAGCCACTTCGCTAGATCACTATCTTGGAACACCATCCCTCCGTATTCACCCTGCTCTCTTCCCGCAGCTATTCGAAAATTTCGAATAGCATAGCTGGGTTCAGCATCCGGCACTAGATCATGTAGGGCATCATATTGATAGGGGATAACGACTTCTCGTACAAGCTGCTCAAACCTCGACCAGAATTGGTCATTCAATCGAACCTTCTTTAATGGAACTGGCTGCAATGATTGCTTCATCCTTGTACACTCCTCTCTCCTCATATTCTAGTCATCTGCCCAGCCCGTTTCAAGCGCTTTTTAGTAGCATTCACATATACTATCGAAATATGGTTTAATTCATCATAACCATTAGGAAGTGGGGAATGAGATTGTCCAAACATGTACTACTCCCTGGTGTTGTCAAACGTATGCAATTTGCATTGGAGCATAGAAGAGCGTTCTCTTTGGTAAGAATTGGTGACGGTGAGAATATCGTATTGGCACAACAAACGGTTTGGCCGCTAAAGAAAGTTTTAAAGCTACCTTGGGCTATCCGATCGAACCGAGGGCATAAGGGGATCGCACTTCCAAACTTAAAGATTCGTAATCAAATCGTACGTTCCATTCGTAAAGCTACTATTGTAGGCATACTTCCATATGATGATCAAATGATCCAAGCCCCACAGTATCATAAGAGGAAATTGACCGACAA
Source organism: Caryophanales bacterium UBA4100 (assembly GCA_002383285.1). Classification (GTDB taxonomy): domain Bacteria; phylum Bacillota; class Bacilli; order Paenibacillales; family UBA4045; genus UBA4045. Next base: position 2,284 of record DFXU01000057.1, read on the forward strand.
AGTTTTTCGATATTATAAGCTGCAGCCCAAGCTCACCTGCCATGCGTGTGTGAACCGCATAATGGTTCGTAAACGTTCATTCTTCTCAATGCTGAAGGATAAGCGAGTACTTATTATTAACAATCATCCGAATCGGATCAAATCAATTCTTAAGCAGCATCCGTACAAACTCAACGTTACAGCTACCATTGTCTTCACTAACTATAAGCAAATCAATCGTACGGTTAGAAAAGTAGAAGCTCTTAAGCACAGCTTTGATATTGCACTAATTTCATGCGGTGTTAGTGCTGTTATCCTTGCTCCTAGGATCGCACAATTAACGGGTAAGGTAGCTATCGATTTCGGCAAGGCTCCCAAGTTCATAAAGAGAGGACATTAAATTCAATGTCCTCCACCTAGCTTAATTATTTTAGCATCAGACTTCATACCCTTCGTAGCATTCCGAATATCGAATACAAGAGGGGCATATTTCAGAATGCTCGCTAATGGTGCCTGTGTGTGATCCGTTAGAATAACCACACAATCCATGCTGCTAAGCATATTTTCTGTAATCTCCACACTACTCATTATTGTATGATCCAAGCTTAATAATGGAACATATGGATCGTGATAAGTTACCCTAGCGCCTTCCTCAATTAAAGATTGAATTAGAGCAATAGCGGGTGATTCCCGAGCATCGGGTGTGTCTTTCTTGTAAGCAACACCGTATAAGAGTATATTCATCTCTGATAGTGATCCAGATGAACGGAATTGCGATTGAATGAGCTCTAGAATGTATGCTGGCATCGTTATATTCACTTGATGAGATAAGTTAATAAATTGACTCTCGATTCCGTATGCCCTTGCCTTCCATTGCAGATACAGAGGATCAACAGGTATGCAGTGTCCACCTACTCCAGGACCGGGATAGAATGCTGTGAAGCCATAAGGCTTCGTACTTGCTGCATCAATGATCTCCCATACATCTAAGGACATCCGATCACACATTTGGGCAAACTCATTGATAAAGGAAATATTAATCAATCGAAAGGTGTTCTCAAGTAACTTTGTAGTTTCAGCAGCTTGTGTAGTTGAAACTGGAACGATCCGATCGAATATCTGACGATATAGATGGGATACCTTTGCCAAACAATGCTCGGTAACACCACTAACTACCTTAGGGATTTCCCTGATGGATAGCTTATTGCCTGGATCTATTCGTTCTGGTGAGTAGGCTATGAAGATATGCTTGCCGACCTTCAACCCGCTGCGTTCAATCAATGGCTTTACAACTTCAACAGTTGTCCCGGGATACGTAGAGCTTTCAAGAATTACAAGTTGACCCTTCCTTAATAGTGGGAATAATCGATTGCATGTATCCATGAGATAGCTTAAATCAGGTGTATGCCGAGGGGTCAGTGGAGTTGGCACACAGATAATAATGCTATCAGCTTCTCTTAAATCACTATAATTATTTGAAACTATCAATGCTCCCGAATCGATCGCAATCTGAATTTCTTCATCATCAATATCCTGTATATAGCTTTTTCCATTATTAAGCTTCATCGTTTTCGATTCATCTAGATCAATACCAATTACTCGGAACCCTTTACGTATAATGGTGAAGGCTAACGGCAGACCGACAAATCCAAGCCCAATAATACCTACCTTTCCATTAACATCACTCTCATTTTCTATCTTCATATGGTCTCCTTTCTAATTCAATGTCATTCCTCCTTTATAAAATATGAAAATATGACAATTCTGCACCCGTCCTAATGCCGAGGACCGTCTGTCTATTTTTTCCCCTCAGATACAAGGCCCGCAAAGCAGTTACACAATTACGGAGCCTAAACAGCAATAGCACAATCATCAATTGAAAGGAATGAAGCTCATGCAGAAAAAGATTAAAAAGGGTGTTACTATCATTACTTCTACCATTCGTCCAGCCTATATGAACAATGTTTTCTTGAATTACTCTAGGCAGAATTGGAGAGCTAAGGAGCTCATCATAGTATTGAATAAGGACAACATTGACATTACAGCATACAAACAGAAAGCAAGTTATTATCCCAATGTGCGTGTTTTTGAGCTTTCTGAACGTCATTCACTCGGTGAATGCCTGAATTATGCTGTAAGCAGGGCAAGATATAACTACATCTCCAAATTCGATGATGATGATTACTACGCACCAAACTATATACCTGAAGCGATGCAGCTATTTAATCGGAGGAAAACAGCTGATATTGTCGGCAAACAAGCCTTTTATGTATATTTCCCTCATCGAAATACTTTATTGCTGCGCAGAAAGTCAGCTCGTCCATACAATCAATGTCGCCATATTGCAGGGGCAACAATTATATTCCATAGAAGAGTGTTCCGGACTGTTCAATTTATTAAAGTTGCGAGGGGGACAGATGCACGCTTCCTATCTACATGTTTGAAGCGAGGATTTAGAATGTATAGCTCTTCCAAATATAATTTCGCAGCAATCCGTAGACATAATGTGCATTCGCACACCTGGAGAATTTCCGAGAGAGCGCTACTAACGGAGAAGGACAAACAAATTATTCGCACACCTGATTACAGAAGGTATGTGAATAGATCATTATCCTAGTGACAGCTCAAATATAACAAAAGTTCATACTATAATTTTATAGAGTACAATATTTCATAGTACAATACTTTATAAATGGGTAAACTAAGAGAATAATAATATGGAGGTGCACCGTACCATGCGCAAATCTAAAATTCTCTGTACGATGGGGCCATCAAGTAATTCAGTTCTTATAATTAAAGAAATGATACGAGCCGGAATGAATATTGCAAGATTGAATATGGCACATGGGGAACTAGATGAGCATCGCAACCTCATTAGTTATATTCGGCAAGCTAGTAATGAATGTAATGCTATCGTCCCCATTCTATTAGATATTAAAGGACCAGAAGTAAGGATTGGTAAGCTTAAGGAAAAGACTTGTGAGCTGGTCAAAGATGAGCAAATCACGGTTACAACCGAACAGATCCTTGGTGATTCCCAACGTATATCTGTAAGTTATATAGACTTACCCAAAGTCATTCTACCAGGTTCAAGAATACTAATCGATGATGGTCTTATCGAACTAAGTGTAACTTCCGTTGAAGATACAGAAATATTCTGTACCATCAAAAGTGGAGGCATTCTGAAACCAAGAAAAGGGGTAAACCTTCCCGGTATAAAAACGACATTACCAGGGGTAACCGATAAAGATGTGCGTCACATTCAGTTCGGTATAGACAATCAAATTGATATCATAGCAGTTTCATTCGTAAGAAAGGCTGAAGACATTATTGAAGTCAGAAGGATATTAGAGGAGAGTCATGCAGAGCATATCCAGATTATCTCCAAAATTGAGAATGAAGAAGGTGTAACTAATTTAGAGGAAATCCTCCAGGTTTCGGATGGAATTATGGTTGCTCGTGGAGATTTAGGTGTTGAAATTCCTGTCGAGGATGTTCCCATCGTTCAAATCGACATGATTACCAAATGTAATCTTGCTGGAAAGCCTGTCATTGTGGCTACTCATATGCTTGAATCCATGCAAATTAATCCTCGTCCGACACGTGCAGAGGTTAGCGATGTCGCGAATGCTGTTCTGCAAGGTGCAGACGTATTGATGCTCTCAGGTGAAACAGCCGCTGGCAAATATCCCGTGCAATCCATAGCCACAATGGCTAAGGTTGCTCAGAAAGCTGAACAATCATTTGACTATCATGGGCACTTTGCCAAGATAAGCGCACTCCAAACAACGAATATTACAGAAGTTATTAGTCAAGCAGCAGTTGGCTCATCCATAGATCTTGACGCTAATGTGATTATTACTCCAACTGAAAGTGGATTCACAGCTCGTATGGTTTCTAAGTATCGTCCGAAGTCGATGATTGTCGCAATCACACAGTATGATCACATATTAATGAAATTGTGTTTGCTAAGAGGGGTAATTCCTATTAAAGGAAACCAAGTTACAACAACAGACGAAATGTTCGAATCTACAATTAACTCTGGAGTTACAGCAGGATTAATTCATAAAGGCGACTATGTTGTAATCTCGGCTGGGGTCCCTATAGGTAAAGGAGGTACCAATCTTATTAAAGTACACCAAGTATAAGCACCTCGTATCCACAATCTTATTGAATGAGTATAGGTCGAACCTCCTTAATAACCTGAAGTAGATCCTTGGAGCATTGCTCATACATTTTTTTAGCATAGGGTTCCTTAGTAGAGAGGCTGAATAATTCAAGATCTGCCTCACATTTTTTTAAAGTCGCATACAATGTCGCCTTCTTCTGCGGCTCAGGCACTTGTAACTTATCATCGAATAAATCAACATATAATTGACCATAGGAATCGACCTGCCCAAGGTACNNAGGTACACATTCTCGATTGCAACGCCCATTTTCTCCAGCTCGGTGTTCAACCATTCACGATTGTAGCCGCGGATTGCAAGAGGCTCATCCATTGGTACTCCATCTTGAATAACTGCTTGTGCCTCTTGTTCAGAACCAACCTTTATGCCTAGATGTTTAGGTGTTATCGGTTGATTTTCACGTTTAAGCAATACATTAACATCACCGCTTGGTTCCATTATTGCAAATTCGACATCAGCAACTTGGAAGACATTCTTCTTCCGTAATTGCTCCATGAGTTCATCAGCAGAAACACGCTCCTTCTTCAGATTGTCCTCTAAGATTTTACCTCCTTTAATCATTATCCTTCCCTTACCATCTGTGATATCCCTTGCTGTTTTACTTTTCAATTGTAAATATTCAATACCCAATGACACTCCAACCCATACCCCCATCGCTATTATTCCTAGATACCAGTTAGCGTCCAAATCTAAAGAAATATACGCAGCTAAGCTACCAATTGTTATTCCGGTTATGTATTCGAACATAGAGAGCTGAGATACTTGCCTCTTCCCCAGAATTTTGGTCATCACGAATAGAACAATCACAGTTATCAATGTGCGTGCAACAATTTCTAACCATTGAGGCATCATTGTTTCCCCCTTTCCAAATTTGCAATTATAATTATAGAAGATACCCTACTCAACGATCAGATATGTATAGCCTACAAAATGTTTTGTGTATGTTATACGCGCTATACGGATACATTATGTTCGAATAACCCTTATATCCTTGGTGGAGGAGGTGATATACCATGACAGTCGCTTCAGACGTAAAAACATGCGTGGCCTCCCTGAAAAGTGCCCAAGCAAGCCTTGAACAATTTGCATTGTCAACGGAGAATCAAGAAGCTAAGACACTCTTCACGAATGCAGCCACACAAACCGCACAAGTCCTTCAACAAGTTGAAGGTCGAGTACAGCAATTAGAGAACGAAGAACCTCAATATAAGGGATTTTAGGCAGGTATAAAAAAAGATCAAACCCCAGCTACTTGGTGAGGTTTGATCTTTATATTATTCGGATGTAGATAAATTATCATAGCAGTCTGCTCTATCCTACTCTATCGTTCATAATAATTCCCGCGGTCTCTTCAATAGCCTTATTAGTTACATTGATTACTCTGCTCCCCAATTGCTTCATTAACGATTCTGCATACTCTAGCTCTTCAACAATTCGTTGCAAGCTTGCATATTTTGAATTCGGGGGTAAACCCATTGATTTTAATCGTTCAACCCGTATATTAAGAATGTGCTCTGCATCCATAGTCAGCCCAACAATACGCCTACCTGACATTTTATATATCTCTGCAGGCAGCTTAACCTCGGGAACGATCGGCAAATTGGCTACTTTAATGCCTTTGTGTGCTAAATATATACTAAGCGGCGTTTTGGAAGTTCGAGAAACTCCGACCAATACAAGATCAGCTTGAATCAAACCTCTAGCATCCTTGCCATCATCGAATTTCACAGCGAATTCTATAGCTTCAACTCTACGGAAATAGGCTTCATCCATCTGGTGAAGCAATCCCACCCGGCGACTGGGAATATCATGGAACGTATCCATGAAAACCTGCATCATAGGACCCATAATATCAACTGCACCTACATCAAGTCGCTTGGCTTCTGCCTTCATCATTTCTCTTAACTCTGGTTGGACGAGTGTATAAGCTACCATTCCACCTGTAGCGGCTGCTTCCTCCATAAGGAGGTTAATACCCTCCTCATTCTGGATTGAGCCTACACGTTTAATGACAACATGCTCAGCATCAAACTGCCGAACGGTAGCTTGAACGACTGCTTCTGCTGTCTCTCCTAAGGAATCAGAGCAAACATATATGTATTTTTGCTGTTCAACTTTCAATAAGATATCCCCCTTAAAGCTTTCTGATGATCGTACTAGCGATCGAAAAATAATGAATTCGAAAGCATAGACTCACTTTATAGCTCTGATGCTAAATCCAACAAAGTACTCGTCATATTCGTCTTCGTAATCCGTCCCACTACTTCTATTCGTTGAGGCTCACCTATAGGATTAGACGGAATAACAACCGGTAAGCTATCTATCTGATGAGTAATTAATCTACGCGCAGCTTCGAATACGGTATCCTCCGGTCCAATCGTAATAATATTAGGCTGCCGAGTCATTACCATACTAATAAGCATACTCGGGGCACTCGGATTGCCAAGAGTTACCTTAAGCAAATCCTTACGAGAAACAATGCCGATCAAGCTGCCGTCGGAATCTGANNAACCACTGCGTCGTGAATCGTCGAGGTATCCCTAACGACTACAGGGATACCTTGAATATCCTTCACCTTTAATTCTATCAGCTTCCGATTTAACCTATTCTCGGGTGTTATTGCCTCTCCTAGAAAGTAACCGACCTTCGGTTTAGCATCAATATATCCCAGCATAACGAGAATCGAGAAATCTGATCGTAATGTCGCCTTGCCAACACCAAGCTTCTCAGCAATCTTGTCACCTGTTATTGGTGCGTACATTCTAACATATTCAATGATTTCTAGCTGTCTTGAAGTTAGCTCGATGTAGATGACCTATGACCTCCCTACAATTAATCGTGCTTGTGCCGCCGCAACCCTTGCCATAGGTATCCGGTAAGGCGAGCAACTAACATAGTCCAAACCAATCGATTGACAGAACTGTATCGATTGTTGATCTCCACCATGCTCTCCACATACACCTACTTTTAAGTTCGGCTTAATCGTTCTGCCTCTTGTTACGGCCATCTCTATAAGCTGACCTACTCCATCCCTGTCTAACACCTGGAATGGATTATTCGGAAGGATATTATTATCGACATAATGTGTCAGGAATTTCTCTTCAGCATCATCTCTACTATAACCGAAGGTCATCTGTGTCAAGTCATTCGTCCCGAAGGAAAAATAATCTGCATGCTCGGCGATTTGGCCCGCTGTGAGTGCTGCTCTTGGAACCTCAATCATTGTGCCAACCTTATAGGATATGAGATGCAGTGAATCGCCTAGTACCTCTGCAGCAACTCGATCAACTAATTCTCGGAGTATGATCAGCTCATTCACATGTCCAACTAATGGAATCATAATTTCCGGTTGAACAAGAATTCCGTTCTGTGTGCAGATTAAGATTGCTCTGAAGATGGCCTTTACTTGCATCTCATAGATGTCTGGCAGGACAATACCTAGTCGACATCCACGCTGACCGAGCATAGGATTCATCTCGTGCAATGCACGTACTTTACGAATCATCCTCTCAATTTCTTCATCTTTCCCTTCTGATCCCCTATGACGCACTGTCAATTGCTCCAGATCTGGCAGAAATTCATGCAGCGGTGGATCGAGTAGACGAATATTCACCGGAAAACCTTCCATAGCAACGAATATACCCTCGAAGTCATTCTGTTGCATCGGTAACAGAAGCTGTAATGCTTCTTGACGGTCCTTATAATTATCCGCTAAAATCATCCTTTGTACAACCGGCACTCGGTCAGGAGTCATAAACATATGCTCCGTTCTACATAAACCAATCCCTTCGGCACCGAATTGTCTAGCCTTTCTGGCATCTGCTGGGTTATCCGCATTCGTTAATATACGTAAGCTACGAATTTCATCAGCGAATTGAAGCAGCAGTGCAAGCTCAGCTGTCATTTCCGGCTCTTTCAATATAACTGTGCCATGAATAACCCGACCAGTAGAACCATCAAGTGTAATCCAATCTCCTTCCTTAATAATCCTTGTATTCTCAATAGAATCCGAGTCCTTCAGAAGAAGGGAAAAGCACCTATCTATATTATCAATATTGATCTCTTCACAGCCGCAGACACACGGCTTGCCCATTCCTCTTGCTACTACAGCCGCGTGACTGGTCATTCCTCCTCTACTCGTAAGGATGCCTTGAGAAGCAATGACACCATGTATATCATCTGGACTTGTTTCAGAACTTACAAGAATGATCTTCTTGCCCGCTCTACTCCAGTCTGCAGCCGTATCTGCATCGAAGACGACTTGCCCTGTCGCTGCTCCTGGTGAAGCTGGAAGTCCCTTCGCGATGACGTCTAATTGAGCCTCGGAATCGATAGCTCGATGTAAGAGCTGATCGAGATGCTCTACCTCAATACGTAATAATGCATCCTCCTTGGATATTATATTCTCTTGTACGAAGTCAACCGCTACCTTAATCGCTGCTTGAGCAGTACGTTTGCCATTCCGTGTTTGTAGAATGAATAATCTGCCTTGTTCTACGGTAAATTCTATATCCTGCATATCCTTATAGTGCCGCTCAAGCTGTTCAGCTGTTGTTGATAATTGTGCATAAATAGAAGGCATTTCTTCTTCTAGCATATTAATCGGCAGCGGTGTTCTAACTCCAGCAACAACATCCTCACCTTGTGCATTCATTAAATATTCACCATATAGCTGCTTCTCTCCTGTTGACGGATTTCGTGTGAACAATACTCCAGTGCCACAATCCTCTCCCATATTTCCAAAAACCATAGATTGAATGTTCACAGCAGTACCTTGCTCATCGGGGATATTGTACACCTTACGATACACGATAGCTCGTTGATTGTTCCAAGAGCGGAATACCGCTTCAACCGCTGATCGAAGCTGCTCATGTACATCTTGCGGGAAAGCAATGTGGGCATGCTGATTAATCAATTTTTTGTATTGTTCGATAAGATCAATCCATGCTTCAGCGGTAACATCTCGATCCTGCAGGAAGCTATTATTCTTCTTCATTTGATGAAGCACATTTTCGAAGTGGACCGATTCAACATCATATACTACGTTGCCGAACATCTGTATAAACCTGCGGTAGCAGTCATAGGCAAATCGAGGGTTCTGCGTTATATCTGCTAGCGCAACAACCGTATGATCATTCAGCCCCAAGTTAAGTATCGTATCCATCATCCCTGGCATTGATGTGATAGATCCAGATCTTACAGAAATAAGCAATGGATTCTTGAGATTGCCGAATTTCTGGTTTTTCTTCACTTCTATCACACTAAGCGCTTCATATATTTCCTCGAATAGACCCTCAGGTAATTGTCCCTGATTGTTATAATAAGCCCTACATGCATCAGTCGTTATTGTAAAACCTGGCGGTACAGGGAGATTAGCTCGAGTCATCTCAGCCAGGTTAGCGCCCTTTCCCCCAAGCAAGCTTCTCATTCCTGCATTTCCCTCGTAAAAATGTAGAACCCTCTTAACATTCATCATCATTGTCTCCTCACCATCGCGTTGATCTTGGCATTCGATCTCATTACATATATAATATATAACATACACACAAATAAGATACAATATATATAAATAAACATTTATATAATGTATCCTATTATAAAAATATATGATTTAGCGTGTGTTATAACTGGAGTGCGAGCTACAATACTGGTGAGAACAGCCTCGTTAAGGATTCAACAAACCGCTGAAGCATCGAACGATGATTGTACAGTTCTAACGTTAATTCTTCGCTATCCTCTATATCTTCTTCGAAGATGTCCTTAAGCATGGTCGCAATATGAGAATTATAAACAAATGCATTGACTTCAAAATTTAATTTGAAGCTTCTTATATCGATATTCGTAGTTCCAACAGAGCAAATCATACCATCTATAACGATCGTCTTCGCATGGAGAAAGCCTTTCTTATATAAGTGAATCTTTACACCTACATTCAGCAGCTCTCCTAAATATGAGAACGATGCCCAATACATAAGTCGCTTATCTGGGTTGCCCGGAATCATTACTCTGACATCAACACCAGATAAGGCAGCAATCCTAAGAGCATCCAATAAGCTTTCATCTGGTATAAAATAAGGAGTCTGCATATAAATATTGTGCTTTGCACTATTAATCATCTTGATTAATGCATTCCTAATTTGTACTGTATTATCATTCGGGCCGCTTGAAACGATCTGAATGGCTACATTACCTTTTATTGAATTCATTGGGAAATACTTGGGATCATACGGAATTTCCTTGTTAGAAACTAAATACCAATCTAGAAGAAATAAAGCCTGCATTTGAAATACGGAGTCACCTTTAATCTTAATGTGCGTGTCACGCCAAAAACCATAATGAGGGTCCTCTCCCAAATACTCATCGCCAATATTAAATCCACCTATGTATCCACACTTGCCATCAATAATGGCTAACTTACGGTGATTACGAAAATTCAGCCTGAAATTCATGTAGGGAATCCTCGAAGGAAAGAACGCTACTGCATGCCCTCCCGCATTTATCAATGGTTTAAAGAACTGTCTGTTCAGCCTAACATTACCGATATCATCATATAGAAAGCGTACCTGAACTCCCTCCAACGCTTTCTTAGTCAGCAAGTTTAATAACATATTTCCTAATCGGTCATTCCTAATAATATAATACATGAGGTGAATATGATGCTTCGCTTGCTCAATATCCCGAATCAGTGAATCAAATTTATTGTCACCTACAGTGAATACTTCAACTTCATTCTCTTGGGACAAATAGGCATGGTCACTAATTAAGTTCATATAGATCAAATCTTGATATTTGGAAATTTCAATATTCTTATACTCGAGCAAATTATGTTGAATATCATATTTCTGCGATTCAATCATCTCGGCAATTTGCTTCAACTGCCTGCCTTTAACCTTATATTTCTTGCGCTTACTCAAATTTTGACCGAAGAATAAGTAGATAATAAACCCAACACCCGGTAGAAAGAATAGAATAACTAACCATGCCCAGGTTGATCCTATATTACGTCGTTCCACAAATACAACACCAATTGCAAACAAAATGTTCAGAATGGAGATCAGAAAATAAGTTGTCGTATATGCAGTATTAAAGAAACCCAGATCGCTCACCCCTTTTCTGTATTATATATCATTCCATATCTGTCACATAGTTCAGTTGATGTAAATAGAGGCTATCACCAGAATAATTACTCATGGGGATAGCCTCTATATGAATTAGCTGGGTGGGATCATAAGCTATATACCAAATTCACTCGGAAGATAATCTATTCGAGAATCAGCATGAATGGTCAATTCCTTGTGCTCTTCATCGTAAGTCACTGGACCATCCTTGACATAAAACCATATCTTTAGCGTTGGCTGATCTTCGAATTCCTGAAATAGGAATACATTCAGTTCCTCTCTCCAACGTAGAATCTCCTGAATATCAACCTCAGGGGTTATCTGAACCTTTATTGTCCAAGCTTCGCCTTGACTTGTAACCGAATAGTCCGTTGGTATTTGACCACTATGGATAAATGTTCGTCCACCAACAGCGTGCTTCACCAATAGTACTTCCTTCATGTAAGTCCCCCTCCTTGTATATCAAATAGCTTATGTATATCTCAATTAATTAGGGAAGATCAATCAGCATTAGGAATGCGTCCTCTTCTGCAGCCATTGTCATTCGTGACAGCGATTCAATTCGAGCTGTGTCCCGTCTCGATAAGCGCAATTCATTCACAAGGATAGTTCCTTCTATAATGAACAGGAATACCCGTCGTCCTTCTGCTTGCTCGAACACGAGCTCTTTCCCTGCTTCAATCTTGCTCAAGTAAATAGTAAGGTCTTGGTGAATTTTTGCTGTATGCAGAGAGCCCTGGGGGTTTACAATTGGTAGTAATGCATTGATTAATTTATCCTGATCATATCTGCTTGTCTCATAAGAAGGAGTTAAACCTCGCTCATTCGGCATAAACCACAATTGAAGAATACGCATCGATTCGTGATCAGAAGCATTATATTCGGCATGAACGATGCCCGAACCCGCACTCATTCTCTGCAATTCCCCAACCTTCGCAACCTCAGAATTACCGAGATTATCCTCGTGGCGGATAGCACCTTCAAGAACGAGCGTAACAACCTCCATATCACTATGTGGGTGAGCTCCGAATCCCTTACCTGCATCCACTTCATCGTCATTACATACTCGCATAACTCCAAACGAGGTATTATTAGGATCGAAGTAGCTACCGAACGAGAAACTTAAACGGCTTCTCAACCAGCCTTGGTCCACCTGATACCGCGACTCTGCTGGAAATACCTGTATCATAATTGCTCCCCCCTTAAATTACTTATAATGCCCTTATTC
>DFXU01000106.1 GCA_002383285.1 Caryophanales bacterium UBA4100
GCTCACCCTCATTGCACATCATGGTCGAGAATGAGGCCGGACGCGGAGCAATCTGCAGAATTCGCAGCGAACGGAACTGACGTACGACATTTGCGGCGGCCACAAAATTCTTAAAGCCCCTCTCGAATACTGGATCATCCACACGACTGTTCGTAATATAAGTGAAAGGTACGTTAAATCGTCGCAGCACCTTACCCGTAGCGAACAATCCACATTGCGTGTCGCGCAGGCGCATCCCATCCTCGAGCGGTGCTTCGTCACGCGGTCCCCACAACAGAACAGGCTTACCTAACGCTTTGCCTACACGAGCAACTGTATCCTCCGTACCAAAATTACAATGGGGGAAAAATACGGCATCCACATCCTCATCCTTGAATCGTTGGATGATCTTGTCTGCGGTAATATTGTCATCATAGAGTAGTCCTTCTTCATTCAAGCCCTCGAGATCAACGATGTCTATATTCATTCCAAAGCTTTCGATCTTATTACGGATGAGTACCTTGTACTTGTAAGCGTCCTCAGCACTGAATACGAATCTACGGGTTGGTGCATAACCAAGCTTCAATTTGCGCATCTAGAGTCCCCCCCTTAACTAAATTTGTTAAGTTCATCCTAGCACCGTTAAATCGCTAATGTCAATGAATAAATTTATATATTTAACTTAACAAATTTAGTTAACTAGCATAATACTGCTGCTATCTCGTATAGAAACTTTTTATTAACCTTTTAGAATCTATTATTGCAAATCGATCTTGCATTTTTTATTCAACTTTAATATACTTCCCTTAGCAATTACTAAATTTGTTTATATGCGACTAAACACATGAATGGGGCTCGTTCTGAATGAACATGGAGGATATAGCTAAAATTGCAAATGTCTCTAAAGCTGCGGTATCCTTAGCTCTTAATAACAAGCCAGGTATTAGTGCGGGGACACGTGAAAGAGTATTAACGATTGTAAGAGACCAAGGTTACCTGCCGAAATCGATGATCAAGGCCGATCAGGTATATGGCGTAGGTAAGACTCTAAGGTTCATCGTATTCACCAAGGCGGGCATCGTCCTCGAGCAATATTACAAGCAGCCCTTCTTCATGGAGCTTATTCATTTCCTGGAGGAACGCGCCCGTAGTCATGGGTATTCCTTGATGTTCTCAGCTATAAATGTTCAGGATGATCAACAGGGCGTTCAACAATTCCTTTCAGAGGGTAATTCAAAAGGAATGATTCTACTGGGCACCAATCTGGATCAAGAAATGATACGACAAATCGCTGGAATGGAAACCAATCTGGTCGTCTTGGATACTTGCTTCGAAACGCTCGCAGTCAACTTTGTTGTCATGAATAATGTTAAAGGAGCCTATGACGCAGGCCGTTATTTGTGTGAACATGGTCATGAGCGGATTGGTTATGTACAATCGGATATCCGAATGTATAATTTCGATATGCGGCGTCAAGGCTTTATGACCGCTCTTCTTGAGCATCGATTGAATGTTAATGATAGTGACTTGTTCACTGTTACCCCTACCCTACTCAGTGTGCAGGAGGACTTTAAGCAACAGATTCAGGCTCGATTGAACCGCAACGAGTCACTACCGACAGCTATGTTCTGTGAATGTGATTACATTGCTATCAGTGTTATCAAATCACTTGCGGAGATGGGAATTCGAGTGCCTGAAGACATATCCATTATTGGCTTTGACAACATCTCTGAGGCTGAGGTGATATCACCAGAGCTGACTACCATCCATGTAGAGAAGAAGGTGATGGCCGCTCATGCTGTGGACAAGCTTATCCAGATGATAGAGCATGACGACAACGTGAAGATGAAGACTATTGTGGATACCATGATCATTGAACGGGCTTCCTGCAGAGAGATCTCACCAATTACGATAACGAAGCCCGGTACTTCTGTGGCGAGAGTCCCACGGAAAGCTTGAATGCCCTCGTGAATGCATATAAGCTCGGATATCCGAGGGATAATCCGATTTCCGTAACGCTCAAGTCTGTTTCCTGCAGAAGAGACCTTCCTTGGTTCATACGCAGCTGCTGCAAATACTGCTTCGGTGAACAGCCAATCTGCTCTGCGAATGCCGTAGAGAAGTACGATCGGTTCATACCTACTAAGTCTGCGACCTGTTCGATTAGAATTCCTTCCTTGTAATGCAGCTCCATGTAATCAACCGCTTGTTGGATCCAACGGCTGGGCAAATTGGTCATAGGAGGCCCCGTAAAGGGTGTCAATTGAGCAAGTATGGCATAGAGCAAGCTCTGTAATTCAAGCGCATAATGTGGTGTGTGATGTGAATAGTGGGAGAAGCATTCATAAAACTGCTCGATAGTACGCTCTAGCCGCGCATGCAAGACCTGCCTTCGTATAAAGGAATATGGGCTGAAGCCGCATAATTGGAGCAGTGCTTCTGCGTCAATTCCGTTGAAGACAACCCAATTAAGCTGGAGCGGCGGCTCGTCAACGCATGTGCGGTATGTATATGAGTGCCCGGGAAACATCACGAATAAATCGCCCTTCTCGAGCTCTGCCGATACCCCTTCACATTCCACATGCATTCTACCCTCCCTAACAAAATGAATACTATAGCAGTCAATCCGTTTAGGCCCGACCATATAATGCGGCTTTGCACAATTGCGGCCTCCACGGACTAGATATATATTAAAATTCTTCTCGATATCAGATGGTGTATAGTAGAAAAAATCAACATACTCATGTGAGTATTCTCGCATCTCGTATCCTCCTATCCAATCTAATCAATCTAATCAATCTAATCAATCTAACTATAGCTTCGACCAAACAAAATGACAATAATAACAAACATCATGGCATTTTCAATTCACACCCTTCTCGATAGAATAAAGGAAGGAGGGATGAAGCAATGAAGAAGAAACCGAACATCTTATTGATAACAAGTGATCAGCAGCATTGGAATACAATTGGTGCATTCAACCCGGAAATTTCTACCCCGAATCTCGATCGATTGGTGCGTGAAGGCACAACCTTCAACCGTGCTTATTGTCCGAATCCTACCTGCACGCCTGCACGAGCATCTATCATCACCGGCATGTACCCGAGTCAGCACGGCGCTTGGTCATTAGGCACAAAGCTCATGGAGGACCGCCATGTGGTTGGAGAGGACCTTAAGCAAGCGGGATACAAAACTGCCTTGATTGGAAAGGCTCATTTTCAACCGTTAAAGTCGACAGAGGAATATCCATCCTTGGAATCTTATCCACTCCTTCAGGATTTAGATTATTGGAGAGACTTCAACTCAAGCTTCTATGGCTTTGACCATGTGGAGCTGGCCCGCAATCATACGAACGAAGCACACGTTGGACAGGATTATGCAATCTGGATGGAAGAGAAGGGCTGTACCAATTGGCGGGATTATTTCCTTCCTCCAACGGGTACGATGGATAAGAGCACCACGTATAAGTGGCCAATTCCGAGTGAATATCATTACAATACCTGGATTGCTGAACGATCGAATGCCCTGCTAGAGCAGTACAAGGATAATAATGAGAGTTTTTTCCTATGGTCTAGCTTCTTTGACCCGCATCCAGAATACCTTGTTCCGGAGCCGTGGGATACTATGTATGATCAAGAACAACTGACCATTCCATCGATTACACCAGGGGAGCATGATCAGAATCCACCGCACTTCCGAATGACACAGGAGGAAAATCCAGACACCTCTTATTGGAAAGAGTCTCCGTTCGAATCACACGGTTATCATTCACATCTATACTATGGGTATGGTGATCGATTTAAACTAACGGATGAGCATCGCAAGAAGCTCATTGCAACATATTACGGAATGATCAGCATGATGGACAAATATATAGGCAATATTCTCGATAAGCTCGATCAGCTTGGGCTTACTGAGGATACGCTAGTAGTCTTCACAACTGACCATGGGCATTTCTTCGGGCAGCACGGCTTACAGGCTAAGGGCGGCTTCCACTACGAGGATCTCATCAAGCTACCGTTTATCGTCCGCTACCCTGGTCAAGTGGAGGCAGGACGTGTGACAGGAGCGATTCAATCCTTAGTTGATCTAGCACCAACCTTCCTGTCCTTCTGTGACATCCCGATTCCGAGAGCTATGACAGGTATAGATCAACGGGGAGTTTGGATGGGTACCGAGGAGTGGGCTAGGGATCATGCAATCTGTGAATTCCGACATCAGCCAACCGTCATTCATCAGAAAACCTATATTGGTGTGCGATATAAGATTACGGTTTACTATAATCAAACCTATGGTGAGATTTTCGATTTACAGGAGGATCCGGGAGAGCTCCATAATTTATGGGACGACCCTGCTTCCAAGGAGCTCAAGCTCGAGCTATTGCTCAAATATGTATGGGCTGAGCTCAGCAAAGAGCCGATGCCAATGCCACGTATATGGGGAGCTTGATAAGAGGAGTTCAAGGGGTACCTCTAGGCACCTCGAGTTTACTAAAAGTACAACAATGGGGCTGCCTTAGGCAGCCCCTTCTTTTGCACAATGTCCGTCTATCCAGTATACAAGCTATCCCTTCACCGCTCCTGCTGTTAACCCGGAAACCATATATTTCTGGAAGAATAGAAATAACAATGTAATCGGAACAATCGAAGTAACACACACCGTCATAATACTTGCCCAGTCATAGGATAGCTCACCAATGTACCGGATCGCTATTCCTGCGTTTAGAGGTCGCAGCTCATTCTTGTTAATTAATGTGATCGAGTATAGAAAGTCATCCCACGATAAGATGAAGGTATAAATTCCGATGGAAAATATGCCTGGCTTCGATAACGGAACAACAATTCGGAATAAGATACCTAGACGGTTGCAGCCATCAATCTTAGCCGACTCCTCCAATGAAATCGGGATATTATCGAAGAACACCTTGATCATCCAGATCGAGAATGGTAATGATGCGGTTGTGAGGGCCATGATCAAGCCACTCCTCGTATTCAACAGCCCCAGATTGTTATAGATCGTATAGAGCGCTATCAGTAGGGAGACCACAGGCAGCATCTGAGTGGATAGAATAGCGAACATCGTCACATTCTTAAACCGAAACTGAAATCTAGAAAATCCGTAACCCGCCAACATGGCAACTAATAATGTAACGGTCGTCGTTCCAAAGCTGACCATTAGACTGTTCTTATAATAAGTGATGAATGTAGTATCGCTAAATATTCCCTTATAATGCTCAAGCACTGGCTGTGACGGAAACCACTCAGGCGGAAGCTTGAACAATACAGCATTATCCTTAAAGGAAGTTAAGATCATCCAATAGAGTGGAAACATCAGATAGATAAGGAACATAGAGGTTAACATTAACGAAATGATGTTAAGCGACAATCGCTCCTTCTTCATGAGGTCGCCACCTCCTTATCTTCACCTATAGAGAATAGCTTCGTATAAGTCCAAGAGAATGCAAGCATGATTAACAGCCATAGTGCACCTATCGCAGCGCCTTTACCTAAATCCAGCTCGATGAAAGCCGCTTTATAGCTGAAGATCGCGAGTGTTGTCGTCTGATCGAGCGGCCCACCGCCTGTCATAATCCAGAACAATGGGAACATCTTAAAGTTTTCGATGCAGGCAATGAGTGTTACGGTCTTGATTGTATTCTTGAGCATGGGAAGCGTAATATGGATAAATTGCTGTCTCTTATTCGCTCCATCTATCATCGCTGCCTCGTACATATCCTCCGAGATGCCTTGCATACCCGCTAGCAGCATCGTAGACATAAAGGGCAGCTGCTTCCATAACGCTGCCAGCATGACTGCGGGTAATGCCAGGTTCATATCAGATAACCATGTATAAGCTTGGTCCGTGATATTCAAGCTCATAAGGATATGGTTAATTACTCCGTATTGAGGCTGAAACAGCCACATCCACAGCAATGCACCAATGATCGTTGGAACTACCCATGGAATAAGGATCAGCGTGCGTAACGTTCTCTTGAAACGGATTTGACTATTAAGCACAAGCGCTAGCATCATTCCCAATATAAACTGGATGAATACAATCGAGAGCACATAGATCAAAGTAACTTTTAAAGCCTGCATAAATTCGCCATCAGCGAATATGTTCTTGTAGTTTGTAAAGCTATTCCATTCATAATTATGCATACTCAGCAGTGTCACGTTAAATAAGCTCATATATAGCGACTTAACCATCGGAACACCAATTGTAAAGATCAGCATAGCCAAGGCGGGACTTATAATCAATAGCAGGAAAATAAAATCCTTCGTTCTTTCGGAGAAGCGTGGTGGTCTATTCAATGTTGTCACTTCCTTTGTACATCATGCTGCATTACTTTAATATTTGCTTAAGCTTGGCATCAAGCTCCGCAGCAGCCTTCTCCGGGCTCTCATTGGCGACCGTTACCTTCTGAACGGCTTCGGCTATCTCTAGATACGCTTGCTCCAACCCTGGGTTATTCTTCGGAAGCGGATTAACATGGTTCATCTGTTCAGACAACACTTTGTCTAGATCCGTACTGTTAAACTCAGGCAGCTTGCTGATCGACTTCCGAGATGTCATGGCTCCAACCTTCTGGTGATAGAGAGAAATCATTGCTTCATCGGTAAGGAACCTGATGAAATCTGCAGCTACCTCTTTATTCTTGGAGTCCTTAGAAATCACAAGTCCATGAGCTTCACCGATCGAAACGCTCTCACCACTCTTATTCTTAGGAATCATCGCGGCACCCCAAACACTATCATACGCTTCACCCTTGCCGCTTAGATTACGGAATACAGCCTTACCATAGTATCCGTCTGCATACATGCCTAATCGACCTATGGAGAAGAGGTTGCGAAGATCCTTTAGTTTCGCACCTTGAGGGGACAAGCCTTCATCAACTAAGGTTTCATAGTATTGGAGCGCCTCAATAACCTCAGGTGTATTTACATTCACATTGCCATCTTTATCAAAGATTGAACCATTAAAGCCATATATATTCTTCAGAGCAATCATTCCGTTAATTGGAAGCTTCTCGGTTGCTTCGCCCATGCCGTATACCTGTTCACCTTGCTCTGTTTTCAATTTAGATAACGCTCTTGCAAATTCCAGCATTTCGTCATGTGTTTCTGGCGCACGATCCGGAAGTCCCGCTTGCTTGAACAGCTCTTTGTTCCAGTATAGGATGTAAGGCGATGGTGCCCACGGCACACCCATTACCTTGCCATTATAGCTGTAATCCTCTTTATAAGAAGGAAACAGATCATCAATGTACGCTTGACCAAGCAGGTCATCTAGGGGCACGATTATGTCCGATGCCGCATACGTAGAAAACCAAGCAGTAAACGTCTGAATAATGTCTGGCGCGTTATTAGAAGAAGCCATAACGAAGGTCTGTTGCTTGATATCACCGAATGGAATACCAATATACTCAATCGTTACATGTGGATTCAGCTTTGTATAGCTGGCTGCCATAGCCTCTAGTGCCTCTTTCGTAGCAGCCTCACTTACACCCCATGAAGCAAATTGCAGTGTAACTGGTTCATTCGTAGTAACCTGCTCCTTGGCTGGTTCATTCGCTTCTTTACTACCCTCATTAATTACATTACTTGCTGTACCACTTTCCTCATTCTCATTCGCACTGTTATTAGAACCACAGGCTGCAAGCAGAACTACCATCATAACGCTAACCATTAATATCGCTAATAACTTTTTCATTTTTCTTGACCCTCCTCATATTCATTCGTAAGCCTATTCGTATCATAGTGTTTACATCCGTCCCCGTATATTCTAGGTTCTTGACTTTTATCATGAAAACCTGAGATTTCGTATCCACACTTTATGACATTAATGGCCTGTTTCTGATATTTAGCTGTAATCCATTCCTATCCCATAGACGTTATGTCATAATGTTTGTGTACATCCCCTACATCCATCTAATGAGGCTAGCATAATCGGAGCTGTGATATATGACAAAGTGGCATGCACTAAAACGAAAACCAAATAAAGTATTTCTGTTATACTTTTTTTCATTTTTTATCGTTATATTGGTCCCTGTGCTCTTCCAGAGTATCTCGTCCTATCGACTTGTTGTTAACACTATTCAGGATGAACTAAGTCAAGGCAGTCTTAATGCCCTAAACCAAACAGGCACATCCTTAGAAAGAGCATTAAAGGAAGCAATCGGACACTCTGTGCAGCTAGGATTAGACGGACGAATTTACGCCTCTGCTCGTAATCCTGAAAATTCATATTTACTTAATGACGTCAAAGACATAATGAAAAGCTTATCGGCTCAAAATTCTTATGTACATTCCGTACAAATCTACTTTAGAGAGAACAATCAAATTATCTCATCAGATGGCGCTAATCGTACCTATCATCAAGAGCCCTTCGACCTTTGGATTGAACAAATGGAACAGGATCAGGCAGATTATTCGTGGCTCCCTTCCCGGCTATTCGTCAATCAGGATGGCATTCCATTCCATGTCATTACGCTTGCTCGTAAAATCCCTGTTGCATTCCCTGAAACCTTCGGTTATGCCGCTATTCATATCTATGAAGAACACCTTCAAGAGCTATTAGCAAACATGGACCCCGAGCGGAAAAACCATGTTCGTATCATTGATTCCTCTGGGGCAACGATTACATCTTACAATCACGAGTCCTTCACAGCCAATGAGCAGTTCGACTTGCATGTGAAGGACATACTAAAAATCAACACCCAAGGATACTATGTGGATGATAGACACTCTCCTCCTGTTCTAGTGTCCTATGGAGCAAACCTGTTTAATGGATGGAAGGTTATATCCGTTACCAGTCTTGACTACTTGTACAATAAGCTTACAGCCATTCGTCGTGTAATCGCCTTTACTGGATTCATTCTCATTATATTCGGAGCCATTGTTTCCTACTATCTCTCCCGAACCATGTTTAATCCCATCCAGAAGCTATTGGAGAAATCGAAGAAATACCAGCAAGAGCTATCGCTCTCTACACTCGATAAGGAAGATAACACGCTCGGCTACGTATCTGATTTATTCGAGAAGGTTATGAACAAGCACAGGGGAATGGAAGCATCCTTCAAAGCGAATTATCCATCGATGTTAAACCGCTTTATATACAATCTGCTATACAACAAAATCGACTATTCCTATGATATAGAAGAGAAGATTAAATATTTGCAGCTGCCGCTAACCAGAAGTCATTATACCGTCATGGTCATTGAGATCGATGACTATTCCACCTTTGCTGAAAAATATTCTTCCGAGGATAAAAACTTATTCCGCTTTGCCTTGACGAACATTACCCAAGAGATTGCCGATCAAACCTACAACAGCTTATGTACAGAAATTAGTGATAATCAAATCGCACTTCTAATAAATTTACAGTCAGACAATGGGGAGCATCGAGCGCAGCTTAACGAGCTCGCAAATCAGATCATACAGAAGATCAATGCCTTCTTGGGTTTTTCCGTAACGGTTAGTGTGGGTGGAATCCATGAAGATATTCTTCATACCTACCTTTCCTTTGCCGAAGCATCAGATGTCATTCATTATAAGGTTGTTCTCGGCGGGAATAAAGTCATCTTCTACGATGAGGTTAACCTAGAAAGATCGATTAACTATTACTATCCAGCACAGCTGGAGAAAACCATCATTAATAATATTCTGGCTGGACATGAAGCGAATGTGAAGGAATCCCTCCATCACCTCCGTTCTGAGATTAATGAGAAGCCTACGCTGTCATATGAGAATGTCTTCCGTATATACAGCCGACTACTAGAAGCAACCATCGATCTATTATTAGAATCGAATTTATCCATCCAAGATATATTCGGTCTGCAATACAATATTCATCAAGAACTAGCAAAGCGGGAAACCGTCGATGCGATCACAGAGTGGATGGAGAATGTATTCACCACAGTCATTGTACATTTAAAGGGGAATAGCAAGAATAACTCTAATGTAGAACAGGCTATAGCCTATATCGAATTGAGATATCGAGAGGATTTATCTGTGGAGCGTATCGCAGATGCTGTTCAACTGAATACGGCTTATCTTAGCAGAATTTTCAAGCAAACTACCGGCAAGACTATCTTGGAGTACCTGACCCTTAAACGGGTAGAAGAAAGTAAGCAGCTACTGGTTAATACCAAATTGAACATTCATGAGATTGCTGAAGCGGTCGGATACAATAATACCAACAGCTTTATTCGTTTTTTTAGAAAGCTTGAGGGTGTCACTCCCGGTGATTATCGTAAGTCGAAGATGTATAGTGAGATAGAAAGGAACTTGTGATTACTGATTTGTAAGATTAAGGTCACTCAGATACGATCTGCTATACTGACAGCCTGCTATCGTAGCCGCTTCTGCACGAGATATGAGGGAGTAAAAATTAACACCGCCTAAGACACCGGCAGCGGTCCGGGAAATTACGGTTGAATTTGAAATT
>DFXU01000020.1 GCA_002383285.1 Caryophanales bacterium UBA4100
GTGGACGGCAGGTCAATGGACAAGTGTATCTATGATTATATGTTCTATTGTTCTAATCGTATACTTTTATACGCGTCGTCAGATTAAATCGGGTAGTTATAATAAGTGAAAGGCGGAGAAGCATGATGAGGATGAGAGACAATAAAGATAAACCGGTATTAAAATCGATAGGTTCGATCCTGTTGGCCGTCATTGCTTCTTCCCACCATTGGTTGCATACACTATTAATTGCGTTAGGCTTAACGTCGCTAGGTGCAGGTTTAGTCTCATTATCGCCAACCGTAAAAGCCATTTTTCTATTGTTTTCCTTTGGCGTTTCCTGTTTGTTTCTTCGAGTCTCTAGAAGAAAGTGGCATCGTGATCGCGGTGCAGCATGGGTGTATCTAATTTCCTCGATCATATCCATTATCCTTGTCGCAACGGCTGTGCCGCAGACAATTGCAGGCTTCAAGCAAGTGCCACAGGAACAACAGCAGCAAATTCATGCTGACCATAACTCTCATTAGTGCTAAACAATTGCGTCAATTTCATTGTCTTGATGATCCCACCCATCAATTTCTATAAGCATCCTATTTGGTAAGCAGACAATGACTTCGCCTGATTGATCAATTTGGCCATAGGTCATGCAAATCTTCTGAGGACAATCGGATTCGATAACACGGATACCGAAGTCAGATATCTGGAGCAGATCGTAGCCTCTTTCTGTCTGAATTTCGATTTCTTGTGATTGTTCGGTTAACTCCACCCTGCGGTACAATTGTCCATCTAATGTAATATTGGCATAGCTAGATCCTTGCGCCAACGAATCTGCTTGATTTGGCTGCCAATATTGAACCGTGAAGAAAGCAGTAATCACAGCAACTATAAGGATGATTAGTACTCGATCTCCGCGCTTCATGCTATTACCTCCACATCTTGTTGATGAATCTGATTATTCCAATCCATTATAGAAGAATTGTATGGAGATTCTGTGTAGTTCAACTATGCAATGGAGGATCGAATATAAAAAAACATCAAATCTCCAAGGTTTCCTCACAGATTCAACATAATTTTTCATTACGATATTTGTATAAGGTTATATACGAAAGGAGTAATGATTATGGATTGGTCATGGCTAATATTACTGATGTGCCCACTGATGATGATCCCTATGTTTCTGATGATGAGAGGAAATCATTCAGGTCATTCTGATCAACAACCTAATAAAGTGAGTCAGGAGCTGGATGAGTTAAAGAAGCAGAACGAACGAATGCTGCAAGAAATTCATGAATTAAAACAACAAGGTTAAGGGGAGAGGATTACGATGAGCTGCTGCGGGAATCATCAAAATCATAATCGCGATCAGGAAGGAGCACAAGGAAATAATCGTAAGAATCGTAATTGGATGATGATCTTATGCTGTATTGTTCCAATCGTTCTAATCGCGGTGCTGCTCCTCACTGGCAAAGCTTGGGGTTCGGCTGGCAATGGTCTATTGTTCTTATTGGTCCTTATATGTCCGCTATCGCATATGTTGATTATGCCGCTTATGATGCGGAGAGCCAAGAAAGAAACAGTCAACAGAAGCTAGCAGCCACTGAATTCCTCCGAAGTTACGATTTGAGCTCCCCTCCGAAGTTACGATTTGAGCTCCAATTTATCACACCAAGCACCAAAGTAATCAAGCTGTCGATGGATTAGCGCTACAGTGCTGCCGAATTTCGTTAAATGCCACTCATAT
Organism: Caryophanales bacterium UBA4100; assembly: GCA_002383285.1. Taxonomy (GTDB): domain Bacteria; phylum Bacillota; class Bacilli; order Paenibacillales; family UBA4045; genus UBA4045. The sequence continues at coordinate 1,721 of DFXU01000020.1, forward strand.
CATGCTGCCGTAGTTTTTTTGACCGCCAAGTCTTATAGTCAATGAGCTACTTCATAGACTGATCCTGATCAGCATCTAGGCTATGCTTCCACTTCATCAGTTTTAGTATAATAAATGCTAGTACAATCATCACAGCAACAGATGTAAACCATATACTTTCCCATTGTATGGATAATATTCTCTCCGAAATGAAAGAGAGCAACAAAAAATAAATCATATTACCCAATAGGGTAGCGTAAAAAAAATACTTAAAACGTACTGAGCTTATTCCGGCTGCAATATTAACGACACTTGTCGGCATGAATGGAAGTATTCTTCCAGTAAATACATACCAGAATCCTTTTTCATCAATTTTCTGTTTTATTTCATCATTCACATATTTGGCGAAAAAAGTTTGAAACCAGTACCGAGTGATGAAAAATGAAATAACAGCGCCTATAATGCTAAGCAACCAGCTCCAAATATATCCCTGAATAAATCCGAAGATGGAGACATTCACCGAGATTAATAAGAGCAGAGGGATGATGGTGAATAAATTTTGAATGGTCATCAGAAGCAGTGTTAATAATAGAAGCCCAGTGATGCTGTTATGAGATAGGCTTCTCAAAGCCTCGGAATCACCCGACATAAGAATGGAGAATGTATTCGTTTTGAGAGTAAGAATTAGAAGAGTTAATACCAGAGCAAATGAAACTACCTTCATTCGTGTATTCATGCTGATCACCCATTACCATTAATATGAATCACTTCGTATTATCATCTGCTCATTCTAACACTTCTATAGAAAAATTTCTGTGGGTATATGTATATATTATTAAATTATTCGAAATTCAGAAGTGACATACTCCCAATAAGCTTGACTGTTGACCGATGTTCAAATATGATGTAAAAGCAGTTGAACGGCAGTCAATAGACAAATAGGAGTGTGGAGATTATGAAAGGCATTATTAACTTTTCATTGAACAACAAGTTTGCTGTATGGTTGTTAACAATAATGGTTGTCATCGCCGGATTGTCTGCAGGTCTTGGTATGAAGCAGGAAACGATTCCTGATATCGAAATTCCGATTCTGACCGTATTCAGCGTATACCCAGGAGCATCTTCAGAGGAGGTTGCGGATTCCGTAACGATTCCACTTGAACAGAGAATAAGAAACTTAAATGGTGTAGAGGTTGTCAATTCAACATCATCAGAGAATGTATCCTCAATTATTGTAGAATACGATTACGACGTGGATATGAAGGAAGCTGAGAATGAGCTGCGTGGTGCGCTGAGTGGATTTGTAAGACCACAAGGTGTTCAGGAAGCTAATATCTCAGCAATTAGTATTAATGCCTTTCCAGTTATCTCACTTAGTATATCTGGAGAAGGCCGGTCCTTAGAAGAGATAACACAGCTAGTTGAGACCGAAATTAAGCATAATCTCGAGGGTATTGACGGAGTGGGTACGGTTGCCATTACAGGTCAACAGCTTAAAGAGGTAGTGCTAACCTTCGATCATGCCAAGATGGCTTCACTAGGAGTAAGCGAGGAGCTGGTCAGGGGCATCATTCAAGGATCAGCAATTGAGGTTCCACTAGGGCTGTTTGAACTAGGTCAATCCGAGAAGTCCATCGTCATTGATGGGGATATTACATCTATTCAGGATTTGGAGAATATCTTCATACCTATGATGCCAACGAGTGAAGTGCCCAATCCTGGTGCTCTCCAATTGAAGGATATTGCGAGTATTCAGCTCATAGAGAGAGCGGAGTCCATCTCTCGCACGAATGGTATGGAATCGATCGGTATTAATATCACGAAGGCTGCTGATGCGAATACGGTGGAGGTTGTTAATGCGGTTAAGAGCCAGGTTGATCAGATTAAGAAGAATTATCCTGGGATAGAAATATTGGTCTTGTTAGATCAAGGTGAGCCGATTGAAGAATCTGTGAGCACTATGCTGAATAAAGCGGTTTTCGGTGCGGTATTTGCTTTGATTATTATCTTACTATTCTTACGAAATATTCGGACGACAATCATATCCATCATATCGATTCCATTATCACTAATTATGACTTTACTAGTTCTCAACCAAATGGATATTACCCTGAACATTATGACGCTAGGTGCTATGACCGTTGCGATAGGACGTGTCGTTGATGACTCCATTGTAGTTATCGAGAATAACTATCGGCGAATGCAGATGAAATCCGAAAAGTTAAAGGGTAAAGCCTTGATAGTAGATGCTACATGCGAAATGTTCAAGCCTATTCTGTCATCAACGTTGGTTACCATTGCTGTATTTGTCCCACTCGGTACAGTAAGCGGGCCGATTGGAGAAATATTCATGCCATTCGCCTTAACGATGGTATTCGCACTATTGGCATCACTGCTTGTTGCGATAACGATCGTACCCATGATGACTCATCTCTTGTTTAAGAATGGCGTAAAAACGAAGGGAACACACGATGAAAAGCCAGGGGCAATGGGAATCAGCTATCAGAAGCTGTTGAATTGGACATTAAATCATAAATTCATAACATCATCGATTGCTGTAATCGTCCTTGTGGGAAGCCTATTCTTAGTTCCTGTTGTTGGAACAAGCTTTATACCTGAGGAAGAGCAGAAGTATGCGATGATCACTTACAGCCCTGGACCAGGTGAGCTATTGTCGGATGTAGAGCAGACTGCCTTACATGCAGAGGAGCTAATCCTTGCTCGCAGTGGTGTTACGGATTTGCAGTACTCTGTAGGCGGAGCAAACCCAATGAGTCCAGGACCGTCCAAATCTGCATTGTTCTATGTGCTGTATGAGAGTGATATCGAGGATTTTGAATTAGAGAAGGAGAGCCTAATCCAAGCGCTCATCGCAGATTCCGCAGCCCCTGGTGAGTGGGGAACATTGAATTTCGCAGGTGGATTAGGAGGTAATAAGCTTAGTCTTATCGTCTATGGCAATACAATGGAAGAAATTGAACCTATTGTTGAGCAGATTGTAACGTTGGTTCAAGCCGATGAATCCTTCGAGAAGGTAGAAACAAGTATTTCTAGAACCTACGAGCAATACAAGCTAATCGCAAATCAGCAAGCTCTAAGCCAAGTTGGTTTAACAGCTGGACAGATTGCCATGCACTTAAGTCCTGTACGTGATCGACCGGTTCTAACTGAGATACAGGTCGATGGTAATGAATATCAGGTTTATGTTAATGTAGATCAGAAGCAATATGAATCCATTGAAGATATTAAAGCTTCTATGATAGCTACGCCTGTTGGAATTAAAGTGCCTCTAGGCAATTTCGTTACTGTTGAGGAGGGCGTCACAGCAGGAGCTGTAGCTCGTAAGAACGGTCAATTGTTCGCTGAGGTTACTGCTAATATTGTAGTAAGTGATGTGGGAAAAGCATCCGCTGATTTAGAGAGTCAAGTGGATAAGCTTGATATTCCATCTACGGTTAATGTGGAGTTCGGTGGTATTACCGAGCAAATTAACGAAACGTTTACACAGCTAGGCTTAGCGATGGCTGCAGCTGTGGGAATTGTATACTTCTTACTGGTCATCACGTTTGGCGGTGCGATAACTCCACTTGTTATCTTGTTCTCCCTTCCATTCATCGCGATTGGTTCCCTATTCGGACTCTTCGTAGCAGGAGAAACCATTAGTGCGCCGGCGATGATGGGTATATTGATGCTTATCGGAATTGTTGTCACTAATGCGATTGTACTCATTGATCGTGTAATTAATAAGGAAAAGGAAGGCTTGACCACAAGAGAGGCTTTAATCGAAGCTGCGGGAACAAGACTTCGACCGATATTAATGACGGCGTTAGCAACAATAGGTGCTCTACTGCCGTTGGCGCTGGGCTTTGAAGGCACGAATGGCAGTTTAATCTCCAAGGGGTTAGGTGTTACAGTTATTGGAGGACTTCTGAGCTCAACGTTGTTAACTTTGGTTATTGTACCGATTGTTTATGAATTTTTCGCGAAATTCCGCAGGACTAGAATAAAGGATGATACCCAAGCAGAGAATTTATAGAAGGGGGCTTAGAAGCATGAGCGATAAAAAGCAGAAAATCATGGAAGCCTCAGTCAAGCTATTTTCCGAAAAAGGGTACCATGCCACTTCTATTCAGCAAATTGCCGATACATTAGGTATTGCTAAAGGCGCACTCTACTTTTACTTTAATTCGAAGGAAGATCTGCTCGTTTATATATGTAAATATTATATGAATGTATTCGTTAAAGAATTTGAATGGATGATGAGTGATCCGGATAAGCATCCAAGAGATAAATTAGCCAGGCAAATCGTACTGAAGAGCGAACAATTTTCGAATAATCGTGATTTTATTACGATGTTTATGAACGAAAGATTTGAAGTGAATGCCGAAATACACAAGCTCATTATAATGTTTAAAGCCAAGATGCTCTTTGCCACTCAGCGCTGTATTATTGAGCTTTATGGAGTGGAAGTGGAGCCCTTCTCTTATGATGCGGCCATCCTCTTTGAATCAATGTCAGACGGATATCTAGGATTAACTATGCTGCATCAATTACAATTAGATGTGAATGAGATTTCACTTAATCTTGTTGAACGCCTGGATGACATTGTAAAGGGAATGCTCAATTCTGAACGAAAGCCCGTAGTAACCACGCGAATCATTGATGAAATCATGAGAACCTATCAATTGGAGCTGAAGTTAAATAAAGAGGTGCTAGATGAAATCCAAGTAATACGAAGCGTGCTAGTGGAATTAATTTTGGAGCCGGAAATATTAACAGAGGTTCATTCTTCTCTTGAGGTATTAGAAAGCGAATTTGATAATGACGAGCCGCAAATTGTGTTGATTAAGGGAATGATAGCGCTGTTGAAAAGCTTCAAAATTAGTGAGATTAAAAAGAGCATTGCTAAAATTGAATCGTATATATAACTTAACGGTCGATTCTCAGTATTCACAGTAGTAATTAGGATTTAGGCTCTCTCGAGTTTCACCACGGGGGGCCTATTTTTTTTGTAAAAAAGTGTGCCAAAAGTCATTTCTTTATTTGGAGAGTAATCATAGAATTAAAAACAGAAAGACAATAATAAACGGAATAAAACAAACTAAAACGCAGAAAGGAATGGTCGTTGTATGTTATCATCAAGAAGAATATATTGGCCTTCAGTTAATTTAATCGGACCAGGATGTGTGAAGGAGATTGGATCGGATATCTTGCAGCTGGGTTTATCTAAAGCGTTGGTCGTTAGTGATAAGGTCATAGCGGATGTGGGTATTGTGAAAATAGTGACTGATATTCTTGAGCAGAACGGTATTGCTTTTGCTGTATTTACTGACGTCAAAGCAAATCCTACAACTCAGAATGTGAATGACGGGCTGGTAATGTTCAGAGAAGAGCAGTGTGATTTCATCATTTCTATCGGCGGAGGATCTCCTCAAGATGCAGCAAAAGCGATCGGGATTCTGTATACTAACGGTGGAGATATTGTTGCCTACGAAGGGATAGGCAAATCCAAGAACAAATCTGTACCTATCGTTGCAATCAACACAACAGCGGGAACAGCCTCCGAGGTCACCATCAACTATGTAATCACCGACGAATACCGTAAAATTAAGATGGTTATGGTCGATCCGAATTCACTCGCAACTATCGCAGTGAATGATCCGGAGTTGATGATGACGAAGCCAGCTTCATTGACGGCAGCGACGGGCATGGACGCATTAACCCACGCTATCGAGGCGTATGTAACTAAAGGCTCTTACGAGCTTTCCGATGCTCTTGCTTACAAAGCGATTGAATTTATTGCAAGCTCACTTGAAGCAGCGGTGCTAGATGGATCGAACCTTAAAGCACGTTCGGGTATGGCATGGGGATCTTATGTGGCTGGTCTTTCCTTCAGTAACTGTGGGTTAGGCATTGTGCATAGCATGGCTCATCAGCTGGGATCTGAATACGATATGCCTCATGGAGTAGCTAATGCGATCTTGCTTCCATTCGTTATGGAATACAACTTGGAGGCATGTCCGGTTAAATTTGCACAAATTGCTAAGGCTATGGGGAAGAATACGGACAACGCATCATCAGAATATGAAGCTGCTCTATTAGCTCTAGAGGCAGTTCGTGAATTATCAGCCAAAGTTGGGATTCCGAAGCTTAAGGAATCATCTTATGATCCGAGAGATATTGACAAACTGGCAGAGCAGGCAATGAGAGATGTGTGTACAGGCGGCAATCCAAGAACAGCTACATTGGAGGATATCAAAGCGATTTACACTAAAGCATACCAAGCTTAACAAAATTGTAAAAAAACGAAGGAAGTGTTAATATGCGATTTGAGCTTTTACATCCGGCAGATCAGATTATATTGATCATGGAACGAATTTATGGGTACGGCATGACAACCACATCTGGTGGGAATCTATCCATCTTAGACGACAATGGTGATATCTGGATTACACCAGCGGGTGTGGATAAAGGCTCGCTCACTCGCAAAGATATCATCTGTGTGAAGCAAGACGGAGAAGTAATCGGACCACACAAACCGTCAAGCGAGTTTCCTTTTCACAAATTGTTGTATAAAACTAGGCCTGACCTGAAGGCAGTCGTTCATGCCCATCCCCCTGCGCTCGTATCCTTTAGTATTGTAAGACGAATTCCGGATACTCGCTTGTTACCGAATGAGAGAAAAATCTGTGGTAAAGTCGGAATTGCTGAATATGCCTTGCCAGGCAGCGAAGTACTAGGAGAGAACATTGCCGCGGTACTCGCACAAGGGATTAATACCGTTATGCTGGAAAACCACGGTGTTGTCATTGGCGGTGCAAATTTGTTCGAGGCTTTCAATGTATTCGAGACGCTTGACTTCTGTGCGAGGCTCGAGATTAAAGCGAAGCGAGTCGGCAATCCGGTCTTATTGTCCGAGAATGATTTCGCAACAGTGCAATCCAATCAGGATTTGGTTGTAAAAAGTTTCCAACCGAATGGCTATGGGACAACTGAACGGGAAATCAGACGTGAGATGTGTGTATTCATAAAGCGATCATATGATCAAAGACTGTTTACGAGCACGCAAGGTACGTTCTCGCAGAAGCTTGACGACAACACCTTTGTTATAACTCCTTATAATATGGATCGAAAATACTTGGATGTTGAAGATCTAGTCAGAATCGAGAATGGAGCAGCAGAAGCAGGCAAAATCCCAAGTCGCTCTTATAAGCTGCATCAGCTTATTTACGCTAAGCATCCACATATTGAGTCGATAATCATAGCACATCCACCGAATATCATGGCATTTGCGGTAACGGATGCCGTATTTGACTCGCGGACGATTCCGGAAAGTTACATCTTGCTGCGGAATACACCTGTGCTACCATTCGGAGCGGTGTATAACGATCCAGACTCAACAGCAGACGTATTCAAGAAAGATACACCGATCGCCATTGTGAAGAATAATTGCGTGATCGTAACTGGACAAAGCTTATTGAATTCGTTCGATCGACTAGAGGTAGCCGAGTATAGCGCCAAGGCAATCATCTCAGCTTATAGCATTGGAGATATTGTACATATCGATGAACAGAAAATTCGCGATATCGAAATTGCCTTTAAGCTATAACGATTCGTTAGATTAGAATGAGATGAATACGAAGAGCGGGCAAGCCTGCAGTTAAAAACTGCGAGCTTGCCCGCTCTTCTATGTAGCAGCTTTCAAAACTGTTGTACCGATGATTTTCCTATTCTACAGTGGCCACCCTTACAGCACGTCGAATTGTTAGTAAATCATGCTCTACCTCAAGATATTCATTAACGCCACCTCGGAATTCCAATGACCAGCATCCCTGATATCCGCCTTGCTGCAGTAGCTGTATCTTATTATGCAGCTCTGCCCCCTTGAAATCCACAAACGCTCGGTCAAGCTGAGCATGCATCGTGAAGGGGGCAACCATCTCATCCCCTATATCCTTATCCTCCATCCATCGGTTTACATTGAGTACAATACCAAATCCAGGGGATGCGATCTCATTGTTAATCCGTTTCAGGTTCTGAGGAGCTTGAGAAGCAGGCTGATGAGTTTGTGGACCAACCCGAAAGCCGTGGTCATGGGCGAATTGTGCATATTCTCGGTAACGATGAATACATAATTCAAGCTGTTCCTCAGTTAACTCAGTAGAGTTGATACCCATATCGATGCGAAGGGCTTGAACGCCTAATCTGCGTGCAATATGTAGGTATTGGAGCGCTTGCTGATAGTTCCGCTCACGGATTGTTGGATCGTTATGCCACACTTGGGCATCATCCATACTCAGGCAAGCAATTGTCAATTCTTCTTCAGTCATAGTATCCTTAATGCACTGGATATAGCCATCCTCTGTAGAGAGCAGCATACCACTCCAAATGTCCGCGTGCTGGAGCCGGTAGCGATACTTGATGCTCTCTAAGTAACCGAACACATTCATCCTGCCAGAATTGAATAAAGCATGAAACGACCATGAACCGATAGAAAATGCTGTCATCAGGTTTCCTCCTAGGTGACCCTAACTTTATTCGAGTCACACTCTATAATTGTTATTTCTAATTCTAAGTATACAATAAAGAGTGTAGCAAATCGATGTGGGAAACGATGCTCCATTATATCTAACTAGGGGGAAGATAGTTGTTATCACCACAGAATGATATGAAATTTTTCTATGAATTATTGACTCAATATTCGCTAGATGACAAGCAAGCGATCATCTCTGAGGGTAAGGGAGGCGCTAACAATACAACTAGGTACATCGAATGCTTGGGTCACAAATATGTGATAAGAGTATACGAAACTCATCAAGAGCTCGAGCGTGTTCTTGTGGAGCATGCAATATTACGGCAGCTTAATACTTACAATCGGATATCGTTTCAGGTCCCACAGCCTATTGAGGCTAACAACGGTCAGACTGCCTTACGATTTCCAGACGGATCGGGTCGTATATCAGCGATTTCTAAGTATATAGAAGGCTTAAATCCGAGCTTTAACGACCATACCTCAGTCTATTCCTTCGGACAGACAGCGGGATTACTCATGAATACATTGTGTGATATAGAGATTAATCGCTCAACGGTATATAGACCTTACTATGAAATCGCATATACTCATCCGAATTGTCCGCCTGAGTATATCTCGAGATGGTGTAGTCAACCTCCGGCACTATTACAAGACTTGTCACTTCAGCTACAATGGATATCAGAGCAATTATCCAGCTTTCAGAATCAAGTGCAGTGGCTTCGCCAGTTACCACATCAAATTATACATGGCGACTTAAATGCATCGAATGTGTTAATGGATACTGATCGAACAATAAATGCCGTACTTGATTTCGAATTTGCAACAGAGGATCTTCGTGTGATGGAGGTTGCGGTATGCCTATCTGAGCTTATGGTGGGGGAAGAGGATAATTCTGTAATGTGGGATAAGCTGAACATATATATGAATGGATTAAAAACTAATGTTCAACTCAACCAACATGAAATTGAAGCGCTGCCCACCCTTGTCCAACTACGCAGGTTGGATGTATTCATACATTTCTTAGGCAGATTTCTTGATGGCGTTGATGATGTTGATGTATTACGACAACATATTGTCAATGCCTCAGCAAAGCCAGATTGGATTAAAACTGGGGGGCCCAAGCTAGTAGCATTATTGGAAAGATAAGAGAGGTTAGTGACAAGATGGATTGGTTTTTCCAAATAGAAGATTTTTCAGCGTGGATAGAGAGTTTTGGAATATGGGCGATAATCATAAGCCTATTATTGAATATCGTCATAAGTATTCTTGGCTTCGTACCATCCGTATTCTTATCAGGTGCAAATGCAGTGGTATTCGGATTAATTCCTGGTTTCTTAATTTCAGTCCTTGGTGAAGTGCTTGGAGCAGGGATTTCCTTCGTGCTGTATCGTTGGGGTTTTGGAAAGATGAGAACTGTGCGTAATGAATCATGGAAGTGGTTGAAGCAATTAAATCAAGCTGGTAGAGGAAGACGGATGCTCCTCCTACTGACTGCAAGACTCACACCATTCCTTCCCTCTGGAGTTATTACATTCGCTGCTTCAGTTTCCCAGATATCCTTTGTTGACTTCATCGTCGTAACGTTGTTCGGCAAAGCTCCCTCCATAGCATTGGAGACATTAGTAGGGAATGATATCCTTCTTATGAAGGATAATTTCCCACGCTTATTGATAACCTTGCTGTTACTTACAGTTATCATTTTACTCATGAAAGGGAGCAAGCGGTAGTGAGAGAGAGATAGTGTGCAAATTTATTTAAGAATGAATTAAACCCGGAAGCACGGTAGTTTATTTGTGACTTTCGGGTTTTTTCTTTGTGAGAAAATTCATACTGAACTCTTAGATTACTCTCATCTTTATCTCAGCTAAGTCTCACAATTGAAGGATATGATTACTTTCATTAGACAATAGTGACAAGCGTAACGAGGAGGGTACATCATGAGAGCTAGGAAGATTTTTTTTCTTATTACCATTATTTCAGCACTCGGAATTTCTACCGCTACAGCGGAGAAGGCGGAATCCACTGTTCCGCATCAATCGCACAATACACATCAAGAAAGCAGTACATTACCAGATAAAGAAAATGATTCTGACTCGAATTCAAGTGAGCTCGAAGTCGAACAAAGCGAGCTAGAAGTCGAGCAGAATGAGCTTGAAGTTGAACAAATCGAAGATGAAGTCGAACAAGATGAGCGTGGAGTTGGAGAAATCGAGCACGTAGGTGAACGAGAAGAGCACGGAGTTGGAGAAGTCGAGCACGTAGGCGAACAAGATGAGCATGGAGTTGGACAAAGCGAGCACGAGGCTGAGCAAGCCGAGCAAGGGCACCACAAGGAGGTACCGGAAACTCCGCCTAACTATAAGGTTCTTGGAGGCTTTGCAGCTATCAATGTAATATTCATAATGATTGGCGTATGGATGAGATGGTTTAGAAGGAAGGGGGCGGCAGCATGAATAAGAGAATGAATTTCCTTGACTATCCAATGATCCGTTCCTTTATACGCAGTCGTTGGTATCCAGGTATCTTCCAATGGATCGCGATGGGGGTATTTGGAGTTATTGTTGTAGAGCTGGCTTTGGGTACCGTTAATCCGAGTAGAAATTTTGGTACATCCATGACATGGGTTTTGTGGTGGCCGTTAATTCCTGTATTATTCTTAGGTTTAGGGAGATTCTGGTGTGCGGTATGTCCCTTCGGAAAGGTGAGCGATATCGTTCGTCAGCTAGTGGGCAGCGAGAGGCCTATGCCGAAGTTTCTTAAGAAATATGGGATCTGGCTCATCGATATCTTCTTCATCATGATCACATGGTCCGACCATATATGGGGAATCGTTGAATCCCCGCGTGGTTCGGGATACTTACTGCTGCTATTAACAACTATGGTTGTCGCTACTTCGGTGTTCTATGAGCGACGAACATTCTGCAAGACATTATGCTTTCTAGGTGGTTTAGCTGGAAACTACTCGAGAGCCGGCATGCTGGAATTGCGCGGAACCCCAGAGATATGTAAAACCTGTAAAACCCAATCCTGCTTCAAGGGTGATGGAAAAACGGAAGGCTGCCCGATGTTTCAATATGTTAGAACGATGGATTCAAGCGCAGATTGTAACCTGTGCGGGAACTGTGTGAAGACATGCCCGAATAATTCTATTCGAATTTCCCCTAGAACACCAACTGCAGAGCTTTGGGGAATCAAGAATCCGAAGATGGAGCACGCCTTCCTAGCCGCCGTCATCATGGGTATTGTATTCGTTCAGAATATTACGATGCTCGAAATTTGGCAGGATATTCTTAAAGCAATCGGAACGATTACCCAAACGAGCAGCTATAATATTAACTTCACCTTTGCCTTTGTGATCCTGATGTCGCTTCCGATTGGCATGCTCTGGCTGACAGCTAAGCTAGCAACAGCACGAATCCCAGGAAATAAAATTCGTGAAAATTTCGTTCGTCTGGGTTATGCCATCATTCCACTAGACTTGGCAGGGCACCTAGCCCACAATCTATTCCATGCATTAACAGAAGGTAAAGCAATATGGTTTAACACGGTATCCTTGTTCGGATACGAGATGGTAGGTAATGTGAGCTTAGCTTCAGCGAGTGTCGTTCAATTCCTTCAATATGCCGTTGTCGTGCTAGGGTTGGCGGGCTCCATATATGCCGTTTACCGGATTGGTAATAAAGCCAAATGGACCACATTACTTCCCTATTATGTGTTGATGATACTATTTACGGTGATGAATATTTACTTATTCTCTCTTCCAATGAGCCATAGAGTATGATGTAGTGACTTTACTCACATTCGTATATGAATGACATTGTTATTCTGTACGAAAGGGGTTGAGTTAATGATGAATTCATACATTCTTATTATTGATGATGATATAGCTGTATCAAGTATGATGCGACGTGGACTTACTTATGAAGGTTATGAGGCGGTTGTTGCTGCAGACGGGAGGACTGGTCTTCTAAGAGCTCTCGAACGACAGCCTGACCTGATCATTCTAGATGTGATGATGCCTGGTATAGATGGTCTTGAGGTTTGTCGAAGACTTCGCAAGGAAACGGAGGTTCCCGTTCTTATGGTGACAGCAAGAGATTCCATTGCGGATCGTGTTATGGGTCTTGAGACGGGAGCTGACGATTACTTGGTGAAGCCATTTGACTTTCAAGAACTTGCCGCAAGGGTGAAAGCACTGTTAAGGCGGTCTTCGAAGCCATCCATTAAAGATCAGCTCACGTTCGAGGACTTAACCTTACACCTAGGCACACGGGTTGCCAAACGTGGGAACCGTACAATCGAATTATCAACGACAGAGTATAATCTAATACACTTCTTCCTACAGAATCCCATGCAAGTATTGACGCGAGATGTCATTATGGAGCGGGTATGGGGGTATGATTTTCAGGGGGAGTCCAATGTACTTGAAGTTTATGTAGGGTATTTACGACAGAAGACGGAGATGCTAGGCGAGCCGCGGTTGATTCATACCGTTCGTGGTGCTGGTTATGCGATTCGACTATGAGGACAATTCCGATTCGATTGCGGCTTACGCTCTGGTATTGTCTTATCTTCGGTTTATTGATGATCATGATAACGACCTCGATCTATCTGATCCATCGAACGTCTCATTACCGAGAAGTCGACAGATCACTTGTGAGCATCTCTGAGTACATTCTGAATGGAACATATACGGAGCTTGATAAAGGAGTCTCACTTTCAAAAATCCAGCTTGAAGCAAAAAATGTATCGCTTAATGGTGTAGCTTTTGCCATTGAGGATATCAGCGGAGTTAGTATTGCAACAGGAGGCGGAGCGCTCAAGAGGCCGGATATTACTCTTCCGGAGATGCACGGCATGAGGGAGCCGCTTCATACCTTTACTGATCAGGATCAAATTCGATACCGAATGTATGTACAAACTATCGTTTATCATGATGAAATATTGGGTTATGTCTTATCCGAGATTTCGTTGAGCAATATTGACCGATCGATGAATTTCCTGCTTTGGCTGATTGTTTCATTTACACTGTTCGGCTTAGGTTTAGCCGCATTGTCGGGATGGTATTTGGCCAGGAAAGCCTTTCAACCGATAGCAATGATAACAGATACAGCCCAAGCAATTGCTCATACTCAGGGATTCGGGCAGAGGGTTATGTATGAAGGAGCTCGCGATGAGCTCGGTCTATTAGTCGAAACCTTTAATGAGATGCTGCAAAGCTTAGAGAATGCCTATCTCAGTCAGAAGAGATTCACCGAGAATGCTTCCCACGAGCTCCGTGCTCCGCTAACAACGATTCGAGGAAATATAGACATTCTACAAGCGGTAGAACGGATGCCAGAATCAGAACGCATTGAAATCTTAGACGATATGAAACGGGAAGCGGTTCGTATGTCTCGGCTAGTAGCTGAATTATTAACATTGGCAAGGGCAGATGCCGGGCAAGAAATTGCATTCGAGGTTGTGGATGTTAATGAGATAACCTCAGAGGTCATCGATGAAATGCTGAATTGGAATAGCGTTGTTGAAATTGAGAGCCAGTTAGGCCCGAGCGCACTGGTATGGGGAAGTAGAGATTTAATAAAGCAACTAGTGATTATTCTGCTAGATAATGCAATCCGTTATACACCACAGGGAGGAACCGTTCGGATCCGAACTAAGAAAGAACATGGCCGTGTGCATATTGAAATAATCGATACAGGGATAGGCGTTAGTGAACAGGAGCTGCCACATATATTCGAGCGTTTCTACCGTGGAGAATTAGCTCGCATTCATTTTCCAGCCGGGACAGGTCTAGGCTTACCTATTGCACGCTGGATTGTAGAGCAGCATCAAGCACAGATTATCGTTCTTAGCGAGCAGGGGAAAGGAACCCAAATGATAGTTAAGCTTACTGCTCTGCTATAAGTGACCAATGTGTGCATGTGCAGCATAACGTGATACACATCACTATTGACGAAGGATATTAATGATATTCTTATTTGAGAATAATTCTCAGTATTGATATCTGGGGGATAATAAGGAGTGATCATATATGAGTGAAATCATTAATAACCGTGAACAGAGTGAAGTGCAAATGACAGAACGGCAAACCACATTATTGGATATTTTTATGGATCTGTATAATGGTAAGAGTGTTGAAGAGGTGAAATCCCACTTTGATCAGAAGATCGGCAAGGTCACCGTCGAGGAGGTTACTCTTCTATCACAGCTACAACGAGATATCTTGGAAGCTAGAGATATTACTGAAGGTGAAGCTAAGCGCTTATCCAGTGCGCATATGTCAATTATTGAGGGGAATATTGAATCAGTCCAGCTACAACAGGATGAGGAAGGACACCCTATTCATACCTTTAATCTGGAGAATACGGAAATCGAAAGATTGATTCAAGCTAATCTGCTTCCGCATCTGGAGCAGTTTGCTAATGATGATTCCTCCGAATCCATATATAAGCTTATTGAAGACTGTAATCAGCTTCAGGATATTGATAAGCATTATGGCCGCAAGGAGCAGTTGTTATTCCCTTATTTAGAGAAGTATGGGATCAATGGTCCCTCCATTAATATGTGGAGAATGGATGATTATATTCGAGATGCCGTGAAGGAAGGGAAGCTAAAGTTATTACAATATGACGGGAATAAGCAACAAATTGTAGACATAATGAATTATGTGGCTGAGGAAGTCCTAGCTATGATTTACAGAGAGGAAAATATCCTCTTTCCTATGGCTATGAAGAATCTAACCGAGGATGAATGGGTAAGAATAGCTCATGAAAGTGATGAGATTGGTTTCTGCTTAACAAGTCCAGCCACAGTATGGAAGCCAGAACGGAAAATGCTGGACGAGAAAGCCATGTCTGAAGGATTTATTAAGATGGAGACCGGTATACTGTCTCTCAAGCAGCTGGAGCTCATCCTGAATCATCTGCCCGTAGATATTACATTTATTGACCATCAGGATATCGTTCGCTACTTCTCTCATGGGAAGGAAAGAATTTTCCCAAGGACCAAGGCCGTCATTGGACGTACCGTTCAAAATTGTCATCCCCCTAAAAGTGCTCATATTGTTGAAGCATTGCTTGATGATTTTAAATCAGGAAAAAAGGATATCGAAAGCTTCTGGATCAAATTCCGTGATAAGTATGTTTACATTCGATATTTCGCTGTTCGCAGCGAAGACGGGGAATATATAGGCACGCTAGAATTTACACAGAACATTGATCCGATTCAAGCTATCGAAGGAGAGAAAAGAATTCTTTAATTAAATGAAACACATACTTTCTTCATAATTTCCGCGTATGCTAATGACAGCAAGATAAGAAGGAGGAGATTGTTCAGATGATGGGCTATGGCTTTGGATGGTTTCATATGTGGGTACCGTTACTTGTATGTATAGGATTTGTATTTATTATAGTATCATTCGTAAAGTGGAATTCTGGAAAAGGTAGTGAACAATTGAATGCAAATTTGATCATTGCTGAACGATACGCTAGAGGAGAAATTTCACAGCAAGAATACGAGCAAATGAAGGATGTATTAAGTAAGAAATAATTGCCGATATTAGACCTTCGAAAGAAGGTTTTTTTTATTATCACGAAAAACACACAATTATCAATTATAATGTTACAAAAGGCTATAGAGGATGGGGTCATTCCATGAACAAATTAAAGGTATTAATCGTTGATGATGAATGGAATATGAGAAACTTATTAA
>DFXU01000003.1 GCA_002383285.1 Caryophanales bacterium UBA4100
TGTCCACTTTTTATTCTAGCTCTAAAAGCTCCGCTATTCCATACAAGTAGCCTGATTTCTTCACTGTTGCGGAGCTTTTTTCCGTTAAACATCTGCTACTGCTCCTCATTACTCCCAAGCTGCTACTCTAACGGAAAAAAGCTCCACTATTCCATACAAGTAACCTGATTTCTTCACTGCAGCGGAACAAATTTCCCTAGTTGTTAGATATTAATCCTATCATAAACAAGCTTCGCCGCTCCGAGGATGCCTGCTCGATTTCCTAATAAGGCTGGTTTAAGTGTTATTGACTTTGGTGAGATATCGTTCAGCGTTTCTAGTAGCTTAGACCACCATACCTCGCTTGAAGTAATAACTCCACCTCCAACCACGATCATTCCCGGATCGAATACATTGTGTATCGTCACAATTCCATAAGCTAAATCTATTACAAAATGATCCACCGCTTTATTAGCTTGTAAATCTCCTTGTCCAGCAAGCTTCAGCAGCATGTGACCATCGTAATTCGGGTCAATCTTTCTAGCCATACGCTGCAACGCTGATCCGGACACATATTGTTCTAGACAACCATGTTGACCACAGTTACAGGCTAGTCCCCCTGGCTTTAGAATCAGATGTCCGAATTCACCCGCTCCCCCGCTCACTCCTTGTAGAATGTGACCGTCACTAAACAAGGCTCCGCCAACCCCTGTACCCAGCGCAACGAAGGCAAAGCTGTCATTATTCTGCGCTGCTCCAACCCACGCTTCTCCTAGTGCAGCAACATTCACATCGTTGTCTACATATACAGGTAAGCTGAGTAATTCCGTTACTTCATCGGCTAGCATGGTCCCTGTCAGAGGAAGATTAGTCGCATTAATTACTTTTCCTAGCTTTGAATCAATCCGTCCCGCTGAGCCAATGCCAATACCTAGAATGGGACAATTTGTCTGTACCGACAATTCAGAGATTAGACGGTGTAACGCTTGTATCATCCCAATTTCGCCTTCTTCAATTGGCGTGCGAACTCTCCGCTCTATTAACAACAGTCCTTCAGAGGATACAACTCCCCCTTTGATCTCCGTACCTCCTATATCAATACCTATAACCACACTGGTGTGCTCTGATTTCATAACACCCACCTCAATTCTCTGGCTTCACACTGAATGAGTATGCGGCCATTGTAATGATATACCCGCAGCTTCCAGAACACGCTGATAGTCTCCCAATTGTTCTTGATCATTACGGACCTCTCGAGGTCGGATGTGTTGATCGATACAATAGGCGGCCAGATAACCTGCTGCCTCTCCAATGTTCCATTCTACCGGATGAAGTCGATAACAGCCGTTCGTGATGTGAGTCGTTCCAATATTCTTACACGCGGCTAATACATTGTTCATTCGAATTGGAATCAAGCTACCTAGTGGAATTTGAAAAGGATAGCTAGATACATCCACATAACTACGTAAACCCGTGCTTGGATGAAGATCAATCCGATAGCATCCAATACCTACCGAATCGAAGTACCGTTCAGATTTACCATCTGTCCGGCAATTCGGGCTAAGATGCTGCTCCAATACCGTAAACTCGGCTTTAATTCTACGAGACTCTCGAATATAGGGCATCTTCGCCAATCCATCTAAGGTACCAGTTACATCAGATCGTAACCTTAATCCGGGGTATCCTGCCTTCCCATCTGGCCTTGGTGCTTCTGTCTGCATCCAATATAATAGGGATAAGCTTAATTGACGAGCAGCTTCAAGATGCTTGGCTCGTTCCTCCGCAGATACATCAATAATCGGACCTAGCCAATAGTCATTCTGCGGCCAATTCACCACGGTAATATCACTATCGAACGTACCCTCAGCAAACTGAGTGCGGTCTATCAATCTTCTATACTTCCACAACGAGAAGGAATGACCATCAGGGAACAAGCTATATCGTATAGGATCCAAGGTATGAGGAACTAACCCCATCCAGCTTAATTGCTTGTCTGGCCAGAAGTCCGCTTGATATTGTCTCCAGAAATCATACTGTAGCGGTTTATCAATCGTGAAGTTCTCACCTTCGAGATGATCCACTGCATAACACCAAGTGAAAGCTTGCATGTCAGTAGGATCCGCTGGTCCCGGAAGCGCACTCGGCTCTCCGGTATTCGCAATTGACTCAGAGCCTGTCACGTATTCCACACCAGCTAACGGTAGTACATCTCCTTCATCTGTAGCGTCCAGGTAATAATCCGCCGTTAGAACAAGAGAGTCCCCTGTCAGTAGATTTCGTACGGTTACCGCACCCACAATATCGTCTTCTGTCTCTACACGCTCTACCTTATGCAGCTCCAGCACCGTTAATCGTCCACTGTGTATATAAGGTGCAAGCATATCCCGTATAACGGCCAATGCCACTCGTGGTTCATGGGATACTTGACTTACGATCGCATTCCCCGGGTTGAAGATCAGCTGCTCCCTTGCCGCCGATGTAACTGGGAAATTACGTTTATAATATTCTCTTACCCGACTGCGGAACTCCCGATAGCTTGCCGTACAGCCAAACTGCTCGATCCATGGATGCTCATCCGGCGGAACCGCTTGACTCGTTAATTGACCACCAATCCAGTCCGTTTCTTCAGTTAAAATCACTCTTCTGCCTGCTTTTGCTGCCGCCAGTGCGGCCGCGATGCCCCCGGTGCTACCACCAAGGATAACAATATCTGCATGCATATGCCCTACCACTGAATACACCCTCTCACTCTTTAGGACCCGCTAAGAAATAACCTGCAAATTTGCTAGCAAAATTCAGACTGTTGAGAAAGTTGAAAATTGGAGTGATGGAGAGTGAAATATTGGCTTGCTGAGCAAGACAATATTTCACTAGGAATCCGATCAATTGGCTTTCTCGACAGTCTGAAAAGTGCAGGTAATTTCCCAGCGTTTCCTTATTAATCATTCTTCTTCCTATATTCACTTGGGGAGATGCCATAATACTTTTTGAATGTAGTGGTGAACGTGGATGAATTGAGATATCCTGATCTCTCCCCAATTTCTGCTAAAGACAATGTGCTATCCTTCATCATCTTCTTGGCATGTGACAATCTAACCTTATTTAGATATTCAACGTAATTGATCCCGAACGTCTTCTTGAAGTAACTGGAAAAATATTTCGGAGAGGTCTCGAATACTTCAGCAATGTGATCCAAATACAGGTTCGACATGTAATGCTGTTCCATATATTCACTAATTGATGTTGGGTTTAGCTTATTCACTTGCTCATCCTTGAACCGATTCGCAATGTGCTTAGCGACTCTTATTAACGCTTTCTCGACATCATGGTAATCGCGGGCCTGTTCGATCTTCAATCCAAAGTCGACTTCAAGCTCATACAATTCATTATTAACATTAGCAGAGCTACCGGCAAATCTCAGCATGTAAATAAACATCGTCTTGGCAATATGCACAAGCTGGTGATGGTGAATGTTCCGTTCAGCATTCTCACTCATTGTTTCTTTGATCACTTGAATACTATCCGTCAGTTTCCCGCTCAACAAGTAATTTGAAAGCTTCTCCATAACCTCAAGTGGAAAGTAAACATTCCATTCATATTGGATGTTCTCTACATCCATTACGCCCGAATCTTCATTGACGCTACGATATACTACGCCATTCATAACATCACGATGCGCACGTTTGAGGTTCTCAATCTCGGATACATATAGCTTACTTACACATACCCTCAATCTGAACCCATACAATTCTTCATTCTCTGTATGAATCACGTAATCATGTAATTCTTTGAGCAGCTTTACTCTCATACTGGATTGATTCAAACCTATAACGATTAGAAATCGTAAATTTCCCACATGAAACACGTTGGCGTCTATATTCTCATGCTGTAATCCTCGTTGAATCCGAGCTGTGATCTCTTCAAAGTCAAGCTGCTGTTCAGTAGCGTGTTGATTTAATTGCAATAGAGCCAATACAAAGAACGGATCACGGTAATATTCGGGGTAATACTCCTGCATGTTCGTTTTGAGTTCACTCGAGTGAGCGTACTCATCCAATGCTTGTAAGAAAACCCCTTTACGCAATTCCGAATCAACGAATAACAGTTGATTTTTCTGTGACTCATTTTCCATTTGGAGCTTGACGATACCGCTGTGGATCTTACGAAAATCATTACCCTGACTATGTCCGCCACCCATCAATCGCAGGATCCTCTTAACCGGGTTGTTCAAGTACAAACTCAAGAAAATGGCGAGAATTATCGCACTGATAATGGCTGTCAGCATGATCAGATAATTGGCTCTGGCCACAGAATCAATGTTCTGAAATTGATAAGGTACCTTATCTATATACAAATAGCCGTTATATTCGGACTTGTAGAAATTGTACTCGTAATCCCCACGGGTTACTGAAGCCTCCTGCGAGTTATCGAAATACACATCATTCAGCACCTCAATTAAATCGAGACTCTTATCTGTACTTAGAATCACATTGCGATTCTCATCTAGAACAATGAGAGATGCACCGGGGATCATTGTTTTCTGATTCACATGCTTCAACAATGCATTCACATCAATAAATACCATGACATTCTTCCTAGACATCCGATACTTGTTGCCGCCTACTGCGACCATGAGCTTCTTGGTCCTGTATTGTTGACTCAATTCCGATACGATTCGGAAGTTCTCAGCAGGAAACACCTTGAATGAGCTCTTCGTGTTAGCGAAGGATCTCCAATAGCTGGCATTGTATAGCCCATGTTTATATTTGTTGTTAAAAAAAAGTTCAAAGCTACTCGTACCCTGTGATGTAATGGCTAGGTCGGTATCATTGTAAGAAACAATCGTTTCTTCAATATAATCGAGGGGTGCGACAAACGTAGAGAGGTTCTCTACCATTGTATACACCTTGCTCATATTGATGGTCCCATCATCTGTATATTCTAAGCTGTCATAAGGCGATAAACCATCGATCGAATAAATGATATTGTTGATCGATCGAAAGCTGTTATCGAATGACTGAACAATCGATTTAACCACAAGCGCATTGTTCTGACTAACTTTCTCGTATATACCTGAGATTGAGTTCTTGTAGACATAATAATTGGCTATGAACATAACGCCGATGACTAACAACAATGAGAAGAATATTTGTAATAAACCTTGATTTGTAAATAATCGTTTCACGCGTATAGTCATCCCCTTGTGCATCATGAAAATTGTTTAACCACACATTACTATATCATGATTGTCAGCCTTTCTCAGAGCCTAATGTTACCCCTTTTGCAAAATATTTCTGCGCGAATGGATAGATCATTAATACAGGAATCATCGATAACACAATGGTTGCGTTCTTCATCGCTTGTGGAGCTAATGCTGCTGAATCAACTAGACTAGCACCTCCACCGGTTTCTCCGAACACTAACATACCTCTCAACACGACCTGTAATGGATACATCGATTGCTCGGTCAAATAAATTAATGGAATGAAGAAGCTATTCCAATGCCCGATGAAGTAGAAAAGGCCGATTGAAGCAAGGGCTGGCTTAGATAACGGGATTACGATATTAAACAGAATCCGGAACTCGGAGGCTCCATCAATAAGTGCAGCTTCACGAATTTGAGTGGACATCTGTTCATAGAAGGTTTTCAGAATAATTAATTCGAATGTCCAAATCAGATTTGGTATGACTAACGCCCATACCGAATCGAGCAAGCCCATTTTCTGTACAATTAAATAATTGGGAATAATACCTGGTTGAAGGAACATCGTCAATACGATAGCGAACATCCAATACTTACGTCCAATAAAGCCTTTCTGGGACAGGGGATATGCCGCAATTGCCGTAAATAATACATTAAGAAAAGTCCCTAACGCTGTATAGTAGATCGTATTCAGGTAAGCTCGCGGAATTTTATTATCAGAAAGAACCTCTCTATACGCATCTAAGTTAAATCCTTTTGGGAATAGAAAAACCTCTCCCCGAATGACATGTGCCGTATCACTTAACGATACCACCGTAATATAAAGCACCGGGTAAACAGTAGCGATCGCTACACATATCAAGATAATTGAATTTACTAAGCCAAATAATGATATTCTACGCTCTCCTACCACAATCCATTACCCCCCATCCTTTTACTAATGAAGTTTGCTGTTAACAGCATGAAACAGGCAACTACAGCCTCGAACATCCCCACTGCCGAAGCATAGCTATAGTTCGATTCTAGTAGCCCTTTGCGGTAAACGAATGTGGAGAAGACATCAGCAACATCGTATGTCATCGGATTATAGAGCAGCATGACCTTCTCGAAGCCGACCCGAATCATGGAGCCTGTCTTCATGATGAAGATAATGAGAATAGCTGGCATAAGACCAGGAAGGGTAACATGTCTCATCATCTGAAACCGGTTACTTCCATCCACCCTCGCAGCCTCATATAGTGTCGGGCTGATGCCGGAAATTGCCGCTAAGAAGATAATGGCTTCATAACCCATACTCGTCCAGATGTCTGAGATAATATAGATGGGACGAAACCAATTTGGATCTATTAAAAAGTATTTCGATTCAAACCCAAATGATTGCAGCACTTGATTAATCAACCCATTACCCGGGGATAAGAAGTCAATGATCATACTACTTATTATTACTACAGATAAGAAAGTAGGAAGGTAGCTCGCCGTTTGTATCGTCTTCTTAAACCAACGAAGCCTAACCTCGTTTAGCAAAATTGCGAAGATAATGGGAAATGGAAATCCAATAATTAGTGTGAACAAACCAAGATAGAGTGTGTTCCTGAATAACATCATGAAATCTGAACTCGAGAAAAATTTGGTGAAATGCTCAAGGCCTACCCAAGGACTGTTGACTATGCCTGTGAATACATTGTAATCCTTGAAGGCAATAATCAAACCATACAACGGACCATAGCGAAAGATTATATAGAAAACAATACAAGGGATGAAGAGAATTAACAATTGTTNNATGTAGAAAGCCACACAAGGTATGAAGAGAATTAACAATTGTCTGTCCTTTTTGATGTGCTTCCATAACGAAGTCAGGCGGATTGACATGACGATTCATTTTCCTTTCCTTCAATGATGAATGGCACTCAGAAAGTGAATCATCCGAGTGCCATTATCACTATATTGGCTATTTAATTTAGCTTAGTTTGCAGCATCAAAACGTTTTTGAGCAGCGTTATATATTTCAGCAATCTTGCTTGCGCCAAGCTTCTCTGCGTTTACCTTCCATTCTTCCCATTGTACGTCCCCGAAGCTCTTATCAAGGACATACTTTGTATTGAATTCTTCGGCTGCCTTCTGAAGTGTAATTTGTAATTCTGCGATTGCCGCAGTTTCATCATCTGTAAAGTTCAGAACCGGATCAAGTGGTTCAAAGCTATTAGCAGCGAGCATTTTGTCTTGTGCTTCTTGTTCTTTCTCTGTGAAGTTGTAGTACACGCTACGTCGGTCTGGGTTAAGGTACATACCTTCAAGCCACATACCATATTCGTTTTCTAAAGCTTTAATATCAACTAATGGTAAATCGGATAATTCTGGATATACAGGTTTTCCGTCAGCATCGAATTCGAATGTTTCTCCTTCAACACCTAAGGTTACTAATGCAGCACCAGATGGGCTTGTGAGGTAATCAAGCAGCTTTAATGCCACTTCCTTATTCTCATTATTAGCAACAGTTATACTCCAGTTTGCATCAACCTTCGGAAGCGTTCTGATGTTGCCTGTTGGACCAACTGGATTCGCATAACGAAGATCAAATTCTGGATTTGTTGCACTCACTTGATTGTAGAACAAATCTAAACGGCCAATCCAATCGTAGGTAACGAAGGATTTGTCTGTTGTCATCTTGGAGGTCCAAGAATCTGAAGTAGCTGTAATGAATTCTGGATCAATTAATTGTTCATTATACAATTTCTTCATGAAATCCAGCATTTCTTTATTCTCTGGTTGTACGGTTGCAAACTTCCATGATTTTGCTGCTTCATCATAATAGGTAGGATATTGCGTTCCACCAATTCCCCATCCATATGCATAGTCTCTGAAGATATTAACGACCGTCTTAGAAGCTAATGGATACGAATCTGGATAAATTTCTTTCAACTTAACTAACGCTTGATAGAATTCTTCTGTATTTGTCCATTCTTTAATACCATTCTTATCGAAGATATCTTTTCTGTACATAAATCCGTGATTTACATCACGATTCATATTGTATATAGGCCATGCATACAGCTTACCTTGCTCATCGCCATATGATTTGATAACCCAATCATTCTCTTCCATATAAAGCTTCTTGAAGTTTGGAAGCATATCCGCGTAATCATTGATTGCGACTACAGCACCCTGCTGGCCCAGCTTCTTCAATTCCGCAGGTTTAAGACCATGGAAGATATCTGGCAGCTTACCAGATGCCATCTTAACTCTTAGCTTATCCTGGAATGTTGCTGAAGGATTAGCTTGGATATCAAGTGTAATACCTGTACGCTTTTCAATTTCTTTTACAATCATCTTATCATTTGCTGGATTGTCACTTACAAGCATCCAAGTGATGGTTGTAGGCTTATCTACCAATGGAAGCGTTAATCCACCAGTATCACCATATTCATTATTAGGCTCTGTCGGAGTTTCTGCAGGTGTTTCTGCAGGTGTTTCTACTGGTGCTGGTTCATTAATGTTGTTCGCAGCATTGTTATTGTTCGAACCACAAGCCGCCAAGACTAGAAACGATAGAATCAAGATAATACTAAGCAGTTTTTTCGACATCTTTTTATTTCCTCCCCATTTCAAATGATAAATTTCTACCTCATGGCCAAATGCGATAAGGCTTAATCATATTCTGTAGCAAATGTTAATGGCTCGTAAAGAGAGCGTTTTCAGCGGCTTGATTTTTACGTTTCTGTTCTCTCTAGATACGGTCAAAACCTTTCACTATCAAGGGTTTTGACCGTATGGATTATAATCAAGAGGTGGAAAATGATCAAGTATGTGCTTCATTCTATACTCGTCTTACTCTCTAAACTATCGTCTTAGCTTGAAACCATTACTTTAATTACATATTCCTTCGAATCAGGTAGTCCCTTCAACAACATAGAGTAGCTGTCACCTGACACAATGATATCTTTATTCTTAGCTAGCTTCCAGTACTGATTCCCATTCGATTTGAGGAAACTATTTCCGTTACTCATTTTGCTCTATCTGAATTTTGATCAATAGCGGAAGTAGTTTCCGTTACAGGATAGATTCAAACCTAAATCAAGATATTAAGAGTGCGTAACGGAACTTTCTTCCATTAAATGATCTATGTTTATACGTTTCATAAATTTACCGGAAATTGTTTCCGCTAGTACGAGTTATAGATATAAGCTCCTGAGTTAAGTGCATACTCAGTTTTATCTATTGCACAAGCCAACGTTGATAGAGCATTTCCGAGTAATCGATAATATGCTGTGCATATAAGAAAGGCTTACTATTTGGAGTGAGTTCGGATTGTTGTGATAGGAAAGCCCGAATGCAGCTTATGATATCTGCCAGTGCTGCTACAATCTTCTCCTTCTGCTCTAAACTTGCTCTTGCATTCTCATCAACTACTCTTGCTGGGAATAGGGGGATATTCCAGTAAGTCATACCCGCTAGCTTCGCTTCAATCACTTCGAACAGAGCTTTAACCTGCGCTCTCTCAGTATCGGGGTAATGAGCGTAATAATCGTTCAAGATCTCCACTAGATCGTTACTCCACATCGCCCTACAGAATACAAAGCTGTTGAAACCATGCACCCATTTCCACGGGTAGGGGTCTGGTCCACGATACGGAACGACTAAATTGACCATCCCGAATATATCGTGCGCTTCATAATAAGCTACGTCCTTTAAGATCCGTTGCGGTAGAAACGGGAACAGGTTCGTGAGCATGTAATGATCGCTGTAATATTCGAAGATAGTCAGCTTGCATTCAGTTTGTTTAAGCTCACATGTCCAATCCTCGAATGCTGCTCTCGCTCTATGATCACTTTCATGCGGAGTATCCTCATAGCCATATTGATAATCACGCCCCCAGTATGCGAATAACGTATCGACGTCGGTCGAGGGTTTCGTCTCACACTCGAGCATATTCCACGCTAAACCCGCATTATAGGCAATATGCTCTACTGCTACCTCAAGCTTGTTATCATGTAGGTAAGCATGTAGCCGCTCCGTAAATTGTATGTAATGCGTAAGGAAACCTGCTGTTTGCCGATCTGCAATATCCTCAGGCCACAGTGAAATCCGAGTTAAATTAGGTACATTACGGCAATATGCTGCTATATCCTGTAGCAACGGGGCTTGCCATTCGTTATCTTGAAAATTCAATTGTGCCTTAGCTGTATAAGGGTGATCCGCTTCAATAATTGGTGTGTTATTCTCCTTGTTTAATAAGAACTTCATACTGTGACCACCTAGCGTTACCATGATTCCGCGCTTTGTAATCTCAGATGCAATTATTCCCCCAACTAGATCCCAGAGGATAAAGGTGAAGAAAATCTCGTTAATCTTATTCTTAGCTAGCCAATCTAACATTGCGATTAAGTATGGCGGGTCGTTGATCGTCTCGATAACGAAACCCCTTCGTTCCATTCGCGGAGCATACCAGCGAATTTGCTCCATAGTAGAATTAGAATTACTTAGAGATTGGTGATTAGCGAATGATTCTGTATGAGCAATAGCAGGTTCAGCGACTGGATATACGGCATGAAGTCCCCATGCCTCTTGGGCATATTGATAAACAGCGTACAAAGCTGCACGCTCTGATTTTCCTGCTAGTGCAACCATGTCCTCCGTCTCAATAATGACAAACTCATCTGAATAGCTCGAGCCTGAGCTTGAACCCGAAACCTTCCATTCGAATCCAATATTCTCTGGGAGTAATTGTGAACGGCAAGCCTTCAGCTCCTCCCATGTTCCAATCCATACATTATCGAACCGCTTATTCATGTTCACTCCGGAGATTTTTAGTAGTCTGCTCCATTCTTCACCTGCAAAGGAAAGCACTGAATGATGATTTGAAACCGTTAGTTTAGCCATGAACATTAGCCCCTTCTACTTAACCTAATTCAGCATTTCCTTCAATTAATCTCGCTTGTAATTCAGAGATGGGAACATCAGCTGTATTGCAGCTGTGCAATACAGCCAATGCCGCTGCGGTTCCTGCAGCTTGACCAATCGCCATGCAGCTAGGTGTCAATCGAGTCGTAGCTTGAGCCTCGTGAGTTGTTGAGATGCACCTTCCAGCCAACAACATATTCGGCGTATGGATTGGAACTATACTGCGATAAGGAATATCGTACGCACCGCCTTCCTTAATAAAATTAGCAGTGACTCCCTTGCCTTCCGGATTATGAATATCAATCGGATAACCACTTCTTGCAATGACGTCATCGAATCTTCGTCCGTCCAACACATCGGTTCCATTCAGCACATATTTTCCGATAATCCGCCTTGTCTCCCTCACTCCAATCTGGGTACCGACTGCTGAGACACTTGCTCCTTCAAATCCCGGAATGGACTTCTGGAAGAATGCCTCCAAGAGTAGCACTTGCTTGCGCCCTTCGATCTCCGCCTTGGTCAGATCCTCACTACTCGTTGCATCGAAGCCTGATACTCGGGATACGTTCACAAGCACCTCGTCCACATTCGGACCGCTGAAGAATAGAAGACCATCGCGCTGGATAGGGAGACTGGCAGCCTTCCACTGACTGTAGAAGCCCATAACTCCCGTGAGTGGCAGCAGGTCCAGCTCTGATATCAACGATTTCTCATAGAATTCAGAAGGATTATTCTGCATATAGCGCTTGACCTTGTTCAGATCGACGCCTCTCATGCGAAATTTCATAGTCATAGGCTGCGCTTTTCCTTCAATATTGCCCTTCTCCCATGGTGCTCCAGCCATATATGCAATATCACCATCGCCCGTTGCGTCGACATATATCTTGGCTTTGAGCTTCGATACACCGCTCTTGTTATAAAGGGTAATACCGCTTATACGATTTCCCTCCGTTAATACATCAATTGCCGCTGTATGAAGCAGGATATTCACTCCCGCCTCCTCAAGCATATCGCAAGCTAAAACCTTGTACACCTCGGGATGATATGGCGTCAACGTATGAACGAATCCGATGGTATCCCTTAAGTGACCGGGTGATGCTCCAAGAGACATTAATCTATCTACTATTTCTTGTGCAATCCCCTTTATAACTTGCTCACCGGCTGCCGAGTGAAAGGTCATCCACGGGTATACCATCGCAGCTGTCGACATCCCACCGAGAAATCCGTATCGCTCTATAAGAATGGTCTTGGCTCCATTCCTCGCTGCACTGATGGCCGCCGCAATACCTGCTGGACCTCCACCGAGAACCGCTACATCATATTCCTGCTGTAGATTTCTCATCAGTTTGTCTCATCCCCTATCATTTCCCGTGGTTCTTATCTGGTTTTCATCCATAGGGTAACAGCAGCTTTGTTTATTTGTCAATCATTTTTGAGAAGTGTATAGTGTATGTATATCCGTATTTATTCTGTATTCAGAGGGAGTTTCATGGACAATCTACCTAATAAAAGTCGAAAATATTTCCACAATCGCCTAGAGGACTTCTTATCCATATTGCGGGAGGACATCTTTACCGGACAATATAAACCAGGTAGCTACTTACCTTCCGAGCTGGAGCTAGGATCCCAATATAGCTTAAGTAAAAATTCAATTCGTAAAGGCCTTGATCAACTGGTTGCAGAAGGATTAATTGAGAAAATCCCTCGTGTAGGGACACGTGTCCTACAACCACAAGGAGCGGGCTCGGTTACGCTGCGTTTCGGCTATCATTCTACGAATATTTCAGAGGCTAAGATTCTTGAGATGATTGACGCTTTTCAGCAGCATTACCCTTATATCAAAATTCAGAGCGTGTCACTACCTTATGATTCTAAGGAGTATCATCATACCGTTCTAGAATACATAGATAATGACATGCTTGATGTAATGACCATGAATGTAGTTAATTTCAATTATTTTAGAGAGAACAACCAGCTTCATCGGTTAGACACGTTTGAGAGCAGCTCATCCATTTATCCCTTCTTGCTGCAGCCCTATACCATTGAGGATAACTTGTATGTACTACCCTTTATTTTTTCACCTGTTGTGCTGTGTTATAACTTAAAGCATTTTCAGGAATGCGGTATTCCTGAGCCCGACAGCAGTTGGAGCTGGAGAACACTCATTGAAGCGGCCAAGCGGTTGACGATCAGGGAGGGGAAGCAACATCGATACGGCTTTTATTTCACCCCTCTTGCGTTAAATCGTTGGGTCGTCTTCCTGCTACAGAGCGGAGATAACTTCAAGAAGGATGACCAAGGGAAGCTTCAGATTTGTCGAAGTAATCTCATGGAAAACCTCGAGCTTTGCTACAATATCATACATAACGAAGGTATATTCCCTCATATCCTTGCTGAGAATTTGACCGATGCGGAAACCTTATTCCAGTTAGAGAAGGTTTCTATGATCATGACTACCTATTTCCAGCTTAATCAGCTTCAGGACACCTCGGTTTCGTATGATATCGCACCTTTACCTTATTCTCATCAATCCCGGACATTATTACTATCCATAGGCATGGCAATGAACAAAGCATCCAAATCTAGTGAAGCTGCCAGGAAATTCGCGGAGTTTAGTATTTCCTATGATAGGCAAGCGTACATTCGCGATCATACACTTAGTATCCCTACCGTTAAGCAAGTGGCAGAGCAACGAGCAGAAAGCGTATTCCACCGCCCATTCCGGTTTAATATGCACAAGGAGATAACCTCTACCTATGCACATTACACGGATTTAGGTCTCAGTCAGCATACACTAAATTTGCTCGGTGCTGAATTGAAATTATACTTCTCGGGCTTAGAGGCTCCAGATGTATTCTGCCAAAAAATTGAGGATCTGATCGATCAAGCAAATTTGATTGACGTTACTCACGAATGAAGATAATATAGGGTATATGAACTAGATATATACCAGTTATTTTCGAGAGGTGAATGAAGTGTACGAAAAGGTAAGTATGAGCACTGTGTCTGCCAATCAAGGAATACCCGAGCTAGTAGAGTTAGACATTCCCACATGTACGGAGCACGCCGTTCTAATAAGAACTGAGTATTCAGCGATTAGTCCAGGTACTGAGATGCTAATCATTAATAGTACCAAGAAGAATAAGAGTCTCTCGCATCTAGGTTACAGCGCTGTCGGAATCGTTGTTGAGGTAGGCGATAAGGTGAAGCATATCCAAGTTGGACAACGTGTAGCCTGTTATGGTGCACCTTACGTTAAGCATGCACAATACTTATTGGTGCCGAGTCCGCTTGCTGCCCCTGTCCCCTCACATGTCGACCCCAAGGAAGCCGCATTTGCTGGTTTAGGAGCCATCGCTATACATGCGATCAGACAAGCTGAATTGCAATTCGGTGAATCCGTTGCTGTTGTAGGTCTTGGTATCTTAGGACAGATTATGGCACAAATTGCTGATGCAGCAGCACTTCAGGTGTTCGCTACGGATCTACTGAGCAGTCGCTGTGACATATTGCGTGACCGTGGTTTGAAGCATGTGTCGTATTCGATTGAGGACATGCAGAATAAGATGAACGAAGTGACTGAAGGTCAGGGCGTTGACAGTGCGCTACTATGCGCTAGCGGCAAGAACGATTTAATCGACCGCTCCATGGATTGGATCCGCGATCGGGGTAAGATCGTTATTGTAGGTGACCTAGAGATGAGCTTCTCACGTAGCAAGATGTTCGGCAAGGAAGCTAACATACTCATATCACGAGCTGGCGGTCCAGGCAGGTATGACAAGGAATACGAAACCGATGGCCGCGGTTATCCGCTAGGCTATGTAAGATGGACAGAAGGGAGGAATATTGCGGAATATATTCGTTTACTTGCAGAGCAGCGCATACAAGTGAGCCCCTTAATTTCTCACGAATATTCCTTAGAGGACGCACCACAAGCTTATGATGTGATCATAAACAGAACAGAAGATACACTAGGAATATTGTTCAAATACTAATTAGAGATTGGGAGATGGCTTATATATGTCTAAATTAAAAATCGGTGTAATTGGTGCAGGGTCCATATCTGAGGCACATCTTAATGGGTATGCGAACAATCCTGAGGTCGAAATTTATGCCATATGTGATCTGAATGAGGAACGAGCCAAGCTAAAAGCTCAAAAATATGGCGTAACTCACGTATTTACAAATTATCACGATCTACTAGCCCTGCCTGAGATACATGCCGTCAGTATATGTACATGGAACAATACACACGCTGAGCTTAGTATCGCTTCACTTCAGGCCGGCAAGCATGTGTTATGCGAAAAACCTTTATGCAAAACCGTATCAGAAGCACTTGAAGTTGAAAAAGCAGTAAAACAAAGCGGCAAGGTATTGCAGGTTGGTGTCGTTCGACGTTACGGTCAGAACACACAAATACTCAAAAGCTTTATTGACCAAGGTGATTTAGGTGAGATTTACTATGTGAAGGCCTCCTGCTTACGAAGACTCGGAAACCCTGGTGGATGGTTCGCTGACGAGAAGCGCTCTGGCGGCGGACCGCTAATTGATTTAGGCGTGCATCTCATAGATATTGGATGGTATCTAATGGGCATGCCTAAGGTGAAGTCGATATCCGGTAACACCTACAAGAAGCTTGGCAACCGTGCCAATGTCCAGAATTTAAGCTTCTACAAGGCTGCTGATTATGACCCAACCCTTAATGGTGTTGAGGATCTTGCCAATGCCTTGATCCGATTCGAGAATGGTGCTTCCCTATTCGTCGATGTGAGCTTCACGCTTCATGCTAAGGAAGATGAGCTAAGCGTGAAACTATACGGTGATAAAGGTGGAGCCGAGCTAGAGCCGGAGCTGATGTTGGTCACTGAGAAGAACAATACCATTATGAACATGACGCCACAGGTCGATAATCTATCCTTTGATTTTGCATCGGCATTTAAGAGTGAAGTCGCTTATTTCATTGATGCATCCCTTGGTAGGAAGACTACCTTAAGCCCCGTTGCAGATGGTGTCGAGATGATGAAGATCTTAACCGGCATCTATGAATCTGCAGAGCGCGGCGAAGAAATTCGCTTCTCATAATCGATCCACATACATTCGTGATATCATATCTTTTTTTTATAGAAGAGGAGGAAGTATACAATGGCATTAACGAATAAAATTGGTGTAATCGTAGATAGCTTTAATCTAGGTGTACGCGAAGGATTATTGAAGGCCAAAGAGGTTGGCGCGGAGGGCGTGCAAATCTATGCCGTAAGCGGAGAGATGGACCCGACCCTATTGTCAGCATCTGCTCGTCGTGAGCTGAAGAGCTACATTGAATCCTTAGGGTTAGAAATTTCGGCGTTGTGCGGTGACCTTGGAGGCCACGGGTTTCAAGATAAGACGGAGAATGCTGTTAAGATCGAACAGTCCAAGCGGATTCTTGATCTTGCCTTAGATTTAGGAACCCGCATTGTAACGACTCATATTGGTGTAGTTCCCGACGATACACAGGGTGAGATTTACCATACGCTGCTAACCGCATGTGACCAGCTCAGCAGCTATGCGAGTAGTATCGATGCGTACTTCGCCATTGAGACGGGACCGGAAACAGCTGCTCATCTGAAACAATTTCTAGATCAGCTTAGTACGAATGGATTATCTGTCAATTTCGACCCTGCCAATATGGTAATGGTTACCGGTGATGATCCTGTTCAAGGCGTTCGATTATTGAAGGATTACATTGTCCATACCCACGTGAAGGATGGTGTGCGACTTGTAGAGGTTGATCCACGCGAGGTATACGGTTCATTGGGCTATCAGAAGATGTCCCATGAGCGAATTGCTGAGCTGGGTTCAGGTTTACTATTCGAGGAGGTTCCACTTGGTGAGGGACGTGTTGATTTCGATCAGTATTTCCAAGCATTACAGGACATTGGTTACAAAGGCTATCTGACGATTGAGCGAGAGGTTGGGAACCAGCCTGAGGTAGATATCCGTAAAGCGGTTGAATTTATAAAAAAGTATCGTATGCACTAGGTAACTCTAGGCTGCATTCAATGTTCTCGCTTGGCACAAACATCTGATTTACGAATAGGAGGATTCCTAGACTATGAAACTTGGCGTAAGCTCATACAGCTTGGCAAGAGCTATTAAAACAGGGGATTTAACAATACTTAGTGCTATTGATTGGATCGCGGATCACGGCGGAGAGCATATCGAAATCGTCCCTATTGGATTCAACCTGACGGAGGATCGACAATTAGCAGGACAAATTCGAGAGAAGGCAGCTTATGTTGGAATCGATGTATCGAATTATGCGATTGGCGCTAACTTTCTAAAGAATAGTCCCCAAGAATTTAGAGCAGAAATCGAACAAGTTAAGCTGCAAGTGGATATTGCAGCTGAGCTGGGAGTGCTCCTTATGAGACATGATGTTGCAGGCAAGCCACCTACTGATGATATTTCACTAAGTTCATTTGAAGCTGACATGCCTCGGTTAGTTGAGGCATGTCAAGAAATAGCCGAATATGCACAGCAATATAACATAACAACAAGTATCGAGAACCATGGATTTTATATTCAATCCAGTGAACGTGTATATCGATTGGTCAATAAGGTAAATCGCAGTAATTTCAGAACAACGTTAGATGTGGGCAATTTTTTGTGTGTCGATGAGAATCCTCTTCTTGCGGTTCAACGTAATATCGGGATAGCTTCGATTGTCCATCTGAAGGACTTCTACCGACGTCCACCTACAGTTGAGCTAGGAGAAGGTTGGTTTAAGAGCTCAGGTGGTTATCACCTAAGAGGTTCCATCTTAGGGCATGGCGATGTAAATTTAACAGAGATTATAAAACTAGTACGCGGCTCGGGTTATGATGGATATCTTTCCTTGGAATTCGAAGGTTTAGAAGAATGTCGACAAGGCACCCGAATGGGTCTTGAGCAAGCTCGTCAATTATGGGCGTTGGCCAATTCGGAATGACACCAGTTTCTATGATAACCATTCAATACATCCAAGAATAAGGAAACACATTCACGTATACATCCAAATCCTCTTCAATTATAATCACGTGAATTGGATCCTCTTGATATAGAATACGTACTGAAGTGTTTCCCTCTGCCTGCAGTAGGTTGTGCTTCTTCATATACTGGCCAATCAGCTGGGCCCGAAGTGATACAGGCAGCTCAATGAACTTCTGATAATAGGCTTCCTTCTGAATCGTAAGAAGGATATGAACGATTCTTGCATCATCTACCTGGGCGACTAAGGAAGCTTCGAGCTCACTAAGATCACTCGAAGAGATTGGTTGGCCCAGTGCGTTGAGATTCTCAACGTAACCATTAACCAGCGTACCATCAGCAATCAGCTTTCCACTGGTTGAATAAACTTTACCCTGTCCATGGGGTAACGCTATTCTGGAATGATATCGACGATAAGAGATGTCCCCTTCGTACATAACCTGTCCGTCTTGCCTATTCATCGTACCATTACCTTCGATATCGTACTTCCCCGTGAATGTTGTTCCATCCGCCATATGCAATGTACCATTACCGAAATTACGGACCAGCGTCCCGTAGAATACTGAACCGTCATATCCATAATCATCAGCGAATTCCTTCATCCCAGAGTGAATAATACGATTACGTCCGTCATATAAATTTCCATCTATAAATTCACCTTCTTGGATTCTTCCCTCATACCTCTGTCCATTGCCATAATGCACTGTCCCTTCAAGACGTTTACTCTCATCGAATGTACCCTCATACAATACTGTGCCGTTTCCCTTAAAGGTACGTCCTACATAATACTCATTCTGATGGAATATACCCTCGAACAATATGTCACCCTGTGAATCATAATGGACACCTTCACCCTGCTTCTTCCCCTCTACAAAATAACCCCGATATTCCTCCTCATATAAGTAATCATACTGTGTGCCTTGCCCATGAGGCATCATATTCTTAAATTGTCCATCGTAAACTAACGCTTCACGATAATATCTCTTGCCCTGCGGTAAATCGCCGTTGACGAATGTTCCGCGATATTGCCCCCAAGTATACTGATTAGCCCCTTGATAATAAGTGCCTTTCCCATGATACATCCCTTGCTCGAATGAACCTTCATATATATACCACCCAGAAGTTGAAGCTTCGAACACTCTCCCTTGACCATCCGCCAAGCCATCCTTTACCTGCCCGATATACACATACTGATCTTGATATGGCAGGATCGCGATATCTTCACCTACCTCACTATAGCTCCGATCCTTGTCCCTCTTCCGAAGCTCACCTTCCCCAGTTGGAAGACCCTTGGCAAACCTACCTTTGTATTGATATCCGAGTCTATAAGTCACTGTTCCTTCTCCGTGGTATTGACCATCTACATAATTGCCTGAGTATTTGGGTTCACCATTGTAGTCGAACTCAGTGCCATAACCGTTACGCAAACCTTTCTTATACTGGCCATCAAATATCATCTTTCCTTGCTCATACTCTTTACCGGGTCCATTCTCTTTGTTGCCGCTAAATTGTCCTTCGAATATTAATGCGTCGCTTCCATCATATATCTTGAAGTACCCCTCCATATTCCCATCTATAAAAGTTCCCCTCATCGGTATTGTCGAATATGTAACATTCGTTATACAAACAGCTCCTTGGCCATGTGGGACACCGCCCCGGACTCCACCTGCATAGTACAAGTATCCATTGCGGTAAAATTCCCCCTGTCCCTGAATAACGCCATCAACAAAATCCCCTTCATACCAATGCAATTCATTATAGAATACCTTTCCCTTTCCATGGGCTTTACCGTTCTGAAGATTCCCCTCATATCGAAGCTCTGATAAGTCCCATGTTCGGTAGAAGTCACTCATGTCCGCGAACGTTATAGCCTCAAGATTCGTGGCTCCAGTGACTTTGTAATCGAGGAGACCGGCTAGTATATCTAATGGTATATAGATATCATTATTCAATTTAAAGGCAGCAACCGGCATATGAATGTCAATCCCGTTAGACACCATGATATTACTTCCGTCTTGTAAGCTTACATGCAGATATAGAATGCTATCAACCAAGATCTCCATCTTGCCCTCGTGATCAATGGGCGGCTGTTTTTCGTTGATAATTCTGCCCCATAGGTATGAGACCGTGCCATAGGCAGGAACCATAATATGTCCATCTCTACTTAGTAGTGGATGTGGCATCTCGAGAAAACTACCACCACTAAGTGAAATCTTCGATGTCTTATTCACTAGAACCAACCTCCGCTCGTCAGGAAGCCATTCCGTAGTGATGCCAAGTGAAATTTGGAAGAAGTAATACGGTACAACCGTTGAACCCTCCACTACACGAGCCACATGCGGCAGCTCATGCTCAACACCATCAACGATGATTTGATTGTGATTCATCTTCAGCTCTACTACCGCGGTGTCCTTCGTGATGGTGATCGTTCTCGCCTTACCGTTCCATTCCAATTGAGCGCCAATCGCTTCTACAATGGGACGCAATGGTACGAAGGTAACGCCCTGCTGACGAACATGCAGAATATCGGTCAATATTTGTTCGCTATCCACTTCAACACTCATTGTATTGATATTCTTGGCCTCACTCATATTGGCGGCAGCTTGTCCATATACAATGAATAACACGATTGCGATCAGTAGCTTCCTTTTCACTCCAGCACCCCTTCTAATTTACATACACATTTAAGCCTGCTAACTTCGGTTCACCTTGTTTACTGATAGATAACTTCGTCGAGCGGTACCGAATTCCTTTTAATTCCACCCGTATATTGTCATAAGAAAAATAAACCAGAAGAGGATATTCCAGCCAAATGTCGAAATAGATGTATAGATTTACTATACCTCACTAAGGAGAGTTACTATTGAAGAGAAAAGTGTTATTATCACTGCTGATCACCACCATCGTTACCATCTCTATGTCCGTGGGTGCTATCGCGGCAACAAATCTCCAGAAGATTGAGGCGTATCTAAACAACAGCCTGTCGGTCATTGTGAATGGCAAAGCTCTTGCTGTTACCGATTCATTAGGAAAGCCTACTTCACCAATCACTTACAATGGAACGACTTATCTACCTGTTCGATCTATCGGTAACGCAGTCGGGTATGAAGTTGGTTTCGACAGCGAGGAGAATGCTGTGCTGTTGGACGGAAGCAGAACTCAAAGGGAGATTCTAGCCGATGTTATTGAGAATGGCGGCTCCAACCTATGGTACGTGAATATGGAG
Organism: Caryophanales bacterium UBA4100; assembly: GCA_002383285.1. Lineage (GTDB taxonomy): Bacteria > Bacillota > Bacilli > Paenibacillales > UBA4045 > UBA4045. Next base: position 21,315 of record DFXU01000003.1, read on the forward strand.
GATGAACTATACGCCGTTGTTGAGTATAATGCCGATGAATCGGAGATGGGAACTATCGAACTTATCTTGGTATTCGATGTGTTGCTAGGAACCGAAGCTGATGTCTTCCAAATCGATTATTATGAGAATAATGAGATTACCGGAACTATGGTAGTCGACCGAGACCAGTTTATCTATTACACAGAGAACTATATGGAGTTATCTGATGAGGAGCTCAGCCTTATATTTAACCCAACTGGAGTCTTGATTGAAGAATTTGTTGAATAGTAGCCAAACACTAATATGGTCTCCCCAATTGCAAGCATAAAGTTACAGTGGTATCTTAATACAATAAAAAGGGCGGTGCGCTACACCGTCCCTGCACAACTTATTGGAAGGGATACCTTCGATAAAGTCTCGTAATAACCCGTTCCCTAGAGCAAACTTGAGCGGGTTATTATTATATAATGTTCCTTCGTTGCATAATTATGAATTGTGCTGTCAATTCACTGCAACAACCGCCCGCGCCTCAATGTACCCTCTATACCCCATCGGAGCAAGCTGAAATCTTGGCGCTGCTTCTGGTGCCCAGTTATACCCGTAAACATGAGGATTGAATTTCTCAATATGATCCCAGACTTCCCCGATCTCATCCATAAAGTCATCGTCGTTATACGGTTCTCCTTGAAAAACCATCATCTTACATGGTGGCAGCTCCATACAATCATATCCATCAGGAACGGTATTGCTGTAATCCAGCGGCAGCTCGACGCCCTGCACATATTGGGAGGTTCCGCTTGCTACAAGGTGATCCGGCAACCACATTCCAATGGGTTCATACAGGGCTTCCTTCACACTTGAGAGCAGGGACCATACATCGCAGCTAACCTCTTCACAATATGCAAAATATTCAGTTGCTTTGATCCCTCTCTTAAGCAGCACCTTACGGGCAGGACGTTCAATAATCTGTACGAATACTGTTTTACTTGCTTTCCTCTCACTCATCTTCATTCCTCCATTATGAAACCCTCGGTAGGTATCGAAAACTCTCTCAGGCATGAACAGTTGAATTGGCGGGGTGCTCTGACTATATCTCTTGGGAGGTAGCCCAAACTGTCTTGAGAATGCACGAGTGAAGCCTTCATGAGAATCGAATACAAAGTCCAGTGCAACATCTATGATTCGACGCTCTTCATCACAGAGAACAAGGGCAGCCTTCGTCAGTCTTAAAGCACGAATATATTCAAATGGTGCTCTTCCGGTTACCTCTCTGAAAATTCTCGCCGAATGCCATGAAGAATACCCTGCTGCATTGGACAGCTGCTTCAGTGTAATCTCTTCATAGATGTGGGCATCAATATATTCCTGCATGTGCTGCACGGCCATTACGGTTTCAACCTGATTCATTTTCTCACCTCCTCGTAATTAGCATAAATCAATAGGAAGTCTATTTCTTGACTTGGATTGCTGACTACTCATACTCTACACAGCACCATCGACTGATAATGAAACTCTTCTAGCAGATATTTAACCTCAGTGAAGCTTCCTAACTAGTGAAAATTATTCTAGGACTCAACCTCGCTCTTCGAGGTGCGTTCATCTCGGATATTTCATTCGGAAATTTCTTCAGTTTATGTACTTTACTATTACTGAATAATAAGGTCATTATGTGCCTTATTCACTCACCTAATGTGCCGCGCTTTAAGAATAGGATCCAGTGTGACCTTATTTCACTATAAAACCGCTATTTTCATAGAAATCGATTCTCTTTGGATGGTTATAAGGGTAAATATGATCTTATTCCTATCTCTATTTATACGTATTACTCATTTAACGGAACTTCTTTCTGACAATACCTTCTCTCGATCCCGAACATAGTCATTCAAAAAATGGATAATCGTCTTTTTGGGCTATGCTAATTCAGATTTAAGTGAAGAACCTATTCTCTCTTCTGTACATCCAACATGTTGAGTATAACAGATACAGCTTCTCCCCTAGTAGCATGGTCATGAGGAGCGAAATGGTTATTACCTTTTCCAAGTATTATACCTGCTTGTTTCATGTAAGCAACACTACCTCTCGCCCACTCTGGAATGTCCGTGTCATCTGCAAAACCAGTAGTATTATCTGATTCAATAGATACCTCTAGTGCATTCACGATCATTACTGCCATCTCAGTGCGTGTAATTTGTGCATTAGGACGGAAAGTTCCATCCGCATAACCACTAATTATACCTACATCTAAGGCTTGTGCGACTGCCATCTGAGCCCATCCTCCGATTTTTGCCGTATCAGTAAATGTAAGAACCGTTCCTGAATGCTGTGGCTTTAACGCATTCATCAGCATAACGGTGAATTCTGCACGAGTCACGGTTATATCTGGTCTAAAGGTTTCGTCAGCATATCCTCTACAAGGCCGATGCTTACAGCTTGCCTAATACTTGCTAAGGATATCGTCGAAGCGCAACATGGTAGCATTCAACTGAAAAGTATCCCTTACGAGGAGATCACATTTCTCATTAAGCTACCGAAGAACTAGATGAGCTGAGACTTTCAAGCGGAATTGGCTGCGCTATGTGAAGAAGAAGCGACGTTCTTCTTCCCGAGCGGAACGATAAAAATAAAACAGCATATTGATCTTCATTGATGCTAGCCTGTTTTTTGTCCGGAAAAGACCCCTTTAATCGATTAACGCTAATTGTAGCGCTACTACACATGACATATTCGCTGATTCATCCCATATATGCCTGATATCAGCCTACAGCGCATGTTTCAGCGCTATAGGGCAGTCCAATAGGAGTAGTAACGCTAGTACGAGCGCTGCACTCTCCGAATGCTGATTATTATCTAGTTGATCCTAACGATACTTATTCACAATTAATGGTTGATTCTTATTCCATTCAGCATAGAGAACGTCCTTATAGTCGGTTATGTTCTTCGCTTGCAGCTGCTTCTTGAGCCAAGGCTCATCTATACCCGCCTCTCGAAGATTACCAGGTACGATCTTCCCATCAAGTATGATAGCAACTGGTAATTGGCTTGGTTTAGCAGCTAGCTTGAGGTCCTTCCTGCTCGGGGAATCATAATCTGAATGTGGGACCACACTTATCTTGCCGTTCGGCTCCAGTATTACAAAATCCACCTCTTGTATGGAGAAGTATCCTTCTTGTCTGATCAAGCTGAGCAACTGATTAATGTCTATGTTATTCTTCTTCATCGTTGTATATTGGAATTTTCCATATCGGATGACGATTGAAGGCTCACCTTCTAGCGTTCTTCTTAGCTTATTCACCTTCTGTGTAATCTTCCCCACTGAGAACATAAGCAAGCCCCACAAAGTTGTTGCGAAGAGCACCTTGACTATCGAGATTTTCTCATCATAAATCGCGTTCCCTAACAGCTCCCCCAGAATTAATGCAGAGATGAAGTCAAAGGGTGTAATCTGAGCTAAATTTGTCTTTCCCAGTACTTTCGTTAGAATGAATAATCCGAGAAAACCTATCGTTAGCTCTACAGTAATCGTCCAATAATCGTTCATAGCACCTGCCACTTTTTTTTTTACTAACTAGTATGGCGTTATGTATGGTATATCATTCGAGCAGCTGCTATTCTGCTATGAAATCTTAGTATAATGCGCCCAATCGCATCTTCCAGCATATGCTGTAACAAAAAGGAAGTGGTTACTTGCCTACTTATCGAATTATTGTTGATCTGTCTGATCGACAGCTATATTTGTTGGATAAGGACATTGTCGTACGCGGGTTTCCTGTTGGTGTTGGTGCTATGCTAACCCAAACACCAACAGGTGAGTATTCTATAGTGAATAAGCAAGCCAATCCTGGCGGCCCCTATGGTGCGTTCTGGATGGGATTATCCAAGCCTCATTATGGGATCCATGGAACGAATAACCCGGCATCCATTGGTAAACAGGTGTCCCTTGGTTGTATCCGAATGTACAACGAAGATGTTCTTGAGCTATCTGAGATCGTGCCCGTTGGAACAAGAGTCACGATCCGACCTTAAATGTCGACACTCATTACTTGGCAAAGATATGGCTGCCTATGGTCACTGTGACCTCTCTGCCCCGAACCCACTTATTATCTGTCTTCTCGGGGTTGTAGAATACGACTGCACCTTTACTCGCATCTTCTCCGCGAAGGGCAGCCTGCACCGCCTTAAGTGTATCCTTGCTTGGGGTTACGTTATAGATCCGATTGTCTAGCACAGGAGAGAACTGGTAATAGGATACACCATTGAATGTGTCCACCTGGAAGATCGTCTCCTGAATCGAATTAGGCCAGTCTGGGCTGCCTACACGATTAAGTATGGAAGCCGCTACGGCCAGCTTCCCTCTATAGCTTTCGCCGCCTGCCTCTGCCTCGGTAATCTGATTCAACCAATGTAGATCATCCGATGAAATCGAGTGCCGGGAAGCGGAAGCGGTAGAGTTAGTAGCGTAAGCAAAGTTACCAGAGTTACCAGAGTTGGTCGTAGATGTGGATATCGTTGCATTATGAATAGAAGTACTCTGTGAATGGGCATCATAAGTTACTAGCATACCGAGCTTTCTTGCTGTATACGCGAGTGGTACATACATTCTGCCTTCGTGAATAAAGCTTGTCGTATGCAATTCATCTCGTTCCCACCGGTTTAACCCATGCAGATCATAATCCGCGAATCTCTCACCCTCTGGAAACCCGATGATGGTCTGCTGGCTGCTTATGACGGCTGAGCGGTATCTTTCACTCCAGCTGACTTTCTTAGACACATTACGGAACCATATGGCTGGAACCATCTGGTAATTGTTGCGAATGATAATTGTAGCCTGTATAGGAGAATCATTGACATGTATTGCTTTACGAATCACCTGATCCGCATATGTTGAGTTGGGCATCAGTAGTGTGAATGCTAAGACAGCTAGCGTAACTATACGTATTCGTTGAATTGGAATCCCCTCCTCTATCAACCACTACTCTACTATAATTCGTAAAGCAGTATCCATGGTAAATAGAGGCTTACGACCATCTTATTGACGCATATGAGCCTTCAATGAATGAATATCCAATGGTCGGCTATAGTAATAGCCCTGCACGATTTCGCAATGAAGCTCCTTTAATCTGTTAATTTGCATTTCATCCTCAACACCCTCTGCCACCACAAGAAAGTTCATGCTATGAGCTAGTGTTATAATGATTTCCACGAGATTCCTATCCGATTTGTCATATTGTAAATCCTGAATAAAGGAACGATCAATCTTCAGTTCATCTAGCGGCATATGCTTCAGATAAGCAAGCGAGCTATAACCGGTTCCGAAATCATCCAAGCTAATTTTTACACCTAGTGCCTTTAGCTCCTTAAGTACGGGAAGTGAGGACTCGACATTCATCGCAATGCTCTCAGTGATTTCAAGGATGAGGTGGTTAGCAAGGAGGTGGTTAGCAAGGATACCCGTAGAAGAGACGGCATGATGAATGATCTTCACAAAGTTCCTCTGCATGAATTGCCGCGTGGATATATTAACAGCCATACTAATAAGCCATACTAATATCCTTACCACTAGCCTTCTGTATGTTCATTAGCTGATTACAAGCCTCAAGCAACACCCATTCGCCAATAGGGATGATCGAGCCCATCTCTTCAGCGATAGGAATAAATTCATCCGGTATGACAGCTCCAAGAATAGGGTGATCCCACCTCAGTAAGGCTTCAACTCCTAATGTGCTACCTGATGTTAATTCAACCTTCGGCTGATAGACTAATGAGAGCTGATCTCTCTGTAATGCGAATGGTAGCTCCTCTTCTATGTGCAACTTACGTCTATATTGATTTCTCTGAATCTCATCGATGACAAATTCACTTTCTCCATCTAACTCGATACTCAGCGCATAGTGAGCACATCGTATAATACTATCTGCATCCTGACCATCAATAGGATAACATGAGACCCCAATATCTATCTCTAGTACAATCTCATCCTCGCCTAGTATAAAGGGCTGAAGAAACGTTTCCTTAATCCTCCCATACACGCAATGGTAATCTACATACGAGCAGCCGGTTATCAAGATCTCAAAGCTATCATCATTCATTCGTGTGATCGGTGCACTATCGGGCATAGAATAATCCAGCCTATCTGCTATCCTCTGAATCAACTCATTGCTATGTATTCTGCCTAACGTATTTCTTGACCAGTTGAAGCGATTCATTCTTACAATAATAAGAAGGAAATCTTCTTTATTCTCTATGTATTGATTCATTGCTGAATGGAATACTCTTGGATTCGGTAAATTTGTCAGATAATCATGATTGGCAAGATAATGAATCGTTTCCTCAGCTTGCCTGCGGTCTCTAATGTCTCTGAAGATGGAGACAACCTCCAAGTGGCCTTCCTTCAGAAATGTCATCGAATTCACTTCAGCTGCGATAAGCTCTCCAATATTGTTCACTATATGAAGGGTCAGAATCTGTTGACCATTTGCCTCAGAACTATAAAAACTATCCTGCATATTAGAAAAGCGTAAATAGTGGCTAGGTTTAGATTCGCGCAGCTCGTCATCCGAATAGCCGGTCATACGTTGGAATAAATCGTTAGACCCTATGTTGGTAATCGATTGAGTCGAGTCAATGACGAATAACGCAATCCCATCATTCGCATGCTGGAATATATCGCGAAACCTCTGTTCACTTGTTATGGCCTTCTGCTGTGCAGATAATATCTGCTTGACAAATCTGATTAGGATAAAGAAAAGAAGCACTCCAGTAGTGAGGACATAAAAAATCCCCTTTACGGTCTGCTTCTGCTGTAAGTTAGTCACATCCATAAATTCAAGCCAATAATCCGAGAAGAGGATCCAAGCTACACCACAGACTATGTAAATAAACACAATCCTAGCGACTTTAAGCATACTGTCCATTCTTACCCTCTTATCTGGCATGAACTAGCCCCCATTCTGTTACTAATTATACAGTGCTGGTGGTTATTCAGGCAATATTAGGTAATGGGCTTCGCTATAAATCAGCGCACAGGTGTGTTATACGACTGTTCCTTTAATAAATGTCATGCGAATATCCTGTGCGTGATTGCCGAAGGCGGAGCCTAGTAGGTTCAGACCATTCCGGTTTATTGCATCCTGCTCAACCTCGAATCGAACGATGATCGGTTTATGATAATTTAATCCAAGCTCAGCAAGCGTCGTCTTCGCATGATGCTCACCGTTCACCATACACCCGTTCGAGGCAAATGACCATTCATACAAATCACCGTACTGTGTACCGTAAACCCACCAATTGGGAGTTAACTTACCCTTATCAGCACCGTAATCACCAGGACTCGTGATTGTACCTATACGTGCTCCATTCATATATAGGGTAATATTCGAAGGCCAATCGTTATTGAAGCCCAGCGCTTCAGAACAAATCTCCGCGGATAATCGAAGCTCGGACAGCTCTACTCCTGGGGGTACGGGGTTGGGAAATCGATACTCCACATATCCCGCACCACTGAACCAGAGCAGCTGTGCCTCTGATCGTTCTGGCAGGTAGAACGTGCGAGGATCGTCAGGGCAACCAATTAATCCGTCCTTACTCGCAAGTCCACAGGGTAGGTCTATTGAACAATCGGTATACATGCCCACCGGCATTTGAATTTCCTCCATATCCGGCAGTGCATCCCCCCGCATGTTCGGGAGCTCTAACAGCAGCGTATGATGCACACGGGAGCAGGTTTTCTCCCGATTACTGCCCGTCGATGTTACAACAAGACCTGCCTGCTCAAGAATCTGTATATTAATGGAGATCGTAGGCTGTGCCGCTCCCAGCTCGACCATTAATTCGTTCATGCTCATCGTGCGGTCGCCGAGGACCTCTAAGATGCGGAGTCTCAAATCGCCCGCTAACGCTTTGGCCACCTCTTGAATTTGAGTTGCGGGAATACGCTTGACTGAATCGGGCATTGAAGACATCCTGCAAATCCTCCTTCCAATTTTATTATATTGCTAGTTTACAATGTTTATTGCATATTGTAAAATTATAATGTATATTGCAGTTGCATAATATAAGAAGGAGTGATCCATGTGAGTCAACCTAGAAGTGATTACCCTCGGCCGCAGTTTGAACGTGCTGGGTGGATGAGCTTGAACGGACAATGGGAATTCGACTTTGACGACAGCTCTGCAGGGGAACAGGAGCAATGGTATCAGCAGCATACCTTCACCAGAACCATTCAGGTTCCATTCGCTTACCAGAGCGCATTAAGTGGAATTGGTGAACACCACTTCCATGATGTAGTCTGGTATCGCAAGCAAGTGAAGGTTCCTTCACATATGGCAGGCAATCGGCTATTACTGCATTTCGGCGCAGTAGATTACGCTGCTACTGTATGGATTAATGGCCAGCAAGTGAAGGTTCACGAGGGTGGGCATACACCCTTCTCCATCGACATAACCGAGCAGGTCGATGGTGATCGGGCGGATATTGTAGTCAGAGCGCAGGACTTCAGCAAAGACTTAACGCTGCCACGAGGTAAGCAGTATTGGAAGGAGCAGTCAGCAAGTATCTTCTATACGCGTACTACAGGCATCTGGCAGACCGTATGGCTGGAGGCGGTATCCGAAACCTATCTGGACAAGGTGAAGTATACACCGGATATCGACGAGAATGAGATTCGCATACAGCTATTCATCCACAATTCTCAGATATCGAGTGATTTGTACCTGCAGACCAAGATCAGCTTCGACGGGAAGCTAGTTTCAGATCATCGAGTAAGGGTAAGACAAGCCGAGGAGTATCTCACCATTAACCTGCACGATTTCGCTGATCATGGTTTGGGTGCGTTATGGTCCCCAGAGAAGCCGAATTTGTACGACATTGAATTCACCCTCTATGATAATGGTCAGGAAATTGACAGGGTAATGAGCTATTTCGGTATGAGGAAGGTGTCAATTATCGATGGCAAGCTCTGCTTGAACAATCGACCTTATTATATGAAGATGGTCCTCGATCAGGGATATTATCCGGATGGCAATCTTACACCACCCTCAGATGAGGCGATCAAGCAGGACGTGGAGCTGACCAAGGAGATGGGCTTCAACGGTGCCCGCAAGCATCAGAAGATCGAGGATCCGCGATACCATTACTGGTGCGACAAGCTAGGCCTATTGGTGTGGGGTGAGATGGCGAACGCCTACGATTATTCCAATGAATATGTGAAGCGGATTACACACGAATGGCAGGAAGCGATCGATCGCGATTACAATCACCCCTGTATTGTGGCATGGGTACCGATTAATGAGAGCTGGGGTGTTCCGAACATTCTTAATGACTCTTCTCAGCAGCAGCACGCATTATCGATGTATCATCTAACCAAGTCAATCGACCCTACTAGACCTGTCATCTCTAACGATGGGTGGGAGCATGTGAAATCCGATATCTGCACGATACATGACTATGAATACCGCAGGGAGATTCTTCAGGAGCGATACCGAACGACGGAGAGCGCAATAGGGGCTAAGCCGTCTAATCGTTGGATCCATGTGCCCGGCTTCCCTTATGAAGGCGCTCCGATTCATATCTCAGAATATGGCGGAATCTCCTACAAGAAGAGCGACTGGGAGGGCTGGGGTTATTCGGCCGCCGAGAATGATGAGGACTTCCTAGAACGGTACAAGGCTGTTACTCAACCGCTCTTGCAATCACCTATTGTCCAAGGCTTCTGCTACACACAGCTGACGGATGTCGAGCAGGAAATCAACGGCCTCCTAACCTATGATCGGAAACCTAAGGTGCCCTTAGCGCTAATCAAGGAAGTTAATGATGGGCGTCCATCTGCAAAATAATAGTTCATACTTAAAAGTGGCCGTTCTATATTAGAACGGTCTTTCTACGCAGAGATTTAACTAGCCTTGCCTATGCTTTTTTCAGCATTCCCAAAAGTCATAAGCTTTGCTTATTTCATCTTAATAAAATCACGCAATATCTTATGACAATTTCATTATTCCAATAAAGAAGCTCCCACAGAGGAATTTCCAGTTGTTCTATCGAATAAGTCTACTCATCATGCAGAGGCTGGTGAATAATAGTAGTGATATTGTGAGTCTAAATAGGAGATGACGTAAATGGCTAAGTTAAAAATTGGTGTGATTGGCGCAGGATCGATATCAGAGGCACATCTGAATGGGTATGCGGAAAATCCTGAGGTTGAAATTTATGCGATTTGTGATCTGAACGAAGAACGAGCCAAGCAGAAAGCACAAAAGTATGGTGCCTCCCACATTTTTACCAACTATCATGATTTGCTGGCACTACCGGAGCTGCATTCTGTTAGTATATGTACATGGAACAATACTCACGCTGAGCTTAGTATTGCTGCGTTGCAGGCAGGCAAGCATGTGTTATGTGAAAAGCCGTTATGCAAAACCGTCGCAGAGGCACTTGAGGTTGAGAAAGCAGTGAAATTAAGCGGTAAGGTGCTGCAAGTAGGTGTAGTGCGACGTTACAGTACCAACACACAAGTGTTAAAGCGCTTTATTGACCAAGGTGATCTGGGTCAAATTTATTATGCGAAGGCGTCCTGCTTAAGAAGGCTGGGAAATCCAGGCGGATGGTTTGCCGACCAGGAGCGCTCTGGTGGCGGACCACTCATTGATCTAGGTGTGCATCTAATCGATATCGTATGGTATCTAATGGGTATGCCAAAGGTAAAATCGATATCCGGAAACACCTACAAGAAGCTTGGTAACCGTTCCAATGTAGAGAACCTAAGCTTCTATAAGGCCGCTGATTATGATCCTAGCCTTAATGGTGTTGAGGATCTGGCCAATGCCTTAATCCGGTTTGAGAATGGATCGTCCTTGTTCATAGATGTGAGCTTCACGCTTCATGCTAAGCAGGATGAACTGAATGTAAAGCTATACGGGGATAAGGGTGGAGCAGAGCTGGAGCCAGAGCTGATGATGATTACTGAGAAGAACAATACCATTATGAACATGACACCACAGGTCGACAACCTTTCATTTAATTTCCAATCAGCTTTTACGAATGAAATGGCTCACTTCATAGATGCAACTCTAGGCAGGAAGGATACCTTAAGCCCTGTTGCAGATGGTGTTGAAATGATGAAGATCTTAACAGGCATCTATGAATCCGCACAGCGCGGTGAAGAAATTCATTTCTAATCATCGTTGGGAATTCATTAATTCATATATCCTTAGGAAGAGGTAGAAATAAACGTATGGCATTAACGAACAAGATTGGTGTAATTGTCGACAGCTTCAACTTGGGTGTGCGTAAAGGGTTACTTAAGGCTAAGGAAGTCGGTGCAGAGGGTGTGCAAATCTACGCGGTTAGTGGAGAGATGGACCCTGCTGGACTATCTGCTGCTGCTCGCCGTGAGCTGAAGGATTACATAGGATCCCTAGGATTAGAAATATCAGCGTTATGCGGTGACCTTGGGGGGCATGGCTTTCAAGATAAGCATGAGAATGCTCAGAAGATCGAACAATCCAAGCGGATTCTAGATCTCGCCTTGGATTTGGGAACCAGCATTGTAACGACACATATTGGTGTTGTACCCCAAGATACGAAGGGTGAGGTTTACGAGACGATGCTAAGCGCTTGCGATCAGCTAAGCAGCTATGCGAGCAGTATCGATGCCTATTTTGCAATTGAGACGGGTCCAGAGCCTGCGGCTCATCTGAAGCAATTTCTAGATCAGCTTAGTACGAATGGACTATCGGTCAACTTCGACCCCGCTAATATGGTGATGGTCACCGGTGATGATCCCGTACAAGGCGTCCGATTGTTGAAGGATTACATTGTCCATACGCATGTAAAGGACGGCGTGCGACTTGTTGAGGTCGATCCTCGTGAGGTATACGGCTCACTAGGCTATCAGAAGATGTCCCATGAGCGAATTGCCGAGCTCGGATCTGGTCTGCTCTTCGAGGAGGTTCCGCTTGGTGAGGGGCATGTTGATTTTGATGGATATTTTCAAGCATTGCAGGACATTGGTTATAAAGGCTATCTGACGATTGAACGAGAGGTTGGAAACCAGCCAGAGGTGGATATACGAAAAGCGGTTGAATTTATTAACAGATATCGATAAGGAGGCTTCCAAGCCCATGAAACTTGGTGTAAGCTCATACAGCTTGGCACAGGCTATTAAATCTGGAGATTTGACGATATTGGGCGCTATCGATTGGATTGTGGAGCATGGCGGAGAGCATATCGAGATTGTCCCTATCGGATTTAATCTGACTGAAGACCGACTATTGGCAGGTCACCNNGAAAGTTAGCGCCAATCGCATAATTGGAGACATCTATTCCAACTGAGGCAAGGTCACATTCGCATGAAGGCAGCCTCAGTTGGAATAGATGTCTCCAATTATGCGATTGGCGCTAACTTTCTTAAGGATAATTCCCAAGAATTCAGAGCAGAGATCGAACTGGTTAAGCAGCATGTGGATATCGCAGCTGAATTGGGTGTGCTTCTGATGAGGCATGATGTTGCCGGAAAGCCACCTACTGCGGATATTTCGCTACATTCATATGAGGCAGATCTTCCTCGATTAGTTGAAGCATGTCAAGAGATCGCCGAATATGCACAGCAATACAACATAACAACGAGTGTTGAGAACCATGGGTTCTATATTCAGTCTAGTGAACGAGTATATCGCCTGGTCAAGGAGGTTAACCGCAGTAACTTCAGAACAACGTTAGATGTGGGTAATTTCTTGTGTGCGGATGAGGATCCACTCCTTGCGGTTCAGCGTAATTTAGAGATTGCTTCAATTGTTCATCTGAAGGACTTTTACCGCCGTCCCCCTACTGCAGAGTTAGGAGAAGGTTGGTTTAAGAGCGCTGGTGGCTATCATCTGCGAGGCTCCATCTTAGGTCATGGTGATGTAAATCTGACTGAGATTATGAGTGTCGTTCGCAGCGCTGGCTATGATGGTTATCTCTCATTGGAATTCGAAGGCCTTGAGGATTGCCGCCAAGGCACTCGTATGGGCCTCGAGCAGGCTCGTCGATTGTGGGCGAAAGCCGGGAGCGAGAGCTAAGAGCGATAGCCGGGAGCGATAGCTGGGAGCGATAGCTGGGAGCGATAGCTGGGAGCGATAGCTGGGAGCGATAGCTGGGAGCGATAGCTGGGAGCGATAGCTGGGAGCGAAATTCACGAAACCTGTGATTGCTCACCTAATCCAGCTTAACTCTAGGGGGGCCTAGCGCTATACTTGGCGTTACTATGCTCAACAAATTCGTTAAATCAACCTAAAATCCTAAATTTCCTCCAACAGCGCATGTTTCAGCGTTACAGTGCAGTCTAGACGGTATTGTAGCGCGGAAACTTGCGTTTTTTACTCCCAAAGGTTACTTTCCACTGAAATTAGATACATTTTGGCGGTACTATTGCGTCAACAACTGTGCTAATCCACCAGCACAGCTCATCTCAGCTCATCTCAGCTCATCTCAGCTCATCTCATCTCATCTCAGCTCATCTCATCTCATCTCATCTCATCTCATCTCAACTCATCTCAGCTCATCTCATCTCATCTCAACTTATCTCAGCTCATCTCAAACCTCTCATTCAAATCAACTAACCTCTATGCTTTACTGTATAGTAATCCCCACTCCTCTGAAATGATCAAGTAGATGCCCACCCCCCACGCTGCAAGCATGCTTTATTGATGAAATTTGATATAATTGACATCAAGGAAGAAGGTGGTTTCCATGTACATCGTGTCCGCGGAGCAGATGCGAAAACTCGATCAGTATACCATTGGGACGATCGGCATTCCAGCAGCAGTTCTTATGGAGAATGCGGGTAGGAGCGTTGCAGAGGAAGTCGAGAAATTGACGCATAGGCTCGTAGGCTTGGAGTCGCATAAGCCCTGGTTGATCCTCGTTGGCAAGGGCAATAACGGTGGAGACGGATTAGTAGCCGCGCGGCAACTTCGCGAGTTGGGTATCGACGCCGAGCTTCTATATGCGTCTGATCCAACTGGATTGACAGGAAATGCGTTGCTGCAGCGAGATATCGCGCAGAAGCTTGGCATCCCCTCTGCATTGTTCGTGCCCGGAAGTATTGTATGGCATCAATATGCAGGAATCGTGGATGCATTGTTAGGAACAGGAACGAATGGTGCGCCTCGTGAGCCGTATGCATCGCTCATTCGAGAGGCCAATGATAGCAAGCTGCCGATCGTGGCTGTAGACATACCCAGTAGACTGAATGCTGACACCGGAGAGGTAAGTGAGCCCTGTATTCGGGCGAATGTTACGGTAGCGCTAGCCTTTGCGAAGCTAGGCCTGACCCAATTCCCAGGCTCAGCTTATGCAGGCGAGGTTGTGATCAGGAGCATCGGGATACCTGAACGATTGGCTCGAGAGCAGCAGGTGAGCACCTATTGGGCGGATCAACGGATGTTTCAGCTACGCTTCGGCTTGAGGCTGCCTCTTAAACGCGAAGCGAACACACATAAGGGCACATATGGCCACGCGATGGTTGTTGCAGGCTCGCGCAAGTACAGCGGTGCTGGATTGCTCACAGCCCTTGCAGCTCTGCGTGCGGGCGCCGGTCTTGTCACATGGGCGCTACCAGAGCGCATGCTGGATGCAGTCATCGGCAGGGTACCAGAGGTGATGCTGGCTGGCGTAATCGACAATGGGATGGGCGATTGGTCGGAGTCTTCTCCAGACGAGGTGCTTCAGCTCGTGGAGGGTAAGGACGCGCTGGCGATCGGTCCGGGTATGGCTCGCTTCGCAGGCGACGACGCCTGGCTGCGCAAGCTCTGGTCGGGCGCGAGCTGCCCGATCGTGCTCGACGCGGATGCGCTGAACATGATCGCGGATGCTGGCGGACTCGGCAGCTGGCCGAGACGCGAGCGCCCCGCGATCCTGACGCCGCATCCGGGCGAGATGGCGCGCCTGATCGGCCGATCAGTGCGCGACGTGGAGCGCGACCGCATCGGCCTGGCGCGCGCGTACGCGCAGCAGCACGGCGTCACGCTCGTGCTGAAGGGTGCCCGCACCGTAACGGCAACCCCGGATGGCGACGTGTTCGTGAACACGACGGGCGGACCGGGGATGGCCACCGGTGGTGCGGGCGATGTGCTGACAGGCGTTATCACCAGCCTGTTAGCACAAGGGCTCGACGCCGGCCTGGCTGCTGCCCTCGGCGTTTACCTGCACGGTGCCGCTGGTGATCGCGCCGCCAGAATACGTCAGTCCCCGGCATCTCTAATCGCCGGTGATATCATTGATGAGCTGTAGCCGTTGTTGATCGGCCTACTATGCAGTCTCGTAGAACTTACCTATCGAGAACCGGAAGAAATGAATACTAGCGCTATTGAACGGACACAGAAGCCCTTTTCTCACATATATGTCCGAATATAAAGATAAGCGGACATAGAAGTCACTATTTGTTTTATATTGGTAACATAACAACTCTATATACACAAATAGGGTATCCTATGTCCGCGAAGCTGAATCAGCGGATCTACGGTCCGCATAGCGTCTGGCAATGTCCGCATCTTGTCTGCAAAGCACATTAGTTGCTTTCCCAGCGAAAGTGATCGATCCGAGTATACCGGATGAGATCAAAATTAAGTTTTGGACATTCATCCGAGCTAACCCCGCATATTGATAAAGCCCCTAGACGCTGGACATTCTTCATACGGAAGTGAATTACTTTTCATAATGGAAAACCCTTAGAAGCCGAGGACGTCGTGTATACGCTCGATCGATTACTTCAATCCTCTCACAGAACGCCCGTTCCTTGGAGGTTTTCCCCCAGTAATATGCTGCAAGATCGCTCCTCGATCAATTGGTAATAACAACGCGGAAATTCGTTACCTGTAACGCCCAACGATCTGGACCATTAGTGAATTTCGAAAACCGAGCCTACCACCATGATTGCTTATATCGTAAACCTGGTAACGATATCAAAATTTACTCCAGCCATAGCAGAAGTAACCCTTCAGTTGTAGTTACGTTACGATGAATGCTCAAGGCTGGAACGATCTACGAAGCATATGGTTTCCACCAGAACAATGATAGGGAATGGAGCTATCGCTCCTTAAGAATAAAGCCTAGCTCCTTCGATTTGGCAACGGCCTCGACCCTAGATTTAACCTGTAGCTTCTGAAATAATTGGGTTAGCGCATATTCAAGTGATCGCTGACTCATCAACATCATGGACGCGATGTACTTGTTGTTCTTTCCTTTCGCAACCTCATTAAGAATATCCAAGTCCTTTTTGGACAACTGCTTACTTATTGTTACTTGTTCACTGTCCTGTCTGTTCCGCATCTCCCTCAGAAGACATAATGAGATTACCGATTCTCCATGAATAGCACATCGAATCACACTAATGAGATGCTCCCTCGTAGCTGTCTTCTGAACAAATCCTGTAACCCCGATATCAAGTAATTGGTTAAAGTACGGCATAATATCAAATCCGGTGAAGATCAGAATGATGGAATCTGGATTCATCCCGAGCACCCTCTTGGTCAATTTAATTCCATTCTATTTCGGCATATTAAGATCGAATAACATCACATCAAATTGCTCAGTGTTAATCAAATCCAGCGCTTCATTGCCGTCGATACAAATCGTAACATGCATATCAAGCTCCCTCTCGAGCATAAACTTCGTCCCTTCCACCACAGAGGGGTGATCGTCTACTAGTAAAATTCGAATCATAATATGATCTCCCTACATACGCTTCGACATAAACTCTGAGATTTTTTATTCTAAATTGGAAACTGTATTGAAAACGCTTGGTATACTAATCCAAACCTTCAGGCCCTCTTCGGGACGAGAGTAGAAACGAATACCACCGTTCATACTACGAACTCGCTGCCGCATTCCGTAGATGCCCATACTCCCAAAGTTTTCCTCCAGCATCTCTCCCTCTACGCCTATTCCGTCATCCGCATATTCCAGTACAACATTTCTCTTCAATACTTGTAGCTTTAGCTTAATCTCTCTTGCTTGGGAATGCTTGGTAGCATTCGCTAGAAGCTCCTGTATAATCCGGTAGATACACATCGACAGCTCATCTCCAAGCTCTTCATTCAGTAATTCCGAGTTGAAGCTAACGACAAAATCACTGCGCATCTGTGTGGTGTCGAACAAGCTTCTTAGGGAGGGAACAAGACCCATCTCCATCTATAGGGGTGGCCTGAGCTCATTACATGTAACTCGAATCTGATAAATCACATCTAGTAAACCTTCCATAATATTGGTAATCTTAAGTTTTACATCCGCAGAAATATCATTGGATAAGTTAAGCAATTCCAATCTACGGTACCATACAATTTGCTCTTGAAGTGCTGAATCATGCAAAGCCTGGGATAACCTTTTTCTCTCATTCTCTGATAAGTTGAAGAACATTCGTAAGAGCCAAGGGGGAGAGGTAGGCTTATTGACGAATTCCTTCAGCTCAATGCTAAGCTCTTCAATAACTCGAAAATTGTCATACAAAACGTTTACAAAACGAGTCAATGTTCTTAACCATACATGCTGTGCATGATGCTTGAGCATTGAGGTTCCGCTAATATACATGAGAACATGCTTGCCTCGACTTTCTCCAATCCTAATTAACCAGCTTTGATCAATTGCTATCAATTCATTCTGCATAATATGATCTGGTTCTAATTGCAAGATATAGGATTCATGCTCCACAGACAATCGGTGATTACCTTCTCGAGCGAATAATCCATTCTCTGCGCTCCACTCTATAATCGCAACATACTCTGTTTCTAGTATATTCTTAACCTCCTTTACCAGATGATTCTCTAGCTCGGATATACTTACTATCTCGAATACGTCTCTGGAAAAGTGGTCTAAGCTGTTCTGTAGTTGTAGATATTGTTCTCGACTTTCTCTTAAAGCGATTTCCGATTTTCTTCTTATCGTAATATCATTAAGCATGAATTGAACCATATGAGTAAGATCATCATAGCTACCGACCGCCTCCACATCTATCCTCTCGCCAAGCTTCGAATAAATTTCTACCTCTAATGGAGGCTGACTATGACCATTAACCAGATTGCTTTTGTAATTCATTACCTTCTGCTGACTCTCTCGGGGCATAATATCATAAATGCTTC